>CAZPTD010000057.1:0-16004 GCA_964588915.1 uncultured Neomegalonema sp. | reverse complement strand
CGTGCTCGCGACCGACGCCTACATGGAGGCGGTGCGCTCGGACGCGCCAAGGGATCTCGTCTTCGACGGCCGGGTCTACAAGACGGTCGAGGCGCGGACGCTCTGGGACGCGATCATGCGCGCGACCTACGAATACGCCGAGCCGGGCGTGATCTTTATCGACCGCGTCAACGCCCGCAACAACCTTTGGTACTGTGAGAGCATTTCCGCAACCAATCCTTGCGGCGAGCAGCCGCTTCCTCCCTATGGCGCCTGCCTGCTCGGCTCCATCAATCTCGCGCGGTTGGTCGAGAACCCTTTCGAGCCCGAGGCCCGCATCGACGAGACGCGGCTTCGCGGCCTTGTCGCCGTCGCCGTCCGCATGATGGACAACGTCGTCGACATCTCCGGTTTTCCGCTCGCGGCGCAGAAGAAGGAGGCGCAGGCGAAGCGGCGGATCGGCCTCGGCGTCACCGGCCTCGCCGACGCGCTCGCCATGCTGCGGCTCCGCTACGACGATCCCGAGGCCGTCGCCCAGGCCGGCGCGTGGCTGCGGATCCTCCGCGACGCCGCCTACGCCGCCTCCGCCGAGCTCGCGGCCGAGAAAGGCCCGTTCCCGCTCTTCGACAAGGAGAAATATCTCGCCGGCGCGACGATCGCGGAGCTGCCCGAGGAGATCCGCGACGCCGTCGCCGCGAACGGGATGCGCAACGCGCTCCTCACCTCGATCGCGCCGACCGGCACGATCTCGCTCTTCGCCGGCAACGTCTCGTCCGGCGTCGAGCCGATCTTCGCCGTCGACTACGAGCGCAAGGTGATCGAGCGCGACGGATCGCGGCGCGCCGAGAAGGTCGTCGACTACGCCGTCGCCGCGTATCGAGCGCGGAAAGGCGACAAGGCCGCCCTGCCCGACTATTTCGTCACCGCCCAGGAGCTCGCGCCGGCCGCCCATGTCGCGATGCAGGCCGAAGCGCAGAAATGGATCGACAGCGCGATCTCGAAGACGATCAACCTGCCGGCCGACATTTCCTTCGAGGCGTTCAAGTCCGTCTATTTCGACGCCTACGCTTCGGGCTGCAAAGGCTGCACCACCTACCGGCCGAACGCGGTCACCGGCTCGGTGCTCTCCGCCGCGCCGGAAGAGGCGACGCGCCAAACGCGCGCGCCGCTGCCGACCGAGATCGACGAGAGCGGCGGCGCCAGCGTCGTCTATATGCGCGAGCCGCTCGACCGTCCGGAGGCGCTCATCGGCGCGACCTACAAGCTGCGTTGGCCCGACAGCCCGCACGCCACCTACATCACCATCAACGACATCATCGTCGACAGCCGACGGCGTCCCTTCGAGGTGTTCATCAACTCGAAGAACATGGAGCATTACGCCTGGACCGTGGCGCTGACGCGCATGATCTCGGCGGTCTTCCGCCGCGGCGGCGACGTCTCCTTCGTGGTCGAGGAGCTGAAGGCGATCTTCGATCCGCGCGGCGGCTCTTGGATGGGCGGCAAATACACGCCGTCGATCCTCGCGGCGATCGGCGAGGTGATCGAGCGGCACATGCGCGAGATCGGCTTCCTGGACCGGCGCGAGACCGACGCGTCGGACGTCGACGCCGCGCGGCGCCTCGGCGGCGCCTGCCCGAATTGCGGCGCCCAGGCGCTGGTGATGATCGAGGGCTGCGCCACCTGCCGCGAATGCGGCCATTCGCGCTGCTCGTGACGCCGGCGCCGATTACGCAAAATACGATCGATTTTACCGCCTGTTCACGAGCGCGACGTATCGTCGGGACAGCGCCGTATTCCCCGGGGAGAAGCAGATGCTCTCGAGTGCTTTGACGCTTGGCGACGCCGCCTACACGGCACCCGCCGCCGACGCCGACGTGTTTGCGGGCGCCGAAGGCTCCGGCGCGCAGCTCGTCCGTGTCGAGCTCGAGACCATTCCCGAGGCGCATCCGGTGCGCCGGTTCGCGACCGTCTACGAGAACCTGCTCAAGGGCGAGCTCCTGCCGGACGAGCGCGACGTCATCCAGTCCGAGGAGGCGCAGCCGCTCTTCGCCTGGGCCAAGCACATCGAGCCGATCGAGATCGACGGCGGCGTCGACTTCAAGGTGCTGCGCCAGGGCAAGCGCAACGCGCTCCGCGAGCGGCGCACGTATCGCGACCAATGGATGTGCGAGACGGTCGATCCGGAGTTCCTGCGCGCGCTCTATCGCGAGATCGTCGCCTGCTCGGTGCTGCGCAAGCCGCTCTATTCGCGCGGCCGCACGCCGACGCGCGAGCGCGCCTTCCTCTATGTGATCCGCGGCACCTTCCCGCTCTTCGCCGACACCAAGGCGCGCCTTCGCCTCTTTCAGATCGAAGCCGAGCCCTACGCGACGATCTGAGTCTCAAGCCGCCGAGCCGGGATCGCCCGTCGGCGCCTGGCGGAAGGCCTGGAGATCGAGCCGTTGGCCCGGATCCGGCGCCCGCGTCGCGACGCGCGCCACGACCGCGTCGAGCGGGCCGTCGGCGGCGAGCGCCGTCAGCCGCTCCACCGCCTCCGCCGATCCGACGATCAGCGCCTCGACCGAGCCGTCGGTGAGGTTGCGCACATAGCCGACCATTCCGAGATCCTCGGCCCGCGCCGCGAACCAGGCGCGGTAGCCGACCCGCTGGACGCGGCCCTCGATGCGAAGGACGCGCGCCGCGACGCCCTCGCGCCCGCCGCCTGTCATGGCCGCGCCCGCCGGAAGGACGCCGCGATCCGGTTCCAGAACATCTCGACGAAGACCGAGCTGGTCACGACGACGATCGCGGCGATCTGGAGAAGCGTCAGCGTGTTCGAGAGGATGGCGACGGCCAAGAACGCCGCGATCACCGGCTTGAGGAAGAAGAGATAGGACGCCCGCGTGATGTCGGGCGCGGCGGCGAGACCGCCGAACCAGAAGAGCATGGTGATCGTGGTGTTCCAGATCCCGAGCGTCAGCAACCACCACGCCTCGCTCTGCGGCCGATCGAACAGCGCGGTCGGATCGACCCAGATCGACCAGAAGACGCCGACCGCGAGCCACAGGCCGACCGCCCCGATGACGAGCGAGGACGCCGTCGTCGGCAGCGCGCCATGCTTGGCGATGATCGGCTTGACGAGCACCGAGTAAAAAGATCCCGCCGCGGCGCAGAACGTCGCCAGGAGCACGCCGTAGAGGCTGTCGCCGTCGCCGACCGTCTGATCGACGGCGCCGTCGGCGATCAGCAGCGCGACGCCCGCGAAGGCGAGCCCGCCGGTCGCGATCTTGGCCGAGCCCGGCCGCGCGCCGTTGACGACCCAATTCGCGAGCGCGACGAAGATCGGAATGGTCGTCACCACCGTCGCGACCTGCGCGACGCTGGCGTAGTCGAGCGCCCAGTGGAACGCGAGATAGGTCGCCGAGACGCCGATGAGCGAGACCAGGAGAAAGTAGAGCCCGCCTTCGCGGACCGGCCGCCAGAGCGCCGACGGGCCGAGCGCGACGAGCGCCCAGAGCGCGAGCCCGGCGCCGCCGATGACGTAACGCCAAACGCTCGCCTCGGCGCCGCCGACGCCGGAGACCTTGGCGACGAACTCCGACGACGCGTGGCCGCAAACGCCGATGAACACCGCCGCATAGGCGTAGCGCGCCGGGATCACCATCGCTGCGCGCCCTCGATCTCGCGGCCGAAGCGCGTCAGGCTCTCGACGAGACGTTCGGGCCGCTCCTGCGGCAGAAGATGGCCGGCGTCCGCCCATTCCTCACGCCGGAGATGCGGAAGTCGCGCCGACAGTCGTTCGACGACCTCGATATCGAGGAACACCCGGTCCTGCAGACCGGTGATCGAGAGCGCCGGCGCCTTCAGCTCCTCATAGGGCAGCGCCCAGTCGGCGCTCGCCGCGTTGCGCATCAAGTTGGCGTGGCCATGCGCGGGATCGAGCGGCGCGTATCCGCCCTTCAGGAAATTCGGCCGCGCTCCGGCCGCGTACTCCTCGTTGACGAGCAGCGGGAACAAGGCGTCGAGAAAGAGCTGGACGCCGCCGGCGGCGACGATCTTGGGCATCGCGTCGTTGATCCAGGCGATGCGGGGGCCGATCTCGCGCAGCGTGTTCAGAAACACGAGGCCGGCCGCCTCGGCGCCGGCGAGATAGGCGCGCGCCGCGAACAATCCGCCGATCGAAAGCCCGACCAGGATCGGCCGTTCCGGCCGGACATGGGCGAGCAGCGCGCCGAGATCCTCGACGATCAGATCGGGCGTCAGCTCCGTCCCGGGCGCGAAGGACGACCCGTCCTGCCCGCGGAAATTGTAGCTCACCGTGCCGAAGCCCGCGCTGCGGAGCCCGGGCGCGACGACCGCCTCCCAGGCCTGCAGGCTGCCGGTCAGCGCGTTGACGAAGACGAAACTCGGCGCGCCGCGCCGGCTCGGCGCCGCGAGCTCGTAGAGGATCCGGTCCTCGTCCGTGATCTGGAGATAGGCCATGCGTCTCGCTCTTCTGCGCGCCGAAGCGCCGAAGCGCCGCCGCCGATCTTCGTTCCGGCGCGAGAGGCGCCCGGATCTCCGACCGCGCTGTCGCGCAGGCAGAAGAGCAGACCAGGGCGCGGCCCGTAAAGGCCGCGTCCTGCGTCCTTTCGACTAGGGCGCGTAGGCGTCGAGGCCGCGGAACTCCCAGTCGGCGACGCGCTCGGCTTCGGAAAGCGCGCGCTCGGCGGTTTCGCGAACGGTCGCGGTCTCGATCGCGGCGGTGTTCGGCTCGGGCGGCTGGCCGTCGCCGGCGATGAGATCCGGCAGGGCGACGATGGCGTCGACGCCCGAGAGGAGCCAGGACGGCGCCGATGTCGGCTGCTCTTCGAAGTCGGACGCCTCGAGGCCGGCGAATTCCCAGACCGCGTCGCGCGCGCCGTTGGCGCGGACGGCGCCGCGGCCGCGATCGTCGCTCCAGCCGGCGAGGCTGACGCTCGAGGTCTGCTTCGAGCCCGCCTTCGACCAGTCGCCGGCGACGGCGGCCGGGTCGTCGAAGCCGAAGCTCGTGAAGTAGGCGCCGAACGCTTCGAAGCTCGAGCTCAGCATCGTTTCGCCGAGCTTGCGCTCATCGGCGTCGCCGTGGAGAAAGTCGGCGCGCTGCGCGCGCTTCGGATCGTTCACGCTCTCGTCGCTCGGCAGTTCGGCGAGGATCGAGCGGATCGCCGAATCGCCCATGTGATCGGCGCGCTCGACAAGGCGCCCGCAGATCGGACCCGTCGTATCGACGGCGCAGTGGAAGTCGGCGTCAGTGATCTCGGCCGCACGGTCATACGCGACCGCGCCGGTGGGAAGCGCAACAAGCGCGGCAAGCAGAAGACATTTCATCGCGTCGCCCTCTTGGTTTCGGACCTGGAGCCAGAAGACGCGAAAATCCCTAATAATTAGCAGACGGAAGCCGCATTTATTCAGAAAATATCAGGGCCGATATTTTACCGATGCGCAACGATTATAAACATCGATTAATAGATCGCCGTCGGCTCGCGCCAGCGGGCCGTCAAGTCCGCCCGGCGCCGGTCATCTCTCTTTCCGAGGATGGTACCGCCTCCCCGGCTCGAACGGGGGACCTCTAGATCCACAATCTAGCGCTCTAACCAACTGAGCTAAGGCGGCGTCGCGAGCGATTGACCTAGCGGCCCGGCGCGCGCGATGCAAGATCCGTCCAAACCGAGAGCCGAATTTCATCGCCGGAGCGCGAAACCCCATGGCTGAGCCCCCCAAGCGTCGCCCGCGCGGCGCGACGCCGACCGAACTCCTCGCCGACGAGGCCGGCGCCGTCCAGATCGGCCCGACCGACCAGGCGATGGTCCGCATCATCCTGACGACCCAGAACGGCGTCTTCGAGCTCGATTTTCCGCCCGAGGAGGCGCGGGAGATCGCTCAAGAGCTCGTCGCCGCGGCGGAGATCGCCGAGGCGGCGACGCGGGAGTCGCGCTGATCCGGCTTTCGCGCCGCGCTTTCTCGCTCCTGGCACGAATCTCGCAGGCCGGACTTTCCTGGTCGCCGGAGGGGAAAGGCGGCCATCGGATGGAGCCGCCGCGGATGCCGCAGGATGTCGGGGAGCAGCAGGAGAACGCGCTTGCGGTCTGGATCTGGGATCTGGGCCTCAGACGCATTCGCGCCGCCAACGCGCCCGCGCTCGCGCTTTGGGGCGCGTCCTCCGAGGTCGAACTCTTCACGCAGGTCTTCGGTCCGTCCGATCCGATGACGCGCGCGGGCGTGGAGGCAAGGGCGCGCCTCGACGGCGGCGAGGCCCAGGTCCGCCTCGTCGCCGACGTCGCCGGGCTGACCGGCCTGACGCTCCATTGCGATCAGCCGACGCGCGCGCCGCATCTCCTGCGCTTCGCGCATCAAATCAACGGCGGCGCAGGGCGACAACCGCCGCCATTGCCCGACAGCGTCTTCGACGCGGCGCCTTTCGCCATGAGCGTGATCGACGCGAACGGCGCGGTCGAGCGCGAGAACGCGGCGGCCAAGGCGCTCTACGGGCCGCAGCCCGCCGCGGAGTGGCGCCAGCGTCACGCTGAGCAAACCGTCGTCGAGGCCGCGATGGCGCACGCGTCCGCCCATGGCGGCGCAGGCTATGTCGCGCAGCTCCGGGTCCTCGGCGGCCGGCGACGGCTCTCGATCAATCTGACCGCGATCGGCGACGCGTCGGACGGCGCGCCCAGTCTCCTGGCGAGCGCGTCGCCGATCCCGGACGCGGACGACGCGCTCCTGAGCGGCAACGCCGCCGAGGAGGTGCTGCACGCCGCGCCCTCGGCGGTCGCCGTGTTCTCGCTCGAAACCGAGGAGCTCCTCTACGCCAACGCCGCCGCCTCCGCGCTCGGCGCGGTCTTCCGCGAACCGGAAGCGGCGCTGCGAAGCGTCTTTCCCAATGACGCCGCCGCGCTCCGCCGCGCGCGCAGCGAGATCCTGCTCGACGTCCGCCAGACGCCGCGCGCGCTCTCGTTGCCGCGTCCCGATCAGGGCGACGGACGGCTGTTCGCGCAGGCCACGATCGGCTTTTGGCGCGGCGCCTCGGCGTTCTTCCTCTGGATGTGGCCGCAGGCCCGACCGACGTCAGAGGCGCCGGCGCCCGTCGAGCCTGTCGCCGACAAGACCGTCGGCGCCGTTCCGCCGCCGGCGGCCGCCGTCAACCATGCGCAGCGCATTCAGCGCGCGGCGCTGATCGCCGAGGCGAGCCACGCCATGCGCACCAACGTCACCTCGATCCGCGGCTTCGCCGAGCTCTTGATCGAACAGAAGCACGACACGCCGCAGGCGGGCGAGCGGCTGCGCGACATCGTCGCGGCCTCGGACCAGCTGGCGGCGACGCTCGAGGCGTTCCTGACCCAGCTGATGCGCCTCGAAGACTAGGGTGGCGGTTTCGACATTCGCCACATTCATCCGCGAGCGCCGGAGCGCATTTCGAAACCGAAACCACACGAGCAACTTATTGATTCTCTTGTCCTTCAAGGATCGGAAATGCGCAGCGCCCTCGGCCGCGACGATGAAGCGAACTCAGATCCAGGACACGAGGACCTCAGATCTCTTCGCCGCGGAGCGCCGCGACGCCGGGATCCTCCGTCGCGCGCAACCGCTGGGCGCCGAGCCGGGCGACCCTGAGCAGCAGCGAGCGCCGCCGCGCCGGCGCGAGCTTCGTCTCCGGCGGCATGCGCAGGATCTCGGCGTCGTAGCGGTCCGCGAGCAGGAGCCCCGCCGCCTCCGGCAACCGCTCGCGCGGAAACGCCGCGTCGACGGCGAAGAAGAACCGGTCGCACCATTCGGCGTAGCCCGGCCATTTCGCGTCCGCCGCGAAGTCCTCCCAGCAGGATTTCACTTCGACGATCCACATCTCCGCCGCCGGACCGACGGCGAAGAGATCCGCCCGCAGCGCGCGGGTCGGCGCGAATTCGGCGAGGCTCTCGAAACCCTCGTCCGCAAGGCGCCGGCGCGCGCCGCGGCGCACGTCCTCGGTCGCGTCGCGCCGCATCTCAACCGTCGTCGCAGCTCTCGGGCGGAACGAGGAAGGCGACGACGACGTCGGTGAGGCGCAGGCATCCGGCGGACCAGACGCCCGACGCGACGCGCCCGTCGACCGAGCGATACACGCCTTCGCCCTCGGGCAGCCCGTTCGACCAGGCGCCGTCATAGAAGCCGCCCTCGGCAAGCGCGTAGACGCCGAGCCCCTTGCGCGAGTCGAAGACGTATTGTCCCTCGTAGCGGTCGCCGTTCGGATAGGTCTCGGCGCCGCGCCCGTCGCGCAAGCCGCCCTCCCAGTCGCCCTGATAGACGAGACCGTCGGTCGTCTCGAGCCGTCCGACGCCGTCATACAGGCCGTAGCGCCAATCGCCGACATAGCGCGTTCCGTCGGCGAAGGTCTCCTCGCCGACGCCGTGGCGCTCGCCGCCGAGCCATTCGCCCTCGTAGCGATCGCCGCGCGGCGTGATGCGGACGCCGCGGCCCGAGGGCTCGCCGGCGACGAGCCCGCCTTCGTACCACCACTCGGCCCATGCGCCGGCGAGCTGGAATCGCCGCACGAGCACGCCCTCGCCCTCGGGCCGGCCCTCGACGCAAACGCCGCTCCAGGCGACGGTCTCCTGAGGCCGCGGATCGATCACGCTGATGGCGCAGCCGCCGATGTTCTCGACCGGAATCACCGTCGGCGCGGCGGAGCCCAGCTTCTGAAAGAGGTCCGGCCCGATCTCGCCGTCGACGTCGAGATCCCAATCGGACTGGAAGGCGCGCACCGCGCGGCGCGTCTGCGGGCCGTAGAGGCCGTCCGCCTCGCCGAGCTCGTAGCCGAGCTCGAGGAGCAAGTTCTGGGCGCGCTGAATATCGGCCTCGCTCTGCGCTCCGGCGTCGGGCGCGGCGATGGGACCGAGGCAGGCGACGAGCGCCGCCGTCAGCGCCCGGCTTGAGGTCTCGAGAGTAAGGCGCATGATTCCACCTCCCATGCAGATCCGAATCGCGCCGAGCGCGCCCGGCGTCCTGAACCCGAAGCGCCGCGCGACAGGCGGCCTCGGCGGCCGGAAGACGGGTCGCGGCGCGGCGACCGCGCCCGAGACGGCCGCGCGCCGAAGCTTCTACCCTTTCCCGTGCGGATTCCGAAGCCCCGGCGCGCAAGAAGCGACCCGGCGCTACTGCAGCCCGATCTCCATGGCGGCGCGGATCTCGACCGGCCGGATCAACTGCGCGCTGGCGACGCGCACCGAGTGGATCGGGCCGTCGAGCTCGCGCTCCCAGAACGCGAGAAAGCCGCGCAGCTTCGGGAAACGCGGCGCCGTGTCGTACTCTTGCCAAAGGTAGGATTGCAGCAGCGCCGGCGCGTCCGGCATTCGATAGAGGATCTCGGCGGTGGTGAGGCTCATGCCCGCCAGTTGCGCCGCCAGGTCTCGATCGGGCGCGCGTCTTGTCGCTCTCGTTGTGCTCATCCAGGGCTCTTCAACGCGGCCGGACGCGGCGGCCCGGCCAAGCTCGAGCATGCGCGGTCGCTCCGAGGCGCGCCTATTCGGCGCGCGCGCAAAGCCGCGGTTCGCCGATGCTGCGCGCGAAATCGGGCGATGTGAAGGATTAAACCGCTGAAAGCGCGCATGTTCATCGTAACCGGGACGCGCCTCGTCGTGATCCGGGCCGAGAAGAATGGCCGGCTTGGTGATCCAAGACGGCGCCGCGGCCGTAGCTGTTGCGGCGATGGATGAGCGGCGCGGTCGGCGCGTCGCGCGGGCGGAGCGGCATGACGGCTGAGAGCGAACAGCGGACGGGCGCGATCCTTTGGCTGCGGCGCGACTTGCGCCTGGCGGATCATCCGGCGCTCGGCGCGGCGCTCGCCCGCGGCGGCCCGATCTGGCCGGTCTACATATTCGACGCCGTCGCCCGCGCCGAGACCGGCGCGGCCTCGCGCTGGCGCCTCGGCGAGAGCCTCGCTTCCCTCTCGGCGGACATCGCCGCGCGCGGCGGCCGTTTGATCCTGCGCCGCGGCGACGCGCTCGAGGAGCTTCGCCGGCTCGTCGCGGAGACCGGCGCCGACGCCGTCTATTGGACGCGGCTCTACACGCCCGGCGCGATCGACCGCGACAAGGCGGTCAAGTCGGCGCTGCTCGACGACGGCGTCGAGGCGAAAAGCTTTCCGGGCGCCGCGCTCGCCGAACCTTGGGACGTCGCGACGAAGACCGGCGGCGCGTTTCGCGTGTTCACGCCGTTTTGGCGCGCGCTCCGCAACGCCTACGAGGCGCCCGACGCCCGGCCCGCGCCGTCGGCCTGGCCGTCGGACGGGGTCGCGCCCGCAAGCCTGTCGCTCGAGGAGCTCGCTCTCGGCGCGGAGATGCGGCGCGGCGCCGCGGTCGTCGCGCGTTTCGTCAAGGCGGGCGAAGCGGCGGCCGAAGAGCGCCTCGACGCCTTCCTCGAGGAGCGCCTCGAGGACTACGCCGAGGCCCGCAACGCCCTCGGCCGCCCCGGCGCCTCCGGCCTCAGCCCGCATCTGGCGCTCGGCGAGATCTCGCCGCATCGGATCTGGCGCGCGGCGCGCTCGGCGATGCTGGCGGCGCCCGAGCGCGACCAGGGCGGCTGGAGCTTCCTCAGCGAGATCGCCTGGCGCGACTTCGCCTGGCATCTCGGCTACCACACGCCCGAACTCTTCGACCGCAACTGGCGGCGCGAATGGGACGCCTTTCCCTGGCGCGAGGACAACGAGAACGCCGAGGCCTGGCGCCGCGGCCGCACCGGCGAGCCCGTGATCGACGCCGCGATGCGCGAACTCTACGTCACCGGCGTCATGCACAACCGCGCCCGCATGCTGACGGCGAGCTATCTCACCAAGCATCTGATGACCGATTGGCGCGTCGGCGCCGCCTGGTTCCAGGACACGCTGATCGACTACGACCCGGCGTCGAACGCGATGGGCTGGCAATGGACGGCCGGCTCCGGGCCGGACGCCGCGCCGTTCTTCCGGATCTTCAACCCGGCGACCCAGGCGCGGAAGTTCGATCCCTCGGGCGGCTACCTCGCGCGCTGGCTGCCGGAGACCGCGCAGGGCGGGCTCGACCCCGAGAGCGGCGCCGACGGCCGCCTCTTCTTCGACGCCTGTCCGCGCTCCTGGGACATGTCGCCCGACGATCGCTACCCCACCTCGCCGCTCATTGATCTCGCCGAAGGTCGCCAGCGCGCGCTCGCGGCCTACGACTCTCTGAAAAAGGCGGTCTGACCGTCATCCCCGACTTTTCTGGTCAGGCTGCGCCGCTTCCGGCGCGGCGCGGCCGCCGACAAGGAAACGCGTTTTGAAAGTTGCAGTAATCGGATCCGGCGTGTCGGGCCTCGGCGCGGCGCTCGCCCTCTCTGAGACGTCGGATGTGATGCTCTTCGAGAAGGACCCGCGCTTCGGCGGGCACGCCAACACCGAGGTGATCGACTATGACGGCGTCGAGACCGCGGTCGACACCGGCTTCATCGTGTTCAACGCCAAGAATTACCCGAATCTGACGGCGCTTTTCGAGCATCTCGGCGCGCCGAGCGAAGAATCGGACATGTCCTTCAGCCTGACCGTCGACGGCGGCCGGCTCGAATACTCCTGCGACAGCGTCGACACGATCTTCGCCCAGCGCTGGCGCATGTTCGATCCGCGCACCGTGCTGGCGCTGCGCGCCGGGCTGCGCTTCAACCGCGAGGCGGTCGCGGCGCTGCGGTCGGGCGCGCTCGACAACCTCTCGCTCGGCGAGTTCCTCGATCAGCGCCGCTTTCCGCGCTTCTTTCGCGAGCATTTCCTCTATCCGATGGGCGGCGCGATCTGGTCGACGGCCTCGGGCAAGCTCGCGAACTTCCCGGCGCGCGCCTTCGTTCAATTCTTCGTCAATCACGAGCTCCTGAACGGCTTTCGCCGCGTCATCACCTGGCGCACCGTCTCGGGCGGCTCGAAGGTATACGTCCAGAAGCTCCTCGGCGCGCTCGGTCCGCGCGCGCAGGCCGGCGTCGCCGCCCGAGCGGTGCGGCGGCTGCCGAGCGGCAAGCTGCGGGTCGCCTTCTCCGACGGCTCCGAAGGCCTCTTCGACCATGTCGTGCTCGCGACTCATTCCGATCAGGCGGCGACGATCGTCGAGGATCTCTCGGACGAGGAGCGCGGCGCGCTCGGCGCGATCCGCTATTCGGACAACGTCGCCGTCCTGCACCGCGATCCGCGGCTGATGCCGAAGCGGCGCAAGATCTGGTCGAGCTGGAACTTCTGCGCGACGAGCCGCGGCGGCGACCGGCCGGCGTCGGTCACCTATTGGATGAACCGGCTGCAGAATTTGCCGCGCGAGCGGCCGCTCTTCGTCTCGCTCAATCCGATCGTCGAGCCCGATCCGGCGCTCGTCTTCGGCCGCTACGCCTACGCCCATCCGCAGTTCGACGTCGACGCCTTCGCGGCGCAGGAGCGGATCGACGCGCTCCAGGGCCGCGGCGGGCTCTGGTACGCCGGCGCCTGGCTCGGCTGGGGCTTCCACGAGGACGGGCTGCGCTCGGGGCTGCGCGTCGCGCAGGCGCTCGGCGCGCGGCCGGCCTGGGCGCGGGACGTCGGCGCGCCGATCGAGCCGGCGGCGGCGATCGCGGCCGAGTAAGCGAGGAGACGCGGGCCATGCCGTTCGAAAGCGCCGACTTCGCCGCGCGAGACGCGGGCGCCGAGCGCTGGGCCGATCCGTTCGAGCCGCGGCTCTATCTCGGCCGCGTCATGCATCTGCGGACGCGGCCCGCGCGCCATCAGTTCCGCTATCGCGTCGCGGCGCTCTGGCTCGACGCCGACCGTCCGGAGGCGGCCGCGAAAGGCCTCGGGCTCCTCTCCGTCGACCGCTTCGGGCTCTACGCTTTTCACCGCCGCGACCATGGGCCGCGGGACGGCGGGCCGCTCCGGCCCTTCGTCGAGGAGGCGCTCGGCCGCATCGGCGCGCCCGCCCCGTCGCGGATCATGCTCCTCTCCTTCCCGCGCGTCCTCGGCTACGTCTTCAATCCGCTCTCGGTCTATTACGGCTACGACGCCGACGGCGCGCTCGAGAGCCTGGTCTACGAAGTCAAGAACACGATCGGCGGACAGCACGCCTACGCCGTCCGTCTCGACCGCGCCGCGGCGGCGCATCGGCACGGCGCCGACAAGCGCTTCTACGTCTCGCCCTTCATCGCCATGGAGAAGCGCTACAATTTCACCGCGCTCGCGCCCGGAAGGCGGCTCGCGCTTCTCATCAAGCTGACCGACCCGGAAGGCCTCTTTCTCTCGGCGAGCTGGAACGGCGACGCCGAGCCGCTCAGCGACGGCGCGCTCGCCCGGCGTCTCGTCAGCCATCCCCTCCATGCGCAGAAGGTGATCGCCGGCATCTATTTCGAGGCGCTGCGCCTGCGCCTCAAAGGCGTGCGCCTCGTCGGCCGGCCTTCGGGCGAGGCCGCCGCGGCTTCCGACCCGGCGCGCATGAAGGAGCGGCCCTAGACTTGTCGAATTGGCGGCGATACGGCACATCTCCTGCACGATCGGAGGGTTCGATAGAGGAGCTTGGTGGCATGGCCGACGGCGTGGTTGACGAGGTTCGGACGCGAGCCTCAGAGGGGCGCATACCGCTCGCCACCGCGAAGACGACGGTCGAGGGCGAGGAAGACCTGCCGCGCTGGTTCGGTCTCGTCTTCGGCGTCGTCGCGCGCGGCATGCGGATCGGCGCGATCGAGTTCGAGCTCTCCGACGGCCGCCTCTTCCGAGCCGCGGGCGACGAGCCCGGTCCGGTCGGCCGCGTGATCGTCCGCAATCCGCTCCTCTTCGGGCGGATGCTCCGCGGCGGCGCGCTCGGCTTCGCCGAGGCCTATATCGACGATTGGTGGCGCACGCCGGATCTGCAGGCGGTGCTCGACGTCGCGCTGCTCAACAATGAGAGCGTCGCCCGCGCGCTCGGCGGCGGCAAGCTGATCCGTCTCGCCGAGCTCTTCGGCCACTGGCTGCGCCGCAACACGCCGCGCCAGGCGCGCAAGAACATCGCGGCGCATTACGACCTCGGCAACGGCTTCTACACGACCTGGCTCGACCCGAGCATGACCTACTCTTCGGCGCTCTTCGAGGACGAGGCTCAGAGCCTCGAGGAGGCGCAGCGCGCGAAGTACCGCTCGATCTGCGACCGCATGGGCCTGCGCCAGGGCGACCACGTGCTCGAGATCGGCTGCGGCTGGGGCGGATTCGCCGAATACGCCGCGAAGGAGCGCGGCGCGCGCGTCACCGGCCTCACCATCTCGCCGGCGCAGCTCGACTTCGCCAAGAAGCGGATGTTCGAGCAGGGGCTCTCCGAGCGGGTCGAGCTCGTGCTGAGGGACTATCGCGAGGAGCGCGGCGCCTATGACGGCGTCGCTTCGATCGAGATGTTCGAGGCGGTCGGCGAGCGCTATTGGCCGGATTACTTCGAAACGGTGCGCGAGCGGCTCCGGCCCGGCGGGCGGGCGTCGCTTCAGATCATCACCATCGCCGACCACCTCTTCGCCGGTTATCGCCGCCGGGTCGACTTCGTCCAGAAATACATCTTTCCGGGCGGCATGCTGCCGAGCGTCGCGGCGCTCAAGCAGGAGACCGAGGGCGGCGGACTGCGCTTTATCGACAGCTTTCATTTCGGCGCCAGCTACTCGAGGACGCTGCGGATCTGGCGCGACCGCTTCGAGTCGGCCTGGAGCAAGATCCAGAAGATCAACGGCGCGCAGCCTTTCGACGAGCGCTTCCGCCGGATCTGGAACTTTTATCTCGCGAGCTGCGCCGCCTGCTTCCGCGCCGGCACGACCGACGTCGTCCAGGTCTCGCTGAGGAGAGCCTGACGCCGTTTGCGAGCCGCCGTCGGAACGCGCGTCGGACATCCGACGACCGACGGCGTCTTCGCAAGCGCGACAAACATCGGCCTGCGCGCTAGGTTGCGCCACGGCGCGGCGAGCGACCGCGCGAGGAGAATGAACGGCGGAATATGAAGAGCGCACGCGTCTTCGGAGCATTGACCTATGGCTGCGCCGCGGCGGGCGCAGGGCTTGGCGCGTTGGCGCTCTCGGGCGACACGCTCGACGTTCGGACGATCCGCGAGGTCGCGCCGCTCGCCTTTGTCATCGGCGGGTTCGCGGGCTACGGCGTCGTCTCGTCCTGGCCGCGCGGTCTCGGCGGCGCCGTCCTCAAAGGCGCGCTCACCGCGATCGCGGTGCTGGTGCTGTTCTCGGCCCTCTATCTTCTCGGCGACGCGCTGATCGAAGCGGGTCGGCGCGACGGCGGCGGCGGCTCGCAGGTGGTCGCGGCGGCGACGGCCCGGCTGCGCGAGCGCCTGCCGGTCGCCGCGCCCCTCGCGATCGGCGCCTTCGCGGCGGCGGGTCTGACGCTCTGGCTGATGGCCGCGATCGGGCGCGCGCTCCGCCGCAAGCCGAAGGCGCAGGACGCGTGACGGACAAGCCCAAAGCCGGCGCGACGCTCGAAGGCTATCTCGTCGCGCCCGATCCCGCCGATCCGCGGCTGACGCGCGCGGTCCTCGGCCGCGACCAGACCGGCGCCGAGGTCGAGATCCGGGTCGTCGAGGAGCGGCCGCTCACGATCTATCTCAATGCGCAGGAGATCGTCACCGCGATGACGATCGGCGACTGGCCGGATCTCCTCGCGCTCGGCTATCTCCTCAATCAGAACATGCTGCGCCGCGACGACGAGGTGACGTCCGTCGACTATGACGAGGAGCTCGAGACCGTCGTCGTCCGCACCGCGCGCGCCACCGACTACGAGGAGAAGATGCGGCGGAAGATCCGCACCTCGGGCTGCGCCGTCGGCACCGTCTATGGCGACGTCATGGTCGCGCTCGTGCGCGTCGTCCTGCCGGCGTCGGAGATCCGGACGAGCTGGCTCTACCGGCTCGCGAAGATCATCAACACGACGCCGTCGCTCTATCTCGAGGCCGGCGCGATCCATGGCTGCGCGCTCTGCGAGAAGGACCGGCCGCTCGTCTATTTCGAGGATGTCGGCCGGCACAACGCCGTCGACAAGACCGCCGGCTGGATGTGGCGCGAGAGCGTCGGCGGCGGCGACAAGATCT
>CAZPTD010000056.1:0-16229 GCA_964588915.1 uncultured Neomegalonema sp. | reverse complement strand
GTTACGCAGCGGATTGCAAATCCGTGTACACCGGTTCGATTCCGGTCGTCGCCTCAAATTCCCGCTCGACCGTCGACGGATCAATGCTCGTCCGCGCGTCCGTCGCCCTCGGTCTCGGTCTCGGTCTCGGTCTCGGTCTCGGTCTCGGTCTCGAGCGGACGATAGCTTCCCTCGGGGATCCCCATCTCGCGAAACGCCGCGACGAACTTGGCGCTGTCGGCGTCGGGCCGCTGGAACCGTCGGTAGATCCAAACGATGTCGGCGATCTTGATCTCCGGGCGCAGCGCGTAGAGGCGCTCGAGCGCCGCCTCGGCCTCAGCGCGGCGTCCGAGCCTCGCCAGGATCGCCACCTCCTCGACGACGGCCCACCAATTCCGAGGCTCAGCGCCTCTGCGATACGCTTCGAGCGCCGCCTCATATTCTCCCTCGAGGAAATGATAGTTGGCGAGGCCGCGATGCCAGCTCCGGCTCACATTGCCGGGGTCGAGCTCGATGGCGCGACGCAGCAGCTCGGCGCCGAGCTCGCGCCTGCCCGTCCAGACGAACCAGAAGCCGAGATCTCCCTCGACGCGGCGATCGCCGCCGAGCGCCAGCGCGTCCTCCGCCGCCGCGAAGAAGGCCGCGCGATCGCCCTTCATCAGCAAAACCGTGGCGAGGACGAAATGCGCGCGCGGCGCGTCGGGGTTCAGCGAAACGGCCCGTCGGGCGGCGGCCAGAGCGCGGTCCAGCTTCTCGGCATGGGTTCCCTCATAGCGGCCGCCGAAAATCATCACGTCGGTCTTCAGCGCGTCCGCCAGCTGCGCCCAGCCGCGCCAATAGCTCGGCTCGTTCTCGACGACGCGCAGGATGCAGCCGCGAATACGGTCTTGCAGGTCCGGCGCGTACTCGAACCCGATCCGAAGCATCGAACACTCGTAGGAGGAGAGCTGAGCGGGCGGCCGCGTGCGCGCGCGCCGCTCGTCGATCCGCCGGATCGCGCCGTCGACATTGCCCACCGCCGAGGCGACGCGCTCGGTGATGCGGATCTGCACGTCGAAGAGATTGGAGGCGGTCAGCGGCTCGCCATACGCGTCCGACCAGATCTGCGCGCCCGAGGAGACCTCGCTCAGCCGCGCCGTCACTCGGAGACGGTCGCCGGAGCGGCGGACGGTCCCTTCGAGGACGTAGTCGGCGCCGAGCCGCCGACCGATCTCGCGGACGTCGATCGGCGCGCCCTCCAAGGCGGAGGTCGAGGAGCGCGAGAGGACGTTCAGATCGAGAAATTGGCCCAACTCGACGATGATGTCCTCGCTGATCCCGGCGGCGAGATAGTCTTGGGACGAGTCGCCGCTGAGGTTCTCGAACGGCATCACCGCGACCGTGGCGCCGCTCGGCCGAGCGAGCGCGCGCGCCTCGTCGAAGGACGGCGCGTCGATCGAGCCGGCGCCGGGAAGGAGGCCCCAAGCGGCGGCGGCGGCGGCGATGATCGCCGCGGCGGAAATCGCCGCGAGAAGGCGGCGGCGCCGACCGCCGGATGGGGCGACGACGCCGTGACCGTCGAGGTCGACGCGATAGACCCGCGTGGGCGTCTCGATGTTCTTGAGCCGCTGGACGCCCATGTCGATGAAGCCGACAGGCGCCTTGCCGGCCGCCTGCGCCGCGACGACCTCGGAGACGCAGACGCCGCCCGGATCCGCCAGCGCCTCCAGCCGCGCGGCCACATTGACGCCGTCGCCATAGAGGTCCTCGCCGTCGATCATCACGTCGCCGACATTGATGCCGATCCGAAGTTCGAGCCGCTTCTCTTGCGGCAGCGACGCGTTGCGTTCGGCGAGTCCGCGCTGCATCTCGGCCGCGCAGGTCACTGCGTCGACGACCGAGGCGAACTCGACCAACGCGCCATCGCCCATCAGTTTGACGACACGGCCGTGATGCGCCGCGACCAGCGGGTCGAACATCTCGGCCCTGAGCGCGCGGAGCGCGGCGAGCGCGCCCTCCTCGTCCGCGCCCATGAGGCGCGAATATCCGACGACGTCTGCAGCTAGAATTGCGGCGAGGCGGCGCTCCATCGACCCTTCCTTTGACCGCGAGCCTACGCGAGTTCGCCGCGCGGTTCCACAAAGGGTCGACGACCGATCTCGCCCGAAGCCCGCCCTGCTCGCGCCGGACGGGCGGCGGGCTCGCCGTCTCGGAGACGACTCAGCCTCGAGACCAAACGCCTCGCCGCCGCCGCGCGCGCGGCCGGCGCGAGCTTCAGCTGCAGACGCCGAGCATCCGATAGAGCGGACAGAAGCGCGCCGCCGCCGTCAAAACCAACACCGCGCCGACGGCGCCGGCGCCCCAAGTCATGACGGGGCCGAAGCTTGCGGCCCAAGGGCAAAACAGCGCCATCAAGATCAGCGCGACGCCCAAGGAAAAGCGCACGACGCGATCGATTGTTCCGACGCTTCCGGCTCTGGACGCACTCATCGTAAAACCTCCCGTTCGAGATCCTGGAGACTCGCGAGAACGACCATATCCGAGCCACGGCCGGATTCGAAGTGAAGCGCCTGCGGCGCGTCTCGGCGCGCCGCGCCCGACGCGTCGACCCGCCACGCGGCCGCAGGCGGACCGCCCCGAGATCCGATGGCGCGCGCCGGTCGCGGTCGGCGCCGCTCGACGCTTCCTCTCGGCGGCGGAGCCGACAGGGACACGGCTCAACCGCGCTCGGCCGCATGTCGGGCGACGGCCGCGCAGAGGCGCTCCAGCGCCGCTTGCAGCTTCGAGCGCGGGCAAGCGATGTTGAGCCGGGCGAAGCCGGCGCCCTCTTCGCCGAACGCCAGCCCTCGCGTCACCGCCCATCCGGCCGTCTCGCGCAGGAAGACAGTCAAGTCGTCGGGCTCGAATCCCAGACCTCTGAAGTCGAGCCAGAAGAGGAAGGTCCCCTCGGGTTCGACCAACTCGACGCCCGGCGTCTCGGCCAGTCGGTCCCTGACCAGGGCGACGTTGTCCTGCAGATAGGCCAGGAGCCCGTCGAGCCAGGCCGCGCCGTGAGCGTAAGCGGCCTCCATCGCGACGCTGGCGAAGGCGTTGTTCTTGTTGACGGTCAGCCGGCTGTTTTCTCTTCGGAAGGCCTCGCGTTTGCGGTCGTCGGCGATGACCGTGAAGGCGGCGCAGCACGAGGCGATGTTGAAGCTCTTCGCCGGCGACAGCAATGCGACGCAATTCGCGGCGAAGCTCTCCCCGATCGACGCGAAGGGCGTATAGGCGTGCGGCGCGTAGGCGATGTCGCCATGGATTTCGTCCGAGACGACGATCACGCCGTGGCGCTCGCAGATTCTCCCGAGCGTCTCCAACTCGGCCCTGCTCCAGACCCGCCCCACCGGATTGTGCGGATTGCAGAGAAAGAGCATGCCGACGCGCGGATCCGCCGCTTTGCGTTCGAGGTCGTCGAAGTCCATGCGGTAGCGGCCGTTCTCCAGGATCAGCGGATTGCCGATCAGAGTCCGGCCGTTCTCTCGCACGATGTCGAAGAAGTCGAAGAACACCGGCGGTTGGACGATGACGCCGTCGCCCTCGTTCGTGAACACGGACGCGGCGACAGCCAGCGCGTTCAGGATATTGGGCGACGGCAGAACATGCGCCGGCTCGACACGCCAGCCATGCCGCGCGCCGAGCCAACGGATCAGCGCCGGCGTCAGTCCGTCGGGCGGCGCCTCATAGCCGAACACGCCGTGCTCGAGCCGCCGGCGCATCGCCTCCAGAACCGGCGCCGGCGCCTTGAAGTCCATGTCCGCGACGCCGGCCGCGAACAGCCGCTCGCCGCCCGGTCCGAGCACTCTCGGATGCACTTTCAGCGCCGGCGCGACTCGCCGATCGATCTCTTCGTCGAAGGGCGGGCTCGGCGTCCTGGCGGCCATCGGCGGCGGCTCCGTGAGAAATCGGGCGGCTACTGGTCCGCCGCGTCGTTCGGCGCGTAGCCCCAGGCGGCCATGCAGCGGCGGAAGTCGTCGTCGTCGACAACGCGCGCCATCATCGTCTCGGCGAGCATCACCATCAACGTGCGCAAGGAGCCGAGGAGCTTGTCGACCTCCTCCTCGTCGCGCGATTGCATCCAGACATTGGCGATGAAGGTGTTTTGCGAGACGACGAGATGGGCGAAGACGTCCGGATCCTCGGCCCGGGCGACGATCTCGCCCCAGCCGCGGGCGAACTCGATCTGCTTGCGGCGCGCCTCGTTGACGAGCGCCGCGATCTCCGGCGCGTCGCGGCGGCCTTCGGCCAGCATCGAGATCACGGCCCAACAGCTCGGCCGGTCGCGTAAGATCTGGGTGCGAAACACGCGGATATAGGCGTCGATCAGCGTCTCGGTGGTGCGGTGCTTCTCGAACTCGGCCATGAAGTCGTCGAACTCGCGGCGGAGCGCGTATTTCACCATCGCCGCCATCAGCCCGGCCTTGTCGCCGAAATGCCAGTAGATCGAGGTCGGCGCGACGCCGGCGGCCTTGCAGACCGCCGAGATGCTGAGCGCGCCGTAGCCGCCTTCGCCGAGCAGATCGATCGCCCGCTCGATGATCTGCGCCTTGCTCGACCGCCCGCGGCCGGCGGGCCCTGAGGAGGATTTCGTCATGGCGGCGATTCTATCCGCCGCCAGGCCCGGGTCAACGCGGCCGCCGCTCGGCTCAGCGCTCGTCAGGGGACGCCTCGAGCTCGCGCAGGAGCGATTGGTCGAGCTCGGGGTCGCGCAGCCGGCCGTCGGTTCGCGGCAAGCGCAGCGTCTCCTTCAGCCGCGACAGGACCCCGACGGACTTGCGGAGATCCGGCTGCGGCCTCTTTCGAGCCCACGGCGCCGCGTCTCGGCGCGCCGACGGAGACTGTGCTGATCGATCCCAATGCTCGACGGCCATCGCGTCCATCCCGTTTTTGCGCGGGCGCCGACCCTCGCCGCCCTTTCGACATCGCTACGTATGTATCGATCATTACATAGCGTCAAGAGGGCGTGTAAGGAACGTTACATTTTATTCACGTTCGCGGGTTGCAGGAGACGCTCCGGGACCCGATGCGCAAGAACGGCCTCTCGAAGGAGGAGGCCGTCAAACGTCGGCGCCGGGACGCGTCGGACTCGCCGTCGCGGGCGCCGAAGAGATCGGCTTCACCGAGATCGACGCGGCGCTGAACGCGCGGCGCTCCAGCTGCGGAGATCGCTCCCGCTTCGCCGCCACGCGCCTCGCGCCGGCGCTGTCACAAAAAAGAAACTTTTCGATTGATTCGCCCCGGCGCAGATGGAAGCGTCGCAGTCTGCGGTCGGGGCCGCCAGTAAGGGAGGACGACATGCCGAGACTGGTCGCGACTCACGAAGTCGACGACGTCGCGCATTGGCTCGCATCGCCGAAAAGAGAGGAAGTCTTCGCCTCGGTGGCGACGAACATCCGCACTTACGTCAGTCCGAGCACTCCGAACGGCGTCGCCGTGACCATGGACGTCGCCGACATGGCGGCCTTCGACGCGGTGATGAGGAGCGAAGCCGGCGCGGCGGCGATGAAACACGACGGCGTGCGGCCGGAGACGGTCGTCGTCTTCGTGGAGAGCTGACGCGAAGGATCCGGGCGGTTCAATGGGCGGACCGCTTCCGGTCCCCGCGTCGAGAACCGCTGAAGCCAGCATCGCTCGGCGATCGGCCGCGGCGCCGCGTCTCCTCCGGGGCGTAGGCGCGGCGCGCACCGCAACGCTGGCCCGCCGAAGCGACGAACGAGGCCGCCGGCGCGGGGCCGTGAACTTCATCGGAGTGAACTCATGCGGTGCGTCAGCGTCATCGGCCCCTCGCAAAGCGGAAAAACGACACTCTGCGCCGCGCTCGCGGAGCTCGGCGAAAACCCGGCCCGAGCCCAGCTCGGCGAGCATATCGAGATGACGCGAGTCGACTGGTCGGGCGAGCCCTGGTCGATCATCGACTGTCCGGGCTCGATCGAGTTTCTGCCGCAGTGCCAGGGCGCGCTCCTCGCCTCGGACGCCGTCGTCATCTGCATCGGCTCGAAGCCCGAGGACGCCGTCTTGGCGGCGCCGCATCTGCGACTGGCGGAGCGCTCCGGAACGCCGACGCTGCTCTTCATCAACCGGATCGACGAGCTCGGCGGCCGCGTCCGCGACATCGTCAGCGCCGTGCAGGAGTTCTCCGATCACGCGATCGTCCTGCGTCAGATCCCGATCCGCAGCGGCGGCGCGGTCACCGGCGCGGTCGACCTCGTCTCCGAACGCGCCTGGCGCTATCGCGAGCAGCAGCCGTCCGCGCTCGTCGAGATTCCCGCGGACATGATCGAGCGCGAGCACGAAGCGCGGTCGGACTTTCTCGAGGGCCTCTCCGACTCCGACGACTGGCTGCTCGAGCAGCTCGTCGAGGAGCGCGAGCCGGCGCACGGCCCGATCTACGAGATCTGCACGCGGGTTCTGCGCGACGGAGTCGCGACGCCCGCCTTTCTCGGCTCGGCGTCGCACGGCAACGGCATTCGCCGCCTCGTCAAGGCGCTGCGTCACGAGGCGCCGGAGGTCGGCGCGCTCCGCGAGCGCCTCGCGCTCGATTGCGGCGCGGAGAACGCCGAGGACGTCCAGGCCGTCTGCTTCGCCGCGGCGCATCGCAAGCATGTCGGCCTCACGACCTTCTTCCGCGCGCTCGCGTCCGGCGTCGCGCCCGGCGCGCGGCTCGGCGGCGGCGCGCTCGGCGTCGTCACCGAGCCCGGCGCGCGGACGACGTCGGAGATCGCGGAGGGCGGCGTCGGCGCGGCGTCGAAATCCGATCATCTCGGCATCGGCCAGATCCTCGAGCGCGAGCGCAGCCTGACGGCTCCGGCGTGGAGCGCGCCGCCCGAGCCGATGACCGCCACCGTTCTGACCCCGAAGCTCGAGAAGGACGAAGCCAAGCTCGCGACGTCCCTCGACGCGATCGCCAAGGCCGATCCGGGCCTCGTCGCCGGCAAGGAGGAGGGCACCGGCAAGGCGCTCGTGCGCGCGCAAGGTCCGGTCCATCTCCGGCGCCTGCGCGAGATCGTCGCCGCCGAGTTCGGCGTCGAGGTCGAAGAAGAGCCGGTCGGCGCCGACTATCGCGAGACGATCACCAAGGAGGTCGTCACGCATTACCGGCACAAGAAGCAGACCGGCGGCGCCGGCCAGTTCGCCGACATCCATCTCGTCGTCTCGCCGGCGGAGCGCGGCGAAGGCCTCGTCTTCTCCGACGTCGTGAAAGGCGGCGCGGTGCCGCGCAACTACATCCCGGCGGTAGAGGCCGGCGCCGCGGACGCGATGGCGCGCGGACCGCTCGGCTTTCCGGTCGTCGACATCAAGGTGGTGCTGACGGACGGCCGCCATCATTCGGTCGACAGCTCCGAATTCGCGTTTCGAACCGCGGCGCGGCAGGGCGTGTCCGAGGCGCTGGCGAAAGGCGTCCCCGTGCTGTTGCAGCCGATCCACCGCGTCGTCTTCCATGTGCCGTCGGAGTTCAGCGGCCCTCTGATCCCGCTCGTCACGACGCTTCGCGGCCGCGTCCTCGGCTTCGAGCGCGATCCCGACGCGCGCGGATGGGACGTCTTCAACGCGCTTCTGCCCGCGAGCAGCCTCGGCGACCTGCCGCGACAGCTGCGCGCCGCGACCCAGGGCACCGGCTATTTCGAGGCGAACTTCGATCACCATGAAGAGGTCTTCGGACAGGAGGCCGCCGCCATCCTGGCCGAGCGAGAGTAGACCCCGACGCCGGCCGAGCGCGCGCCGCTCGCGGCCGGACCCTTCCATGTCGCGATGTTCGAGCGCATCGGCCGGCGCCCTGCGACCGTCGGTCCGCGCCGGACCCGAACCGGCCTTCCCGAGATTAAACCCAATAGACAAACGACAGTTGACGAGAGATATGTCAATTCGAGTAGATGCTCTTGCGGTCTTTCTACTGAAATGAGCTAACCAGATCTTTAGGTTGACTTGCGAAGATCGCGGTGAATTCGACCTGCAAGAGATTTCGCCGATGATCGCCGGTTTGAACGAAGATCCAGCTGTGGTCTCTCGCCTCTCGCTCGAGGCGCTGGAGCTCGCGGCGCGTTACTGCACGCCGCCGGCGCCCGCGGTATACGAGATCTGGTACGGCTACGCGTCCGGCGAGAACCGGGCGCTCAACGTCGATATCGACGAGATCGTCGCGTCGAACGGCCGGCTGACGCCGATCGACATCATCCGCATCCACGACAAGTTCTTCTCGATGCTGCCCATTCGCCGCGGCCTCGCCAGAATCGGCGCCGAGTTCGAAGACAAGCTCGACGGGCTCGTCGAGGCGGTCGCCGACGGCGCGCACGCCGGCAGATCCTTCGGCGTCGGTCTGCAGGCGGTGACGGCCAAGATCTCCAAAGCCGACGACCCGGAGACCGTTCGTCAATTGGTCGAGCGGATCGTCGCGCTCAACGAGCGCCATCTGAGCAGCGTCGCCGCCTTGAGCGACAGCCTCCAGTCGGCGCAGAAGAACTTGGCCAAGCTCGGCGACGATCTGCGCAGTCTGCAGCAGCACGCCTTTCTCGACCACCTGACCCAGCTGAGCAACCGCCGCCATTTCGACGAGACGCTCGCCAAGGAAGTCGACGCCGCCCGCGCGAAGAGCGAGCCGCTCTGCCTCGTCATCGCCGATATCGATCATTTCAAGTCCGTCAACGACCGCTACGGCCACGCCATGGGCGACCGGATGCTGGTGAAGTTCGCGGAGATCTTGCGGAGCAACATCAAAGGCCGCGACGCGGCGGCGCGCATCGGCGGCGAAGAGTTCGCGCTCATCCTGCCGCACACGTCGCTCAAGGGCGCCGTCGCCCTCGCCGAGCGGATCCGTAAATATGTCAGCGTGATGCGCGTCGTCGACCGGGCGAGCGGCAAACGTCTGACGCGCTTGACCGCGTCCTTCGGCGTGGCCGAGCTCGGCGAGCGCGACGACGCCTACAGCCTGCTGGTCCGAGCCGACGCTCTCCTCTACGCGGCGAAGAACGCCGGACGCGACACGGTCAAGTCCGACGCCGATTGCCCGGACGCCGCGAGCCCGGACGCGCAGCTCGACGTCGCGCGCGTCCGCTGACCGCCGCCGCCTATGACAGCGCGTCCCAAGCGAGCTTGAGCGAGACGACCGCCAAGAGCGCCATCACCGACGCGTCGAACGCCGATTTGCTGACGCGGCGGCCGACCCAGGCGCCGAGCCGCATGCCGCCGAAGAGCGGCGCGAGGGCGAGGACGCTCCATGTCAGCTTCTCGAGCGACATGAATCCGTAGGACGCGAGCAGCGGGATCTGAGCGACGCTCATCACGGCGAAGAAGACCGAGATCGTCGCGACGAACTGGCCGCGCTCGAGCCGCATCGCGTTCAGAAACGTCACCGAGACCGGCGCCGAGACGCCGCCCGCGCCCTGCAGCGCGCCGGCGAACGCGCCGACCGGGATCGCCCAGCGCTCGGCCGCGCCGTAAGAGAGCGACGCGTTCGGCCGCGCGATGCGGAAGATCAGATAGAGCCAGACGATCATGGCGACGAACAGCATCAGCGCTTCGCCCGGCAAGAACGCGAGCAGAACCGTGCCGACGCCCGCGCCGACGAATCCGCCGCCGGCGAAGCCCCAGGAGAAGCGCCGCGGCAGCGTCTCGCGCCGATAGACCCAACCTTGCGCGATATTGGTCACGAGGTTGGGCACGACCATCACCACGATCGCCGTCGGCACGTCGAAGAAGGCGGCGAGCACCGGCACGGCGACGACCGGCGCGCCGGCGCCGGTGACGCCCTTCACGACGCCGCCGAGACTGAGCGCCAGAATGATGATCGCCAAGTCCACGCGCCGCCCCTCGCCCTTCGCCGCGCCGACGCCGCGGCGCTCGCGCTCACTGCGGCGCCTGGCGGCGGATTTCAAGCGAGGCGGCGCCGGCGCGGCCGGACGGCGACGAGAGACGGATCGTCTCGAGGAGCGGGCGGCTCACCCTTCTCGGGCGAGATCGGCGCGGATATGGGCGAGCTTCTTGGCGATGGCGCGGCGGAGCTGAAAGCGCGCCCAAGGGCGGAAGAAGAACCGCGTCACCGGGCTGATGCCCTCGACCCGGATCGTGGCCACCGAATAGTCGAGGCGCGTGCGCCCGGGCTCGATCGGCGCGAGCTCGATGATCTGCTGATGGTCCGGCGTCCGTTTCGGGCCCGACGCGGCGTCGATATTGAGCTCCGCGACCGATTGGCGCTTCATCGGCTCCCAATCCATGATCACGCCGACGAAGCGCTGATCCGGCATCGGCCAGGGAATGATCGGATGGTTGGTGTGGCGCATCTCGAAATAGGCGCCGACGCCGCCGGTGTCGCGCATCTCGACGATCTCGTTGTGAAAGGCGTCCGCCTCCCAATGCCGCGGATCCTCGATCACGCGCCAGACGTCCTCGACCGGGCGGTCGAGCTCGAAGGACCGCCTCGCCATCACCTCGAGGCCCGGATTCTCGGTCACCCGCGCGCGGGCCTCGGCCATCCAGTGCGCCGAGCGCTCGGCCGTCCTCTGCTCCGACGTCATCGCGCCGTTCCTTCCTTGGCCTTGCCGCTCCGAGAGTCACGCCCGGTCGCGCCAGACCGGGTTCGTCCACGCTCGACGACCGCTCTCGTCGATGAGCGCCGCGCGGATCCACGGGCTCCTCGCGAAGGGCTCGAGCCCGATCGAGGCGACGACGCCGTCCGCCGCGCGCTCGAAGCGGTCGGCGTAGACGACCGACGAGGCGCTGCCCTGGCCCATCACGACCAGCCGATCGAGCGGACGCTCGGCGTAAGGCGCGTAGACCGTCAGCCGATCCGCGGTCGCCCGCGCCTCCCCGATGAGCGGCCCTTGCGTGGCGTAATAGAGCCCGGCGCGCAAGCTCGCCACCAGCGCCTCGGGCGCCAGGCTCTCGGATTTCACCATCACCGCGCCGCCGAACGCGTCGCGCTCGATCTCATGGGCGTCGTCCGTCGCGCAGGCGGTCAGGCGGCGGCCTTCGGAGAGCATCAGATCGAGGGTCGCCGCGCCGTCGCCGCGGTCGCTGTCCATCGCGCAGCCGTGATTGTAGATCTCGACCGCATGCGCGGCGTCGATTTCGAGCGCGTCGTCCAAGGCGAGGCCGGACCACTGCGGATGCGCGATGGCGACGAAGGCGCCGGCCTCGACCGCCCGCCGCGCCAGCGACGCGGCGCTCTCCGCGCCGTCGACCGGTTCGAAGCCGGGCGCCTCCGGCGGCGCGAAATCCGGCGGCAAACCGACGGCGAGCAGATGCCAGAGCTCGCCGTTGCGCATGCGGCCGGTATGGATCTCGGCGCCGAGCACGGTCGTGAAGGCGTTGGTGCGGAAGGGCGTCGTGTCGACGATCGGATAGCCGAACGCGCCGATGAAGTGATCCGTCAACGCGATGAAGTCGTAGCTCCGCGCGTGATAGCGGGCGCACACCTCCGCCGGATCCAGGGCGCCGTCCGAGCGGTTGGAATGCGTGTGCAGATTGCCCTTGTAGAACGCGCCGGGCGCAGCGAAGGCCGCGAGCGGCGCGCCATGCGCGGTGGTCAGAATTTCTCGGTCAGCCATCTCTCGTCCTCCGAGCCGCTCTCGCGTCGGCATAGCGGCATGGTATGACGCTGCCGCGACAAAACCACTTTGGAGTTCGTGATGTCGGCGACGGAAAAGTTCGCGCGACGCCTGGCCGGGGCGCGCGGCCGCGAGAACCGAGCGACGGCGCAAGCGACGCCGCGCCGGACAAGAGGCCTCGGGAACCGAGCCGCCCCGTCATGACGCGCCAATCCGATCGCGAAGCCCGCATTCTCTCCTTGCTCCGCCAGTCGCATTACGCGGCCGTCACGGATCTCGCGCGGCTCTTCGGCGTCTCCGAGGAGACGATCCGCCGCGATCTCAAACGCCTCGAGAAGGCCGGCGTCGTCGAGAAGGTCCATGGCGGCGTCATGCTCTCGGAATTCATCGGCGAGCCGCCCTTCCGCAGTCGGATGGAGCTCAACCACGCCGCCAAGGTCGCCATCGGCCGCCGCGCGGCGGAGATGACGCCCGAGGGCGCGACCGTCTTCGTCGACGGCGGCACGACATGCTGCGTCGCCGCGCGGTTTCTGCGCGCGGTCCCGGACCTCACGGTCGTCACTTGCTCGATCGAGGTGGCGCGTCTGCTTATCGAAGGCCGGACCCGCGTGCTTCTGACGCCGGGCCAGCTCGATCCGGACGACTTCAATCTCTACGGGCCGGACGCCGCGGACTTCATCGCGCGGTTCAGCTACGGCTGGGCGCTCCTGTCGGCCTCGGCGATCCATCCGCGCCTCGGCTGCTGCGACTACAAGCTCGAGGAGGCGACGCTCAAGCGCCGGGCGGCGTTCCGCGCCGAGCGGTTGATGCTTCTGGCCGACGCCAGCAAGTTCGGCCAGACCGGCATGGCGGAATTCTGCGCGCTCGACGCGATCGATTTCCTCGTGACCGACGCGCCGCCGCCGATCGAACTTACGCGGCTCCTTCGGGCGACGATCGAGGTTGCGTCGCCGACCCCGCAGCAGAGATGAGAGAATTGCCTCGAATTCGATCGAATGCTCCAGGCTTGATCCGTCAAAACCTCGAAGGCTGCCGGAATTCACATAGAGTTCGCCCATTCGTTGCAGTCTTGTCATCAAGCACGCCTACCTGCGCGGCGGTTTCGCGATCTCGCAGATTTGATCCTCGCCGCGGCGCGGCGCGCTCCCGAAAGCGTCCGCCGTCGAGCGGTCGCGCGGTTCTCCGCGCCGATCCGCCGAGATCGTCACGAACGCCTGACGAGGCCGAGGGGCCGTCGTTCCGGCCGCGCCGCATGGCGCATGCTTTGAGAGGTCGGCGCTCGGCGCGGTGCGGCGCGACCGGGCCTTCGACCGACCGGAGCCCGCCTCGGACGCCAACCGAGGCGCTCGCGGACGCGCGGGTCGCCGGACCGACGGATCAGGAAGTTCGCCTCCGGTCAGCCGGAGGCGAACGCTCGCTCTCGATAGCGACCCGAAGCTCATCGGCCTATCGTCTGATCGGTTCTGACGGAGCCGACCTCGCCCTTGTCGTCCCGGCCAAGCGCGACGCGCGCAGAGCCGGGATCCAGGGCCAAGGGGCTGAGCGTGCGGCGAACCGGCCCTGGATCCCGGATAAGCCTGCGGCTTTCCCGGATGACGGCGTCATTGGCATTGCATTCACCTCAACGGATCCTGCTCGAGCGCGTGAGCGACGCTGACCGACCTTCCGAGCGCCCTCGACGAGCGCTCCGAGCATGGCCCAGGCGATCTCCTGGTTCCGAAAATCTTGGTCGGAAAGATCGGCGAACATCATGCGCCGCGAGAGCGCGAGATCCGGGCGGTCGAGCTGGAGATCGAGCCCGGCGTCGACGATCGCGCGGTGTTCATCCGCCATCGCGTGCGCCCGCGCCAGCGCGACGGCGCAGGCGAGGCCGACGCCGGAGGACGCGCCTTCGCCAATTCATCCGCAAGCGCCGGAGCGAATTTCAGATCCAGGACACCAGCATCCGTTCGGCCGCTCGGTCGAGGGCGCGCCTCAGCGCCGAGACGCGCGCGTCAGCACGGCGCGTTCGCAGGCGTCCGCGCCGTAGTCGCCGACATCGCATGCGCCGTAAGCGCCGGTGTAGCGCCCGCCATCGGACCAATCGCGCGCGCCCGGACAGCCGAAGAACACCAGTTGATCCTCGTCGAGCCAGGCGAACATCGAACCGTCGCCGATCCCGAGCTGGGCGTGCGCCTCCCAGCTGAATCCGACGCCCTCGAACTCGGCCCTCCGGCAGACCTCGCCGCCTTCGACCGTGCTCGGCGCCGCGGGCGCGAAGCATCCGACATAGCCGTTGGTGGCGTTGAAGAGGAACGTCCGGTCGAACTCCGTCGCCGCCGGTCCGACGCCGTCCTCGGGATGCGCGGTCTTGTCGCTCAGCCCTGTGAGCGGCACCCGCGCGCAAAGCAGGTTGTCCGTCGGCATGCCTTCGCGCTGGCCGCAGAAGAACTCCGCCTCACGCGGCCGACAACGGCGGATCTCGATGAAATACTCGCCCTCCGGGCTGAGATAGACGCCCACCGCCTGTTCGACGAGCGGCGTCGGCTCCTGCGCCGTCGCGCCGGCCGCGCCGGCCAGAAAGCTCAGCGCGATGAGAACTGCTCTGATCATGGGCTCCTTCGTCATGCTTCGCCCTGCGTCCCGCGCGTCTCAAACGCTAGAAAACGCCGACGCGTTCGGCAAATGAAGAGGTTGTGTGCGCATTGCGGCGAAAAACCGTTCGAAGACGGCCGAAACCGAGCCGTAACGGACGCGCGCAAAAAGCGGCGGCGCTGCGGTTTTCATTTGCGGCTCCTCTCGGCGCGGGCGAGGCTCTAACATCTCCGCGCCGATTCTAGCCCGGCGGACCGCCGCGTCGACTTCGAGGATCGCTGAGAGATGCCCCTTCGTCTTTTCTCCGACAAACGCCGACCGGCGCATCTCGGCCCGTTTCCGCTCGAGCGGCTCGTTCGCGGACCGATGCCGGACCTCTCGCGCCTGGCGCCGCGCGCGCCGCTCGACTTTCGCCGCAAGGACGCGCCGGCCTCGATCGTGAACGCGATGGGCGAGTATCAGGCGATGATGGACGCGATCCGCAACGGGCTCGTCAACAAGGCCCGGGCCGAGTGTCCGAGCGACCCCGAGGCGCGCGCCGCTCATCTGAAGGCGTTCGGCTATTTCGCCGACGCGGCGATGGTCGGCGTCGGACCGATACCGGAGGCCGCGCGCCTCGATGCGCCCTTTCGCAACCCGGATATCGACCGGCTGGCGCAGGATCTGCGCACGCGCCAGACCAAGACCCTCGCCTCCGGCATCGACCTCATCATGGCCGATCTCAAAGAGTCGATGGAGGCGCCGCCGGCCTCGATCGCCGGACACGGGCGCGCGATCGTCTATCTTCACGAGATCCATCGCGATCCGGCGCCGGACGAGCCCGGCGCCGAGTGGCTCGCGGACGCGCAGGCGCATCGGGCGAGCCTGCGCGCCTCGGAGACGGCGGTCGTCATCGCCAACTACATCCGGCTCCTCGGCTGGAGCGCCAAAGCGCATACGGCGACGAGCTCGGACGTCGATCTCGACCGCCTGACCGTCGCCGCCGGCCTCGCCTCGATCGAGGACGGCCGCCTCTGGAACCCGTATCTCGGCGACCGGTTCGGCGTCGCGGCGGTGACGACGGATTTCGAGCTCGCCCATGACGCGCCGCTCGCGCCGCGCGCGGACCAGCCCTGGCTGAAGACCAAAGGACCGGCCTGGACGCTGGGCGCCGGCTTCAAGCGCAGCGCGCTCAACGGCGACCCGTACAGAGGCCGCCGCTATGTCGACGGCGCTCATCCCTTCGAGAAGCTCAAGCGCGTCGAGGCGCCGACCACCTATATCGACGAGGCGCGCATCCCGCGCGTGCCGAAACGGACGGACATGTTCGCGCGCGCCCAGTTCGGCGATATGGGCAAGCCGACCCAGGAGGGCGCCAAGAACGGCCATTACGCCCGCAAGGCGGCGCCGTCGATGGCGCAGCGGCGCCTCCTCGGCGCCTTCGTCCTCCTCCAGGACGGCGAGCCCGAGCCCGGCGCGCGGCCGTCCGATCCGGAGCGCAACGCCGCGAACGTCAAGGCGGCGAGCTACTTTCTCGGCGTCGACGCGGTCGGCCTGTCGCGCTGCCCGGATTGGACCTGGTACTCGCACGACGCCACCGGCAAGCCGATCGATCCGCCCCATGATCAGGCGATCAGCATGATCATCGATCAGGGCTACGAGACCATGGACGGCGCGTCCGGAGACGACTGGATCTCGGTCGCGCAGTCGATGCGCGCCTATCTCAGGTTCTCGCTCCTCGGCGGCGTCATCGCCAAGCAGATCCGCAATCTCGGCTACAAGGCCAAGGCGCACACCGTCCTCGACGGCGAGGTGCTGCAGCCGCCGCTCCTCCTCCTCTCCGGCCTCGGCGAGGTCAGCCGGATCGGCGAGGTGATCCTCAACCCCTATCTCGGCCCGCGGCTGAAGTCGGGCGTGGTCACGACGGACATGCCGCTCGCCCATGACAAGCCGATCGATTTCGGCCTGCAGCGTTTCTGCGAGTCCTGCCTCAAATGCGCGCGCGAATGCCCGTCGGGCGCGAGCACCGGCGGGCCGACTGGGGCCTTGAAGTCCACGCCCCGATGCCCCCGGCCGGCGCGCAGCAGCGATGTGATCTGCTCGTAGTCCTTCATCGGGGACGGCGGCAGTCGCTCGGCGACC
>CAZPTD010000055.1:0-16249 GCA_964588915.1 uncultured Neomegalonema sp. | reverse complement strand
ATCGAGGTTGGTGATGGTGAGCGCGTAGGCGACGAGCGAGCCCGCGCCCGAGCCGCGGCCCGGCCCGACCGGGATCTCGCGCGCCTTCGCCCATTGGATGAAGTCGGCGACGATGAGGAAGTAGCCCGGGAAGCCCATCCGCTCGATGACGCCGAGCTCGTAGTCGAGCCGCTCGTCATAGGCCGACCGCTCGACCGCCGGCGGATGCTTCTCCAGCCGCGCCTCGAGCCCTTCGCGCGCCAGCCGGCGGAGCTCGGCGACCTCGTCGTCGGCGAATTTCGGCAGGATCGGCGGATGCGTCTTCGGCCGGAAGGCGCAGCGCCGCGCGATCTCGACCGTCGCCTCGACGGCGTCCGGCAGATCCCGAAAGCGCTCGATCATCTCCGAAGGCGACTTGAAGCGGTGCTCTTCGGTGAGCCGCCGCCGATCCTCCTCCGAGACGTAGCGGCCGTCGGCGATGCAGAGCATTGCGTCATGCGCCTCGAAGAGATCGGCGGCCGGGAAGTAGATCTCGTTGACCGCCACCAGCGGCAGGCCGCGCGCGTCGGCCATCTCGATGAACGCGGCCTCGGTCCGCTCCTCGGCCTCGGTGCGCGACGCGCCGTCGGCGCCGTGGCGATGGATCTCGACATAGAGACGGTCCGGAAACGCCGCCGCGAGACGGTCGAGCAGCTTCTCTGCGAGCGCGCGCCGACCGGCCTGGAGCGCCGCGCCGACCGGTCCGCGCGGTCCGCCGGTGAGACACAGGAGCCCGGCGCTCCGCGCCTCCAGAGCCGCCCAGGAGACGACCGGATCGGCGTCCGGCGCGCCGAGATAGGCGTGGCTGTTGATGTAGGAGAGGTTGAGCCAGCCCTCCTCCGATTGCGCGTAGAGCACGATCGGCGCCGGCTCCGGATGCTTGTCGCCGGCCTGCTCGGGCGGCGCGTAGTCGAGCTTCAGCTGGCAACCCATGATCGGCTGGACGCCCGCCTCCGAGAGCGCCTCCGAGAACTCGAGCGCGCCGAAAAGATTGTCCGTGTCGGCGAGCCCGACCGCCGGCATTCCGTGGCTCGCGCAGAGCTTGGGCAGCGCTTTGACCGGCACCGCGCCCTCGAGAAGCGAATAGGCGCTGTGCACGCGCAAATGGACAAAAAGACCGCCGGTTTCCGGCGCCCGTTCTTCGGTCATGCTCGCCTCTCCTCGGATGCGGCTCTCCGGCCGCCCGCTCGCGAACATTAGCCGAACAAATGCGCGCGCGCAACGCCTTCGGCCCCGCCGCCCGTCCCGCGCCGACCCGCCCCCCTCGAAGCGCGAAAAAGGACGTTCGTCTCCGACCGGCGACGATCTCGGAACGCGTTCCCGCCGGCGCGCCCGCCCCGTCACCCGTCTCGTCCGCCGCGCGGCGACGGCGTGAAATCCTCCGGCGGCCGCCGAGACGCGCCGGGCGCGTCGACGTTGATCCCGCCGGACACCGAGACACCTCTCGGCCGTGACAAGATGATGTTGGAGGATCCGATGAACCGTCTCGCCGCCGTTGTCCTCGCCGCCGCCCTCGCCGCGCCGGCGCCCGCGCTCGCGAAGACCGCCGACGCCGAGCGCTTCGGTCCGCTGCTCTCGGCGGACGAGCTCGCCGCCGCGATCGAGACCCGTGATCCGCTTCTGATCGACATCCGCGGCGCCGACGCCGACGGCGCCAGCCTCTTCGAGCAGGGCCATGTGCCGGGCTCGGTCAACGCGCCCTACGGCCTCTTCCGCGGCCCGAGCGAGGATCCGGGACGTCTGGTCGCGGAAGCCGCGCTTCAGGAGACGCTCCGCAGCGTCGGCGTCGAGCTCGATCGCCCGACGGTGATCGTCTATCAAGGCGCCAGCGCCACCGATTTCGGCGCCGCGGCGCGGGTCTACTGGACGCTGAAGTCGAGCGGCGTCGAAGATCTCGCGATCCTCAACGGCGGCGTCGAATACTGGACCGCCGCCGGCTACGAGTTCGAGACCGGGCCGTCCGCGCCGACGCCGAGCGCGGTGGTGATCGACTTCTCGGACGAGTGGCTCGCGACCCGCGAAGACGTGCTCGCCGCCTCGACCGGCCGGTCCCAAGCGCTGCTCCTCGACGCCCGACCGGAAGCCTTCTATCTCGGCGACCGCGCGCATCCCGCGGCGGCCGCTCCGGGCACGCTGCCGAACTCCGAGCAATTCGTCCATGCGGCCTGGCTCGGGGACACGCCGGCGATGGGCTCCTTCGAGGACGTCATGGCCCTCGCCGAGGCGAGCGGCTTCACCGGCGGCGGCGAGATCATCAGCTTCTGCAACACCGGCCACTGGGCGGCGACAAACTGGTTCGCGCTCAGCGAGGTCGCCGGCGCGCCGGGCGTGAAGCTCTACCCCGAATCGATGGTCGGCTACACCAACGCCGGCCTGCCGGCGGCGCTCGGGCCGTCGCCGGCTTCCGACGGCGCCTGCCGAACCTGCTGAGCCGCCGACGCTCGACGTCGCGACCGCGCGCCGCCCGTCGGCGCGCGGTTTGTTTTTAGCGCGACTGCCGCCTCAGAAACGCACCGCTTCTGGGCTATAACGTTGGCGAATCAGCGACATCATCCAGGCGGAGACGTGAGGCGGGCATGGCCGAGCATAAGACGCGCGCGTTCATTTCCTACGCGCGGGAGGATCTCGGCTTCGCCGAGAGCTTGCGCGAGCGGCTCATCGGCGAGGGGCTGGAGGCCTATCTCGACAAGGAGGACATCGCCGCCGGCGAAGACTGGCGCGCGCGGCTGCGGCAGCTGATCGAGGCCGCGGACGTCGTCGTCTTCCTGATCAGCCCGGACAGCGTCGCCTCCGAGATCTGCGACTGGGAGATCAACGAGGCGGAGCGCCTCGGCAAGCGGATCTGCCCGGCGCTCGCGCGGGAGACCGATTTCGAGCGCATGCCGCAGCGGCTCCGACGGCTGCAGATCAGCTTCCTGCACACGCCCGAGCAGGCGGAGGCGGACTTTCCGCGGCTTCTCGAGGCGATCCGACAGGACGCCGCCTGGGTGCGCGAGCATTCGCGGCTCGGCGAGCAGGCGCTGCGCTGGGAGCGGGCGGGGCGGCCGTCGCGGCTGCTCCTGCGCGGCGCCGACATCGCGGCGGCGGAGGCCTGGCGGGCCGAGCGGACGCCCACCGCGCCGGAGCTGACGGGCCTTCACAGCGCCTATCTCGACGCGAGCCGGCGCGGCGCGACGCGAAGGCTGCGGAACTGGGTGGCGGGCTCGGCGGTCGTCGCGCTCGCGATGGCCGGGCTTGCGGTCTTCGCCGTCATCCAGCAGCAGGCCGCTCAGGCGAACGAGGCGCGCGCCGTCGAAGCGCGCGGCGAGGCGGAGGAGAGCGCGGCGCTGGCCGAAGAGGCGCTCAACAGCCTGATCTTCGACATCGCGCAGGGATTGGAGAACATCGAAGGCGTCTCGCCGGCGGCGATCCGCCGCATTCTCGGCCAGGCCGAGCGCACCGCCGAGCTGCTCATCGCCCGCGATCCCGACAATCCGCGACTGCGCCGCAGCCGCTACGCCATGCTCGTCGAGTTCGGCGACGTCTATTGGCGCAGCGGCGCTCTCGCCGACGCCGGCGCCGCCTATGAGCAGAGCCTCGAGATCGCGCGGGCGCTGGCGGCGGCGGAGCCGGAGAACCCGAGCCGCGCCCGCGACGTCGCTCTCAGCCTCGACAAGCTCGGCGACGTTCGCCTGCGGCGCGGCGACGTCGACGGCGCGCTCGAGGTCTATGAGGAGAGCCTTTCGATCGTTCAGGCGCTGTCGGCCGCGGCGCCGGCGAACGCCGGATACCGCCGCGACGTCAGCCTCGGCCTCAACAAGATCGCCGATGTGAGCCTGCGCCGCGGCGACGGCGACGAAGCGCTCGCCGCCTTTCGCGAGAGCCTCGAGATCCGCCGCGCCCTCGCAGCCGAGGCGCCCGAGAACGCCGGCTTCCGCCGCGACGTCGCCGTCAGCCTCGGCGACGTCGGCGGACTGCTCCTCGCCCGCGGCGACCTCGACGGCGCCCTCGGCGCCTATGAGGAAAGCCTCGAGATCAGCCGCGCGCTCGCGGCGGCGGAGCCCGAGAACCTGCTCTACCGCCGGGACGTCGCGGTCGGCGTCACCGATATCGGCGATGTCCGCCGCCGGCAGGGCGACGGCGACGGCGCGCTCGACGCCTATGAGGAAGGCGCCCGCATCCTGCGGTCGCTCGTCGCCTCCGAGCCGGATAGTCTGGACTACCAGCACAATCTCGGCGCGGCGCTCAACTCGGTCGGCGACGTGCTGCTGCGCCGCGGCGCGCATGAGCGGGCGCTCGCGATCTACGAGGAGAGTCTCGCGATCTCTCGCGCCGTCGCCGCGGCCGAGCCCGAGACCACGGAATATCGCCGCGGCGTCGCCGCCAGTCTCGACCGCGTCGGCGACGCCCGCGCCGCCCTCGGCGACGACGACGGCGCGCTCGTCGCCTTCGAGGAGCAGCTCGAGATCGCCCGCGCGCTTGCGGCGGCGGAGCCCGAGAACCTGCTCCATCGCCGCGACGTCGGCGTCAGCCTCGGCAAGATCGGCCGCATGCGCTTGCGCCGACGCGACGCCGAGGGCGCGCTGTCCGCCTTCGAGGAAGGGCTCGAGATCTCCCGCGCGCTCGCGGCGGCGCAGCCCGAAGACGTGGTGCTGCGGACGGACGTCGTCACCGGCCTGATGACGATCTACTACGCCGCGCCGCCCGCCCGCGCCGAGGCGGCGCTCCGCGAGGCCTATGCGATGGTTCTGGAGCTCGAGGCGGAAGGGCTGCTCAGCGCCGAGCAGACGAACTGGCGCTCCTTGATCGAGCGCGAGCTCGCGAAGTTCGGCGGCCCCTGAGACCGACGACGCGGCGGCGCCTGCCGTCTAACATCCCGCCGATCTGCAATTCTCGCCTCGCCTCCGCGTCGAGGCGTTAGTCTGCCGCAAATCGGAGGAGCGCGCATGACCGATTCGCAGACCCGAGTCTTCATCTCCTATTCGCGGGCGGATCTCGCCTTCGCCGAGGCGCTGCGCCAGCGGCTGATCGGCGACGGGCTGGAGGCGTTCATCGATGTCGAGGACGTCGTCAAGGGCGAGGAATGGCGCAAGCGGCTGCAGGGGCTGATCGAAAGCGCCGACGTCGTCGTCTTTCTGATCAGCCCGGACAGCGTCGCCTCGGAGGTCTGCGATTGGGAGATCAACGAGGCCGAGCGCGTCGGCAAGCGGATCTGTCCGGCGGTGGCGCGCGCGACGCCGTTGGAGGACGTTCCGCCGCGGCTGACGCGGCTCAACTTCACGTTTCTCGACGATCCGGCGACGGCCGAGAGCGAATATCCGAAGCTGCTGGAAGCGATCCGCCAGGACGCGGCCTGGGTGCGCGAGCATTCCCGGCTCGGCGAGCAGGCCTTGCGCTGGGATCGCGCCGGGCGGCCGTCGCGGCTCTTGCTGCGCGGCGCCGACATCGCGACGGCGGAGGGATGGCGGGCCGAGCGGACGCCGACCGCGCCGGAGCTGACCGCTCTGCACAACGCCTATCTCGACGCGAGCCGCCGCGGCGCGACGCGGCGGCTCAGGAGCTGGGTCGCCGGTTCGGCGCTGGTCGCGCTGGTGACCGCCGGGCTGGCGGTGTTCGCCGTCATCCAGCAGCGGCTGGCCGTCGCCAACGAGGCGCGCGCCGTCGAAGCCGCCGACGACGCCGAGCGCCAGCGACAGGCGGCGGTCGCGTCCGCGGAGGAGGCGGATCGCCAGCGCAGGGCCGCGGTCGCGGCGCAGGAAGAGGCGGAGGAGAGCGAGGCGCTGACGCGCGCGGCGGTCGACAGCGTGATCTTCGAGATCGCTCAGGGATTGAGAGATATCGAAGGCGTCTCGCCGGCCGCGATCCGTCGCATCCTCGGGCAGGTGGACGAGACCACAGCGACGCTTCTGGCGCGCGACCCGGAGAATGCGGGCCTCCGCCGCAGCCGATCCGTGATGCTGAGCGAGTTCGGCGACGTCTATCTGCGCACGGGCGACGTCGAGCGCGCGGCCGCCGCCTATGAAGAGAGCCTGGCAATCGACCGCGCGCTGGCCGAGGCGGAGCCGGAGAACACCGGCTACCGGCGCGACGTCAGCGTGAGCCTGGAGAGGATCGGCGACCTCCGCCTGCGACGCGGCGAGGCGGCGGCGGCGCTCGCCGCCTATGAAGAGAGCCTGGTCGTCGCCCGCGCGCTGGCCGAGGCGGAGCCGGAGAACACCGGCTACCGGCGCGACGTCAGCGTGAGCCTCGACAGGATCGGCGATCTCCGCCTGCGACGCGGCGAGGCGGAGGCGGCGCTCGCCGCCTATGAAGAGAGCCTGGTCATCAGACGCGCGCTGGCCGAGGCGGAGCCGGAGAACACCGGATACCGGCGCGACGTCAGCGTGAGCCTGAACAAGATCGGCGATCTCCGCCTGCGACGCGGCGAGGCGGCGGCGGCGCTCGCCGCCTATGAAGAGAGCCTGGTCATCATGCGCGCGCTGGCCGAGGCGGAGCCGGAGAACACCCTCTACCGGCGCGACGTCAGCGTGAGCCTGAACAAGATCGGCGATCTCCGCCTGCGACGCGGCGAGGCGGCGGCGGCGCTCGCCGCCTATGAGGAGAGCCTGGTCATCCGCCGCGCGCTGGCCGAGGCGGAGCCGGAGAACACCCTCTTCCAACGCGACGTCAGCGTGAGCCTGAACAAGGTCGGCGATCTCCGCCTGCGAAGCGGCGAGGCGGAGGCGACGCTCGCCGCCTATGAAGAGAGCCTGGTCATCAGACGCGCGCTGGCCGAGGCGGAGCCGGAGAATGTCCAGGCTCAAACGGATGTCGTTATCAGTCTGATGAAGCTCTACTTCGCGACCGAGGGAACGCGCGCGGAGGCCGCGTTGCGCGAGGCGTATGCGCGGGTGCTCGAGTTGGAGGCGCGCGGCGTGCTTGCCGCCGATCAACAGGAATGGCGCGCCTTCATGGAGCAACGGCTGCAGGCGTTCGGCGGACCGTAGGAAGCGCCGACGTCATCCCGAACGGAAGAAGGCCGATCCCCTGCGTGTCGGCGGCTTCGCAGAAGCCGCGAGAACGCGGGATCCAAAGCCGCGAAGATTGCGCCTATCGGCTCTGGATCCCGGCTCTGCGCGCTTCGCGCTGGGCCGGGATGACGACATTCGACGCAAAGCGCGAGGGCGCTGACGGCTCTACCGCTCCACCAGCCGGCCGCCCCGCATCTCGACGATCCGGTCCATCCGCCGCGCCAGCTCGTGGTTGTGCGTCGCGACGAGCGCGCAGAGGCCCTCGGCGCGGATGAGCTCCAAGAGCTCCTCGAACACCATCTCCGAGGTCTCCGGGTCGAGATTGCCGGTCGGCTCGTCGGCGAGCAGGATCCGCGGCTGGTTCGCCACCGCCCGCGCGATCGCGACGCGCTGCTGCTCGCCGCCCGAGAGCTGGTTCGGCCGGTGCTTCGACCGCTCGCCGAGCCCGAGCTTCTGCAGGATCTCCAAGGAGATCGCCGTCGCCACGGTGCGCTGCCGGCCGGCGATCAGCTGCGCCATCATCACGTTCTCCATCGCCGAGAACTCCGGCAGGAGATGATGGAACTGATAGACGAAGCCGACCTCGGTGCGCCGGAGCGCCGTCCGCGCGCCGTCGCCGAGCTTGCCGACGTCGCGCCCGCCGATCATGACGGCGCCCTCGTTCGGCCGGTCGAGAAGCCCGGCGATATGCAGGAGCGTCGACTTGCCCGCGCCCGACGGCCCGACGAGCGCCACCGTCTCGCCGGGCTCGATCGCCAGCTCGACGCCGCGCAGCACGTTCACCGGGCCGCCGCCGGCCTGCGGATAGCGCTTGGTCACGCCCATGAGCTCGAGCGACGGCGGTTCGCCCCGCGAGGCGGCCGCCATCCTCGACGCGCCGCGCCGGCCGGCGGCGCGCTCGGCCGCCCTAGCCATTCCGGAGCCCCTCCACCGGATCCATCCGCGCCGCCCGCCGCGCCGGATAGATCGTCGCCAGGAACGAGATGCCGAGCGTCAGCGCGACGGTGAAGCCGACATCGCCCCAGTCGAGCCGCGAAGGCAGCTCGGAGAGGAAGTAGACGTTGTTCGGGAACAGCTCGACGCTGAAGCTCTCTTCGATGAACTTTTTGATGTCGGCGATGTTGAGCGCGACGATGACCCCGAGCGCCACGCCGAGCGCCGTGCCGAGCACGCCGATCGTCGCGCCGCACATGAAGAAGACCCGCATCACGCCGCCGCGCGTCAGCCCCATCGTCCGCAGGATCGCGATGTCCGGCCCCTTCTCCTTCACCAGCATGATCAGGCCCGAGATGATGACGAGCGCGGCGATCAGGATCAGCATCGACAGGATGAAGAACATCACCGTCTGCTCGGTCTGCAGCGCGTCGACGAGCCCGCCCCTCGATTGGGTCCAGTCGCGGATGAGAAAGGCGCCCGGCGAATCGGCGAGGACGGTCTCGAAATCGGCGCGGTAGCTGTCGAGGTCCTCGGGCGTCGCCACCATGATGTCGAGGCTTTCCGCCTGCGCGTCGAGGCCGAAGAAGTCCTGCGCGTCGACGAGCGGCATGAAGATGACGCCGCTGTCGTGCTGGAAGTAGCCGGCCTTGTAGACGTAGAGCACCTCGAAGACGCGGCGGCGCGGCGAGCGGCCGAACGGCGTCGACACCGAGGTCGGCGCGAGGATGGTTATGGTGTCGCCGACATCGACGCCGAGCTGCTGCGCCAGCTCCCAACCGACCGCCACGGCCCGCCGCGCGCCGAAATCGATCGCCAGCCCCTTGCTCTCTTCGGGCGATTGCGAGACGGGCTCGATCCGCATGAAGTCGGCCCGCGGCAGCGCGCGCACGACCGCGCCGGTGCCCTCGCCGACATTCCCGGTGACGAAGACCGGGCTCTCGATGACCGGCGCGGCCATGATCACGCCCTCGACGTCGCCGAGCGTCTGCGACAGCGCCTCGTAGTCGTTGATCGTCGCGAAGAAGAGCCGGCCGCTCGCGTCGTCGCGCTCGACGGCCTGGACCGACATGTGGCCGTCGAGTCCGACGATCTTGCCGACGAGCTCGGACCGGAAGCCGTTCATCACCGACATGACGACGATGAGAACGGCGACCCCGAGCGTGACGCCGATCAGCGACAGGAGCGCGATGACCGAGATGAAGCCTTCCTTGCGCCGCGCGCGCAGATACCTTCCGGCGATCATCCGCTCGAGCGCGCCGAAGGGCGCGGGCGGACGGCCGCTCGGCGGCGGCGCGGCCTCCAAGATCGGCCCCTCGCGCGCCGAGAAATCGTCGTCGCGGCGCGGCGCCTTGTCCGGTTCCGGCCGACCGCCGCGGCTCTTGGCGCGGCGACCGGAGAAGCCGGTCGGCCCGCGCTCGCGCCCGGACGGCTCCTGCGGGGCATCGAGGCGCCGCGCGTCGCGCTTGCGCTGGCGTCGCGAGCGCCGGTCGCGCTCCGGCGCGGCGTCGTCGCCGTCCGAGAACGACGAGTCGAACGAAGGCTCGACGTCGCGACCGCGGCCGAAAGCGTCGTCGCCCTCGTCATAGTCGTACCCGCGATCGTCATAGGGCCGCTCGCTGAAGCTCGGCTCGTCATAGGCGGCGTCGTAGGCGCGATCCTCGAAATCGCGGTCGTCGTCGCGCTCGTCGCCGCCGACGCCGGACGCCGCGTCGTCGTCGTCGCGATCCTCGACGGACGACCCGCCGTAAGCGCGCGCGCCGCCGAGGCTCGGCGCGTCGAGCGCCGCCCTGGCGCGGCGCGGCGCGTCGTCGTCCCGATCCGCGCGCTCGCGGCCGCGGACGCCGCCGGCGACGCTCGGACGGATGTCGCGCAGCATCGCCCGAACCAGCGAGCCGTCCTCGCCGGCGTCGGCGTCGCCGATCCGAGTCGCGTCGCGCCGGGCGGCGCGGCGATCCTCTTCGGCGATCTCGGGCTCGTCCCGTCCGCCGAAGCTCGGCGGCGCGACGCGCCCGTCGTCGCTGGCGCCGAACGCGTCCCGCGCCCGGCGGATCGCGTCGCTCGAAGAGAGACGCTCCGCCCCTTGGGCCGACCCTCTGCCGCCCTGCAGCCCCTCGCGGAAGCGCGCCAGCTGATCGAGCGCCGATGGTTTGCGTGAGCCCTTTCTCGGCCCCTCAGGGTCGCGATCCGTCAAGCCGCGCTCCGTCCTTCGATGCGAAGCGCCGCGCGCTCCGCGATTTCACACCGTCGCCGAGGCGACCGCGTCAGGGCCGCTCGGCGCGCCGCTCCATGAACGCGGCGACCGCCTCTTCCGGCGCGATCTCCACGCTTTCGCCGGTCCGACGCTCCGTCAGCTCGACGACGCCGGATTTGAGCCCGCGCGGACCGACCGTCACGCGCCAGGGGATCCCGATGAGATCCGTCGTGGCGAATTTCGCGCCGGCGCGCTCTTCGCGGTCGTCGTAGAGCGGATCGAACCCCGCCGCGGCGAACGCGTCATAGAGCGCCGCGCTCGCCCCGTCCGCCGCCGCGTCGCCCTGCTTCAGGTTCACGATCGCGACGTCGAAGGGCGCGACCTCCTTCGGCCAGATGACGCCGTTCTCGTCATGGTTCGCTTCGATCAACGCGCCGACGAGCCGCGACACGCCGATCCCGTACGAGCCCATTTCGACCGGAACAAGGCCGCCGTCCGGACCGGCCACCTCCGCCTTCATCGGCTTGGAGTATTTATCGCCGAAGTAAAAAATATGGCCTACCTCGATCCCGCGCGCGGTCAGCCGCCGCTCTTCCGGCACCTCGGCTGCGAAGAGCTCGGGATCGTGCGTGTCGTCGGCGCGCGCGTAAGGCGTCGTCCAGTCGGCGACGATCTCCGCCAGCGCCGCCGCGTCCTCGTAGTCGACCTTGCGGTCGCCGAGCTCGAGCTCGGTCACCGCCTTGTCGAGAAACACCTGCGACTCGCCGGTTTCGGCGAGGATCAGGAACTCGTGGCTGAGATCGCCGCCGATCGGCCCCGTTTCGGCGCGCATCGGCGCGGCGGTCAGCCCCATGCGCTCGAAGGTCTTCAGATAGGCGACGAGAAAGCGGTTGTACGAATGAATTGCGCCTTCCTTGTCGAGATCGAAGGAATAGGCGTCCTTCATCAAGAACTCGCGCCCGCGCATCACGCCGAAACGCGGGCGAATTTCGTCACGGAACTTCCACTGGATGTGATAAAGCAGCTGCGGCAGCTCGCGATACGACGAGATCGACTTGCGGAAGATGTCGGTGATCATCTCCTCGTTCGTCGGACCGTAGAGCAGCTCGCGGTCGTGCCGATCCGCAAAGCGCAGCATCTCCGGCCCATAGGCGTCGTAGCGGCCGGATTCGCGCCAGAGCTCGGCGGACTGCACCGTTGGCATCAGCACCGGATTGACGCCGGCGCGCTGCTGCTCCTCGTCGACGATGCGCTCGATCTTGCGCAGCACCTTGAGCCCGAGCGGCAGCCAGGCGTAGATGCCCGCGGACATCTGCCGCACCATGCCCGCCCTCAGCATCAGCCGATGCGACACGATCTGCGCGTCCGACGGCGTCTCTTTCAGAACCGGCAGGAAATAGCGTGTGAGACGCATGCGCGCTCCGTTCTCCGATACTCAGGGACGTCGGAATCCGCCGCACCGATAATGCAGCGAAGCCCGCGGCGCAATCGCGCCTTCGAGGAGCGGCGCCGCCGCCTCAGGCGCCCTTCGCGCCGTCGCGCCCGCAAAGCGCGTCGACGAGCTTCGCCGCCTCCGTCGCGGGCTCGGCGAGCTCGTCGGGCTTCTCGCCCGGAAAGAACCGCATCCGCAGCGCCGTCGCCATCGGCCTCGGCTCGAAAAGGAGCACGCGCGCCTTCGCCGCCTCCGCCGCATAGGACGCCGCCGCCGCCTCGCCCGCCGCCTTGCTGGCGCCGTAGCCGCCCCAATTGGCGCGCCCGGCGGCGCGATGGACGACGAAGGCCGCCGCCGGCGCCTCGGCCAGGTTGAAGAGCGGGTCGAGCGAGCGGATGAGCCGAAGGACGGCGACGAAGTTGACCTCGGCGTAGGCCGCCGCCGCCTCGGGCTTGAGCGAGGCGACCGGTCCGAGCACGCCCGCATGCGCCGCGGCGTGGACGAGCGAGTCGAGCTTGCCCCACCGCTCGAAGATCGCGCCGCCCAGCCGGTCGATCCCGTCGCCGTCGCGCAGATCCAGAGGAACGAGCGTCGCCTTCGGCCCGCCCGCGGCGCGGATGGCGTCGTCGAGCTCCTCGAGGCCGCCGACGGTGCGCGCGACGGCGATCACCTGCGCGCCCGCGGCCCCGAGCGCCTCGGCCGCCGCCCGCCCGAGCCCGCGCGACGCGCCGGTGACGAGCGCGAGCCTTCCCGTCAGATCGCGGCGCGCCGTCGCCGCCTCGGTCGCCTCGTCGGTCACGTCAGCTCCAGCTTCCCGTCTTCGATCTCGTCGACCGGCGGCATCGGATACTCGCCGCTGAAGCAGGCGTCGCAGAATTGCGGGTTCGCCGCCACGCGTCCTTCCGGCGCGCCGCAGGCCCGATAGAGACCGTCGAGCGAGACGAAGGCGAGGCTGTCGACCTTGAGCCGCGCCGCCATCTCGTCCGACGTGTTGCGCGCGGCGAGCAACTTGTCGCGCGTCGGCGTGTCGACGCCGTAAAAGCACGGCCAGCGCGTCGGCGGGCTGGCGATGCGCACATGCACCTCGCGCGCGCCGGCGTCGCGGATCATGTCGCGGATCGTGTCGAGCGTCGTGCCGCGGACGATGCTGTCGTCGACGAGCACCACGCGCTTGCCGCGCACGATCGACTTGTTGACGTTGAGCTTCAGCCGCGCGCCGAGCTTGCGGATCTTCTCGGTCGGTTCGATGAAGGTGCGCCCGACATAGGGGCTGCGCGTGATCCCGAACTCGAAGGGCAGGCCCGAGGCGCGGGCGAAGCCGAGCGCCGCCGGCGTGCCGCCTTCGGGCACCGGGCAGACGACGTCCGCCTCGATCGGCGCCTCGCGGGCGAGCTCGGCGCCGATGCGCTGGCGCACCGCGTAGACGCTCTCGCCGGCGATCTCGCTGTCGGCGCGGGCGAAGTAGACGTATTCGAAGACGCAGAACCGGCTCGCCCGCGCCTCGAAGGGCCGCTCGGAGCGGATCCCGTCGCGCGTGATCACCACCATCTCGCCGGGCTCGACCTCGCGCTCGACGACGCCGTTGACGATGTCGAAGGCGGCGGTCTCGGAGGCGAGCACGGGCGCATCGCCGATGCGGCCCAGAAGCAGCGGGCGCACGCCGAACGGATCGCGGACGCCGATCATGCTGGTCGCGGTGAGCGCGACGATCGAGTAGGCGCCCTCGACCCGCCGGAGCGCGTCCTTCAGCCGCTCCTCCATCCGGCGCTGATTGGAGTGCGCCATCAGATGCACGATGCTCTCGGTGTCGGAGCTCGACTGGAAGATGGCGCCGCGGCCGACGAGCTCGGCGCGGAGCGAGCGCGCGTTGGTGAGATTGCCGTTATGCGCGATCGCGAAGCCGCCCTCGCGCAGCTCCGCGTAGAGCGGCTGCACGTCTCTCGGCTCGGTCGCGCCCTTGACGCCGGAGGTCGAATAGCGCGTGTGGCCGATGGCGCGGTCGCCCGGCAGCCGGTCCATCACCTTCGCGTCGGTGAAGTTGTCCCGGACCGGCCCGAGCTCGCGGCGATAGTGAAACACCTCGGCGTCGGGCTCGAAGGCGACGATGCCCGCCCCTTCCTGGCCGCGATGCTGGAGCGCGTGCAGCCCGAGCGCGACGAAGCTCGCCGCGTCGGCGGCGCCGAAGACGCCGAAGACGCCGCACTCCTCGCGGAAGCCGTCGACCGCGTCGGCGTCCCCGGGATCGAGCGCGGCCCGGAAGGTCTCGGCGTCGAAAGGATGGGCGGCGAGCGGCGCGTCGGCGCTCTCCGTCGCCGCAAGCCGCGCGTTCTTTGAGCCCGGATCACCCGTCAATCTGCGGTCCTCAAGCTTCCTCGCCCGGACCGCGAAGCGGCCCGCTCACCCCCCGGACGTCGTCTCGCACTCCCCCATCAGCGCGTCGGCCTGCCCGGCCAGCCAATCCGGCATCGTCTCGGGCGTCTGGCTCCAGATGAACTCCGCCACCGGCCGGACGATCGAGACGCTCGCCGTATCCGCGATGATCTCGCCGTGCTGACCCTGCGGCAGCTCGCCTTCCGGCGCGTCGTTCTCTTTCGCGACCACCACATAAGCGATGTAGATGACCGCGACCAGAACCAATCCGCGGAGCGCGCCGTAAATGAAGCCGAGGCCCTGATCAAGAAAGCTGCGCGGCGGATTGCCGCCGCGCCCGCCGAGGCCGACCGCCGCCCGGGCCCGCGCCGGGCCGCTCACGGCGTAGAAGACGAGGCCCATCACGATCAGCGCCAGGCCGAAGACGATGACGAGCGAGACGAAAGCCAGGACCTGACAATTCTCGAGGAGCTCGCCGAGGCCGGGGACGCTCTGGAGCGGCTCCTTCAGCATCGGCGCGAGATAGATCGCCGCGAAGAAGGCGATCACCCAGCTGATCAGCGCGAAGAGCTCGCGCATGAAGCCGCGAACCATCGCCAGATAGGCCGACAGAATCACAAGGACGCCGACGCCGGCGTCTATGATCAGGCCAAGCTGTTCCATCCACTCGCCTCCAAATCTCCCCGACGCCGCAGCCGGCGTCCCATCGGCCGGCCTGTCGCCAGCGGCGCGCGCCCCTCCGGCGCGCCCGACGTCCCGAGCGTCGCCGCGGCTCCCTGATCCGCGTTCCGAGCCGGCGCGTCAACCTCCGCGCGTTGGTCGTCAGTCCTGAAGCCGCGCAACAAGCGCGCCAAGCGCCGCGATCGGCTCGACCGCGATGCCGAATTGCGCCTGATCGGCAACGTCGGCGGCCGGCGCGGCGGCGGGATGGCCCTCCTGCGGCGCCGTCGCGGCGCGGCTCGACGCGCCGGCGACAGGCGCCGTCCAGGCGCGCGCGAAGCCGAGCTTCGCCGCCTCTTTGAGCCGCGCGTCGCTCTGCGCCGCGCCGCGCACCGAGCCCGAGAGCGCCGCCTCGCCGAACGCGACCGCGTCCGCCGGCGCCGGCCGGTCGAAGCGCGCCGAAAGCAGCGCCGCCGCCATGGCGAGATCCGCCGCCGGATCGGAGACGCGGAAGCCGCCCGCCGCGTTCAGATAGACGTCGAGCCCCGCGAAGGCGACGCCGCAGCGCGCCTCGAGCACGGCGAGCACCATCGCGAGCCGGCTCTGATCGAGCCCGACCACGGCCCGGCGCGGCGTGCCGAGCGGGCTCGGCGCGACCAGCGCTTGGATCTCGACCAGCATCGGCCGACCGCCGGCGACGCCGGCGAAGACGATCGAGCCCGTGCTCTCGGGATCGCGCTCGGAGAGAAACAGCGCCGACGGATTGCGCACCTCGGCGAGGCCGGCGCCGGTCATCTCGAAGACGCCGATCTCGTCGGCGGCGCCGAAACGGTTCTTGACCGCGCGCAAGATCCGGTATTGCCGCCCGCGATCGCCCTCGAAATAGAGCACGGCGTCGACCATATGCTCGATCACGCGCGGGCCGGCGATCTGGCCCTCCTTGGTCACATGGCCGACCAGGACGACGACGACGCCGCGGCGCTTGGCGAAGGAGACGAGCTCATGGGCGCTGGCGCGCACCTGCGCCACCGAGCCCGGCGCGCTCTCGACCATGTCGGACCACATCGTCTGGATCGAATCGATGATCGCCAGCGCCGGGCGCTCCTGCTCGAGCATCGTGAGGATGTCGCGCAAGTTCGTCGCGGCGGCGAGCTTGACCGGCGCGTCCCCGAGGCCGAGGCGCCCGGCGCGCATCCGCACCTGGCTCGTCGCCTCCTCGCCCGAGACGTAGACGACCTTCGCCTCCGAGGCGACGCGCGCGGCGGCCTGCAGGAGCAGCGTCGACTTGCCGACGCCGGGATCGCCGCCGACGAGCACCGCCGAGGCCGGCGCGAGCCCGCCGCCGAGCACGCGGTCGAGCTCCTCGTAGCCCGTCGAGAGCCGCGGCGGCGGCGCCTCCTCGCCCGAGAGATCGACGAGCGGCGGCGGCGTTCCCTTGGCGGCGCCGAGCGAGCGCGTCGGCGGCCCGGCCTCCGAGAGCGCGCCCACCTCCTGGATCGCGTTCCAGGCGCCGCAGGCGTCGCAGCGCCCGGCCCATTTGCGCGTCTCCGCGCCGCATTCCTGGCATCGGAAGATTTTCGTCGATTTCGCCATGTCGCGTCCTTGCCGCGTCCTTCGCCGCGCCGTCCCGCCTCCGCCTCGGCGCAGGCGATA
>CAZPTD010000054.1:0-16522 GCA_964588915.1 uncultured Neomegalonema sp. | reverse complement strand
TTATCCGGGATCCAGGGCCGGTTCGCCGCACGCTCGGCCCCTCGGCCCTGGATCCTGGCTCTGCGCGCTTCGCGCTCGGCCGGGATGACACGGGCGAGGTCGGCTCCGTCAGAACCGATCAGACGATCGCTTCTCGTTATTCGTAGAACGTGGCCCTACATGCAGTTAGGACGCCCACGGATAGAACTGTCCTTGGTTACGCGATCGAGCGCTCAAACGTGAAAGTCGACCCCTGACTGGACGCGCCCGTGAGCGGATGGGAGCGGCCGCTCTCGCTCACAGCCGACGCCGCGAGCGAGAGGCTGATGGCGATGATCAGCGCGCCGACGCAGAGCAGCGCCGCCGCGGCGCTCCAGAGGCCGACCGGTCCGGCTCCTCCGAGGCCTCCGGCGTCGCGCAATCGAACGGCGGTCAAGGCGACGGTGGCGACGACGAGACCCGTGCCGAGCGCCATGGCGAAGGTCGACGCCGCGCCGACGGCGTAGGTTTCAAAGCGCCAGGAAAGCGCCAAGACGATCATCGCGCCCGAACATGGACGTATGCCGATGCTGGCGATCAAAACCATCGCGTCGCGCCAGCTCTCGACTCCGTCGACTTCCCGCGCCGTCGGCGCGTGCCGGCATCCGGCGTGGCAAGCGTCGCCATGCTCATGATCGTGATCGCGATGATGATGATGGCGGTCGCCCCGCGAAGCGGTCGCCGTCGGCGATCGCGTCAGACGTCGAACCAGCCTGGCGCCCCGCCACAACATCCATCCGCCGACGCCGGCGATCGCGAGATAGCTCGCCGCGGTCAGCCAGGTTTCCGAAAGGCCGATCAACGATCGGCTGGCGACCGAGAACAGCCCGAGGCCGCCATAGACCAGAAGGATGGCCGTCACGCCCTGCGCCAGACTGGCGGCGAGGCCGAGGCGCGCCATTCGAGCCGCGGTTCGCTGAGAGGCGAGCGCGGCGCCGCCGATCAGGAGCTTGCCATGGCCCGGCCCGACCGCATGGACGACGCCGTACAACGCGCAAACGCCGATCGTGGTCGCAACCGCGACGACGTCGCCGCTGCGCACCGCGCTCAGCGCGCCGGCGAGCTCGCTCTGCAGTGATCGCTGCTGGGCGCTCGCCCAAGCGGTCAGAGGATCGCTCAGAGCGGCGACGACAAGGATCAGCGCGGCCAGCAGCGCCGCGACCACGATCAGCCTGAACATGTGATGGTGCTCCGATCCGCAAAACGCGCCCCGATGCGCTCGTCCTCGGGCGTCTCCTCGCGCGACAGCGCGCCGAGCGCGGCGAGGGTGGTGGAGTCGAGGTTCGTCGGCTCGAACTTGACCAGGCGCGCCTGACAGGCGTCGAGCGCGTCCGGCAGGCTCGGCGGCGCCAGCGTCTCGACGGCGGCGAAATAGGTCGGGTCGTAAAGCGCGAGACCGATGCTCCGGCCGCGCAGATCCAAGGGCGCGTCGAGCCGCAGCTCGAGCGTCGCCGCCAATTGCGCCCCTTCGAGCCGGACGTCGGTCACCGTCGCTTCCGCGAAGCTCAGCCGCGCGCCGTCGACGTCGAGGTCGGTGAAGTAGTCGTAATAGCCGAGCCCTTCGACCATGCCGTCGCCGATCGCCCTTTGCTGCCCCTCGGTCAACGGCGCGTCCAACGAGACGACGCCGTTCGCCTCGAGCGTGAACAGCGTCGTCAGCTCGTCGATCAGCATCGACGTCCGAACGCCGGTCAGGCGGCCCGACTCGTTGATCGTGATCTCGGATCGCGCTTCGACGAACATATGCGGATGCGCGGACGCCGCGGGCGCGAGCGTCGTCGCCGTCAGCGCGAGAGCTGCGGCGTAGAATCGGCGTAGGATCATAGGCTCTTCAGTCGGCTAAGGCTTCGTCTGCTCGAACATGGCGAAGACGCCGCGGACGTCCTCCGCCGGCAGTCCTTTGGCGATCGCCACCAAGCGCGTCCGATGGTCGTCCGACGGCCAAGCGTCGAGCCGGACGGGCGGGCTGAAGATATGCTGAACGCCGTGCAGCACAAAGGGGCGATTCGGCGCGTCGTCGAGCCCGACAAGGCCTTTGAAGCGCAGCAGGCGCTCGCCGTGGAAGGCGCGGAGCATCTCGAGCGCGAACCAGAAGCCGCGCGCGCTGAGCGGCGCGTCGAAGGCGGCGCAATGCGCCTCGATGTCCTCGCCATGACGAGTCGGATCATGGCCGTGATCATGGGCGTGGTCGTGCGCATGGTCATGGGTAAGGTCGTGGCGATGCTCGCGCGCCGCCTCGGCCTCGAACCGCAGCCAATCGAGGATGTCGGCCCCTTTGCGCGTCGGCTCGTAGCCCCGCAGAGAGAACAAGTCCTCCGGCGCCGCGCCGTCCGCGCACGCGTCGATGATCCGCGCCGTCGCGTTGAGGCCTGCGAGGCGCCGACGCAGTTCGGCGACGTCGCGCCGCGACGCCGGATCGAGCGCGAGATCGCTCTTGGTGAGAAGCACGAGATCCGCGCAAGCGACCTGCCGCCGCGCCTCTTCGAACCGATCCAGCGTCGCATCGCCATTGACGGCGTCGACGACAGTCGCGACGCCGGCGAGCACGACGTCGTTCTCCAGCGCGCCGCCGCTCAGAAAAGTGTGCAGGACCGGCGCGGGATCGGCGAGGCCGGTCGTCTCGACAACAAGGCGCGAAAAAGCGCGGATCTCGCCGTCGCGCGCGCGGCTCAGCAGCGACTCGATCGTGCGGCGCACGTCGCCCTGCACCGTGCAGCACAGGCATCCGCTGGTTGTCTCGACCAGCGACTCGTCGGCGGCGCCGATCAATTCGTGATCGAGGCCGATCTCGCCGAACTCATTGACGACGACGGCCGTGTCCGCGAAGCGCGGATCCTCCAGGATGCGCCGCAGCACGGTCGTCTTGCCGGCGCCGAGGAACCCGGTCAGCACCGTGACCGGGACGCGCGCTTCGAGAGGATCGGACATCGCGTGCTTTCCTTAGTGGCGCCGCCGGGACTGCCGAAACGCGCCCGGGTCGTCGTCGCCGTCCCAGTCGCACGGATCGACGACGCGCAGAAGCCGGGCGGCGCCGGTTCCCGCGATCGGCGGCGAGCGGCGCACGACGCCCGGCAGCGTCCTTTGCAGGAAGCCGCGGAGTTTCGCCGGATCGAACGGCCGCCGCGCCCGATAGACGAAGCCGCCGACGCCGTCCTCCTCCGTTTCCGGCGTTTGCTCGGCGAAGCCATAGAGTTCCTCGAACCAGAGCGGACGCTCATGCGCCTTCTCGTCGTCGAAGAGGCCGGTGTCGAAGATCGCGTCGAGCGGCGCGCGCGCGTGGTCGGTCTCGATCAGGCGCGCGTCCGGATTGAGGGCGCGGATGATGTTCCGCGCCTTGTCGGCCTTCTCGGGCCCGGCGTCGCCGGTCTTGTCGAGCGCGATCACGTCGGCGAACTCGATCTGGTCGACCAAAAGGTCGCCCGGCGCGCGTTCGTCGTCCTCGCCGAGGCTCTCGCCGCGGTCCCCGAGGAAGTCTTGCGAGGCGCAGCCCTTAAGCAGATTCACCGCGTCGACCACCGTGACCATCGTGTCGAGCCGCGCGACATCGCTGAGCGATCCGCCCTCTTCGTCGCGGCGTTCGAAGGCGGCGGCGACGGGCAAAGGCTCGGAGATCCCGGTGGCCGCGATCAGCAGGTAGTCGAACCGTCCCTGCTCCGCAAGCGCGCGCGCTTCCTTGAGAAGATCGTCGCGCAGCGCGCAGCAGACGCAGCCATCGGTCATCTCGACGAGATCTTCGTCGGCGCCGCTCAGTTCGGCGCCGGCGTCGCGCACCAGATCAGCCTCGATATTCACCTCGGACATGTCGTTGACGACCACCGCGACGCGGCGTGCGTCGCGGTTGCAGAGAACATGATCGAGAAGCGTCGTCTTGCCCGCGCCCAGAAAGCCCGAGAGCGCGGTGACGGGAAGCCGCGTATCGTCTTTCTGCACGCGTTCGCCTCAAGCCGACAGCGCTTCAGCCATGGTCTGCGTGTTGTGGCGCATCATGGCGAGATAGGTCGACGCCGGACCGTCCGGACCGGAGAGCGCGTCGGAATAGAGCGTGCCGCCGACCTGGGCGCCGGTCTCGCGCGCGATTTGCTCGATCAGCCGCGTGTCGGTGACGTTCTCGACGAAGACCGCGTCGATGCCGCTCTCTTTGATCTGCGTGATCAGGCGCGCCACGTCCGCCGCCGACGCTTCGGCCTCCGTGCTGAACCCCTGCGGCGCCAGGAACTCGAGGCCGTAGGCGCGGGCGAAATAGCCGAACGCGTCGTGCGGCGTCACGATCGTGCGTCGATCCGCGGGCAGCGCGCCGACCGCCGCGCGGATCTCTTCGTCGAGGGCGCGCATTTCGGCGATGTAGGCCTCGGCGGCGGCCTCGTAGGCCGACGCGCCGTCCGGATCGATCGCCGCCAGGGCGGCGGCGATATTGCCGGCGTAGATCACGCCGTTCGCCAGGTCGTGCCATGCATGCGGGTCGAACTCGCCGTGATCGTGAGCGTCATGTTCGCCCGCATGATCATCGCCGTGATCGTCGTGCTCGCCGTGCTCGGCGTGATCCTCGTGGCCTTCCTCTTTATGATCGCCGTGCTCGTCGTGGTGGTCGTGCTCGTCGTGGTGCTCGTCGTGGTGATCGTCTTCGTCGAATGCGATCAGATCGACGCCTTCGGTCGCGACGACGCGTTGTCCGCCAAACCCAGCGGCGTCGACCAACCGATCGAGCCAGCCTTCAAAAGAGACGCCGTTCGCGACCAGAAGCGCGGCGGACGCCACCGCCCGCGCGTCGTCCGGCGTCGGTTGATAGACGTGCGCGTCGCCGTTCGGCCCGACCAGCGTCGTCAGCGCGACGCGGTCGCCGCCGATCCGCGCGACCATGTCGCCGAGGACCGAGAAGGTGGCGACCACCGGCGTCTTTCCGCCGGTTTGAGCGAGGAGCGGCGTGGCCGGGCTCGCGGCGAGAGCGGCGGCGCCGGCGATAAAGCCGCGACGGTTCAACATCATGAGAATGCTCCTTTTACATCTGGGAGGAGAGGCGGCGCGTCGGCCGGGACAGCAGCCCGTCCACGGGCCCGACGAGAAGCGACGCGACGTAGCAGACGCCGGCGGCGAGGATGATCGCCGGGCCTGACGGCAGGCTGTGATGATAGGACAACAGCAGACCGGCGGCGCTGGAGAGCGCGGCGATCGCGATTGCGACCAGCATCATGCCGCCGAGCGTCCGCGCCCAGTAGCGGGCGGCGGCCGCGGGCAGGATCATCACGCCGACCGCCATCAGCGTGCCGAGGGCGTGAAAGCCGCCGACGAGGTTGAGCACGACGAGTCCGAGGAAGACGAAATGCGTCGGCGCGCTGAGGCGGCTGACCGAGCGCAGGAATTGGGGATCCGCGCATTCGAGCGCCAACGGTCGGAAGAAAACGGCCAGCAAGACAAGGGTCGCCGTCGCGATGCCGGAGAGCAGCGCCAGCGCGTCGTCGTTCAACGCCAGCACCGTTCCGAAGAGCACATGCATCAGGTCGACATTGCCGCCGCGGGTCGAGACGATGAGCACGCCGAGCGCGAGCGAGATCAGATAGAAGGCGGCGAGGCTGGCGTCCTCGCGCGCCGCGGTCGCCCGCGTGACGAAGCCGGCGAGCAGCGCGACGATGAGACCGGCGACGAGCCCGCCGATCGTCATCGCGCCGATCGAGAGGCCGGAGACCAAATAGCCAACGGCCGCGCCGGGCAAGATCGCATGAGACATGGCGTCGCCGGTCAAGCTCATGCGCCGAAGCATCAGGAAAACGCCGACGGGCGTCGCGCTGACGGCGATCGTCAGGCAGCCGACGAGCGCGCGGCGCATGAAGCCGAAATCCGCGAAAGGCGCGAAGAAAAGGTCCCAGATCACGCCGCGCTCTCCGACGCGTCGGCGCGGCCGCAGCTGTGCTCCGGCCCGTCGCAGGCCTCGCACATCTGGCGCGCCCGGAGGAGATTCGCCGCGGTCAGCGTCTTTTCGGTCAGACCATGCGCCACCAAGCGCCGCGCCAGCAGCAGCGTGCGCGGGAAATGCGCCCGCACCGCGTCGATGTCGTGGAGGACCGCAAGGATGGTCCGCCCTTCGCCATGCCAGCGTTTGACGACGTCGATCAGATCCGCCGTCGTCTTGACGTCGATCGCGGTGAAGGGCTCGTCGAGCAGCACGAGCGACGCGTCCTGCAGCAGAAGGCGGGCGAAGAGCGCGCGCTGCATCTGGCCGCCTGAAAGCGCCGCGATGGCGCGCCCCTCGAAGCCGGTGAGCCCCACGGCGGCGATCGCTTCCTCGACCCGCGCGCCTTGGCGGCGCGAGAGCCCCAAAAACCCGCCGATTTCCGCCCAGAGCCCCATCGCGACGAGGTCGAACACGGTGATCGGAAAGGATCGGTCGATCTCGGATTGCTGCGGCAGATAGGCGACGCGCTCGCGCCCGACGCCAAGCTCGATGCGGCCGCTCAGCGGCGTGAGCGCGCCCGTCATGCCTTTGAGCAAGGTCGACTTGCCGGCGCCGTTCGGGCCGACGATCGCGGTCAGGCTCTCCGGCGCGATGTCGACGTCGAGATCCCGGACCGCCGGCGTGTAGCCGTAGCCGAGGGTCAGATGATGAAACGCGACAGCGGCGGTCATGCGGTCGCCCAGAAATAGCCGAGCCAAACGACCGCCGAGACGCAGCCGGCGACGGCGAGACGCAGCCACAGGCTGCTGACGACCCAGCGGGTTTGCACGCCGCGCGAGCGCCAGACCGAGGAACGCAGGCTCATGGCGCGCCCTCCTCGCCGCAGCCTGCGCAGAGGCCGTGGATCTCGATCACGTGACGACCAGGACGGAAGCCCGAGCGACCGACGAGCGCTCCTAGGTCGCGCAACAGCCCGCCGTCGAGATGCTCCTCGACCGCGCCGCAGCCCTCGCAAATCGACAGCACCGCGTCGTTCAGATGAGCGTCGCCATGCGCGGCGCGTTGGCAGACCACATAAGCGTTCTTCGACTCGACGCGATGCGCCCGGCCATCCTCGATCAGGGCGCCGAGCGCGCGATAAACGGTGGTCGGCGCGACCTTGCCGCGGGTCTTCTCGAGCGCCGCGATAATCTCGTAAGCGCCGAGCGGACGGCCGCGCTCGCGCAGCAGCTCCAAGATCAGCGTCTTGATGTCCTTGCGCCATCCGCGCGCGCGCTTCTCGCGGTTCGTCTCCATAGCTGGGTTGTTATGTTATAACATTGAGCTTTGGCAAGAGGCTATCAGCAGCGTCGCGAGGCGCGCCGCTCCTGCGCGTGAAAACGTCGTCAGAGGCTCGAAGGGGAAGTCTTTCGGCCGCGAAGGGGAAGTCTTTCGGCCGCGTAGAAACGCTCGTCACAGTCGGAAACCGCCAAGGGCGACCGAACCGGTTCGCAGCTCAGAATGTAATCGGCTGCGTTCGGATGATGCCGAGGGCGTTGTAGGATCTGGGATTGAACCGATGGAATGACCGACGCGCGCTTAATCCGCCCTGGGTCACGATCGGCGGTGAGCCTCCGAATCGACGGCGTCAGCTCCCGAGACATGAGCAGGATCAAACGCTGCGAGAGCTGACATTCAACCGGAAAAGTCAGCTATCATCCCGAGAGCGGCAGTATGATTCGTGGGGCGATGATTCGGTTCCGGGCCAGGGGCGGACGCGGCGGCTTGCTCGGAAACGCTCTTGCGCCATGTCAGCTTCCGGCTAACGATAGGCCGCCGGAGGTTGAGAGAGACAGCCGAACCTGACCCATCGCAGACGTTGTCAGTTCTGTCGACCAAGACCGCTTCTGGCTGCGCATCTACCATCTCAGCGAATACACTTGTCTTGATTTTGCCGAAGCAGTCTTGTGCGCACCCAATCAAGAAGGCTGTTGATAATTACGATTTTGCTCGATATACTAATAGTGATTATACTTTAAGGAACCGACAGAGAAAACAGTGCTTCTTGAAGAATGGCGCGAAGAAATCGCAACGCAATTCTCAACGCTACCTCGAGAGTCTGCGATCGTTATTGCCCATAGGGCAGCTATGCGGGTCATTCCCTTAGCAGCTGATCCGCCATACATATGTAAATACCTTTACACGCTGTTAATTTCCGGCATCTTCGTTGACAATCAAATTCCAATTGAAGAAGATTCTGGTTATTTTTATATATCATCTGCAAACGATAGCAGAGTAATAAGAAGAGTTTCTGACGCTTGCGACTGGCTGTACGCATCCGTGGGTGGAGACAATTCAAGAAGCTGGGAGCAATTTGCCATCGACACTGTGATCATGGCTGCCGCTGCTGAGATCGCAGAATTCGGTGAAGATTACTCCGGAGATATGGTAATTCCGCCGGATGCCGAAGTGGCGAGTGCTCCTGAAGTAGTTTCATCAGTAGTTGGAGACCTAATACCAACTTGCATTGATTAGAACCCATGCGCCCACTGACGCTGGCCGATGGATCGGATTCGCCAAGGCTGGTCTGTGAGCTTGCGCCAAGCGTCGCAGCAATGGGCGACGATGTCGTCGTAACTCTTGAAGACTCGGTTCGAGAGCCAGTTCTCGCGCATGAACTGCCAGACGTTTTCGACCGGATTAAGCTCGGGCGATCGCGGCGGCAGCGGAAGGAGGGTGATGTTGTCCGGGACCTTCAGAGCCTTTGAGAGATGCCAGCCGGCCTGATCGAGCACCACCACCGCATGCGCGCCTGGCGCGACGGCCTTGCCGATCTCCGCCAGATGCAGGCTCATCCCCTCGGTATTGCAGGAGGGCATGACCCAAGCGGCGCCCTCGCCGCGCTCGGGGCAAATCGCGCCGAAAATGTAGGCCGACGTCGTGCGCTGGTCCTGCGGCGCTCGCGGCCGGGTTCCGCGCCGCGCCCACCGGCGGGTGATCTTGTTCTTCTGTCCTACGCGCGCTTCGTCCTGGAACCAGATCTCGATCGGCGTCCCGCGTGGGAGCCGCTCTCGGATCTTCGCCAGCTCGGCGGGAAAGTTTTTTTAAACGTCTCAATGGCTTCAGGATCTTGCGCATGATGCTGTGGGCGCGCCGAGAGCTTGGCGAAGCCCAGAGACTTCAGCGTGCGGCTCATCGCGGCCTCGCTCATCGTGACCTCGAACTCCTCCCAGACCCACTGCGTCAGATCGCAGATCCGCCAGCGCACGACGCCGTCGAGATAGGGCTTCGGGCCGTCCTCGACGGCTTTGGCGAGCGCGGCGCGCTGCTCGGCGTCGAGCTTCGGCGCCGCGCCGGGAGCCGGGCGGTCAATCAGGCCGGTCGGACCCTGGTCGTTGAAGCGCAGAACCCAGTCGCGCACGATCTGCAGGGTGACGCCGCCGATCCTCGCCGCCTCCGTGCGCGACGCGCCGTCGTAGATCGCCGCGAGGGCGAGCAAGCGCCGGGCCTGACCGGCGTTCCTGCTGCGCCTAGCCCGCGCCCGCAGATCATCGCCACAATAATCCAGGCGCAACGCGATCGGAGCCGCCATGGAAAACCTCCTCTGTTTTCCATGGTGAATCACAATATCTGGTGGATGTGAATCCTAAATGCGCCATGAGTCGCGATCAATGCAAGATGGTATCACTCCACACATCAATTTTTTCTACGTGCGCGTTGCCTTTATGTAATTGTCATCGACGGTCGCAACCGCGACGACGGTAACGCTGATGCCGAATACTGGTTATCATTTCTACATTCCGTCGCCAGCGAAGGCACACCGGTATTGATTGTTGGCAACAAGGCTGACGTCTCGCCGGTTGATGTCGATATAGCTCAGCTCAAAAAGCACCACGGCCGTATCGCAGCTTATCACAAGCTCTCATGCTTGACGGCTAACGCCGAGGGGCGCAGCGCGTTCCAGGCGTTTTTGGTGCAGTTCAAGGAGGAACTGGTCAAGCTCGCTGGCATGGGCAGTATGGTAAAAGAGCATGCTGAAGCGATGGCGGATATTGACCATTTACTGAGGCTACGCGGGCGCGTGCCAGTAGCCGATCTGATCGAGATATTCACCCGAAAGGGCGTCGATCCGCAAATCGCTCGAGATCAGATCGCCTACCTCGACCTGCTGGGCGTCGCAGTTTGGTTCAAAGATCTGCCGGCACTTGAGCATATGGTGTTCAGTCCAGCCTGGATAACCAGCAGTGTCTATAGTGTTCTTTATTCAAGAATTGCGCATGTTAGGGGCGGCAGGTTGACCGAGGCGGAGTTCCATATGGTGCTCGACAGCGCGAACCGAGGTTATGACGCTGAAGACAAGCGTCTGATCATGGACGCGATGCGGGCCTTCAAAACGGCATTTGTAAAACGCGGTCGATGGCTTCTGCCAGCTATCCTTCCGGTGGCAGCGGTAAAGCATCGGTTCGATACAATGGGGCCACTGTCAGTCCGTTTGCGCTTTGAGGCGTTCTTGCCACCCCAGCTAATTTCGCAACTGATATGCGTGCGGCAGCGAGAGATCGTCGAAGACGCGGTCTGGCGTTCCGGAGTGCACCTGCGCGCCCTTGGAGGTCTGAAGGCGGAAGCTCTGCTTCGGGCGGATCATGCTCGGGGCACTTTACGGATCGACGTCACCGGCGACGATGCGCAAGTCTATCTTAGTATATTGTTGGACGCGACGTTCGATGCGATGGCGGAGCTGCCGGATCTCAGGCCGGAGGTGGAACTGCGGCTTGATCCAGGTGCCGCGATTGTCGATCGGTCAGATGATGCGCCTGCGGCAGAGGACTGGATCGCCTTGCAGACGGTGCTCCTCGCATCGTCCCGTAAGATGACTGAGTTTCTGCATCGCAATCACGTCTACAGCACCGAACTAGCCCTAGGTGTTGCGCCAATTCCGCCTGAGCTTCGACGTGGAGATGTGTTCTTGTCTTATGCACGCAGCGATTTAACCTTGCTTATGGAACTTGACCGACGTCTATACTACGCTGATGTTAGCACGTGGTGGGATCGCCGCGGTATCGGCAAGGGCGAATGGAAGCAGCAAGTCGAGACCGCGATCGACCGAGCGAAAGCGCTGATCGTTCTTTGGACACCAAATAGCGCTGGGCGCGAGCAAGTAGAATATGAGGTCGACCGCTTCGCTGAAAAGCATGGCCATGCGGAGGTCATACATTTAATTACCGAAGGCATCGATGTAGATACTAATCTACCGAAATACAAGCATCTAAACATGCATGTTTACAAGTGCAGACAAGGGTTTGAAAATATTGAAGATGTCCGGCGGTTGCTTGCAGGTCGTGGCGTAAGCATGCGCTAAGATTAATTGGTACAGAATATTGAACTTCTTACAGCTCATAAAAATATTTCCCCCAAATTATTAATGGGCGTTTATTGAAGTACAGTGATCCCGTGCTGACGCAGAGCGAATGGCGGCAATTGGTCCATCCCTTAGATCCTTTTCCGAGCCTACCGATCCGCGGTTTCCGAAAGCTGACATTCCACTGCAATGACTCGTTTCGATCCCGAAAGACCGAGTTGGGTCACGAACCGTAGTTGGCGCATCTCGCCGTCGCGTCCGTAATACACCGTAAAGCGGTAACGGCGGCCCCGCCCCAATCGGGCCGGGCCGCGCTCGCGCCGCTGGCTTCGCCTGCTTGCCGAGCCTCCTCGGCGTTCGCCTGCGAAGTCTCGGCCCTTCGGGCTTTGAGCGCTGCTGCGGGTCGACTTGAAATCTTGGGGATATATTTCAAATATCCGCGCCTGATGGTTGCGGCGGCGAAGATCATGGGCGAGAATTTTCAAAAGTATTAATTCTCAAAGTCCCATGTTCTCATGCAAACAATTTCTCTTATCTCTCAAAAAGGCGGCGTCGGAAAACAACCTTGGCGATCAACCTTGCCGTCATGGCCGCGTCGAAGGGCGCAAGCGTCGTCATCGCCGACACCGACCCGCAGCAATCCGTCGCCCACGGGCGCGCGGCGCGGAAGGACGAGCATCCCCTGCCCTACGCCGCTGTTATGTTTCCCGACGCCCCGGCCGCTTTCGCCGCCAAGGCGCGCGCGAAAACAAAGCGGTCCTCCTCTTCATCGACAGCTCGCCGAACTCGACCGAGGACAGCCTCACGGTCGCGGATCGGTCGGACCGGCCGACGATGGCGCGCCGTCAGCGCAGGCGCCGGCCCGCTTGGCGCAGCTTGAAGACGGAGGTTGGTGCCCAGGGGCGGAATCGAACCACCGACACACGGATTTTCAATCCGTTGCTCTACCAACTGAGCTACCTGGGCGTGCGCCGCGCGCGCTGAGCCGCTGCGCGAGGGCGGCGGCTCGGAGACGCGTCGATAGCCGAGAGCGGCGACCCTGTCCAGCGACAAGTCGGGGCGTTCGGCGGCGCGATCAAGTCTCGCGCGGGCTGGACGCGCCGCTCTCGCGCTCGCGGCCGAGATCGTCGTCATCGATCTCGTCCTCTTCGGCGGCGGGCGCGGCGTAGCCGCCCGTCATCCATTTGCCGAGATCGACGTCGGCGCAGCGCTTGGAGCAGAACGGGCGGTAGCGCGCGCTCCGCTCGGCGCCGCAGATCGGGCAGCCGCCCCGCTTCGATCCGGTCATGTCGCGTCTCCTTCCCATGCGTTGCCCGGCGCGTCTTGGGCGTCGAGCTCCGCCGCGCTCAGCAGAGTCTCGATCGGCGCGCGGTCGCGCTTGCGCCGCGCCTCGAGGAGCCCGAGCGGCCCGAAGCCGAGCGCCTCCAAGGGCGCGTCCGCCGCCGATCGGAGCGCGGCGACAAGCGCGTCCCGCGCCGCCGCGTCCCGAGGCGCGCCGCCCGCGAGGTCGACGACGATCTGCCCGCCCCAGCCGCGCAGGCGCAGCTGCCGCGGGATCTCGGCGAGGGCCGCCCTGTTCGCCGCGGCGATCGAGCGGGCGCCGCCGGCGTTGACGTCGATCGCGACGACCGCCGCCGTGCGCTCGCAGGCGATCCAGGCGCCGGAAAGGCCCGGCCCGGCGAGCGCGACGCGCGGCGAGAGCAGCTCGCGGAGCGCCTCCTCGACGCCGAAGCGCGCGAGCGGCCTCGCGTCGATCGGCGCCGCGTCGTCCTCGACGCACGGCGCGTCCGGCCATAGGCGCGCCGCTTGAACGGCGAGGCCCGGCGCGGCGCGGAGCCGCCTCGGCGGACGGGCGGGCTCGGCCGCGATCGCCTCCGCCTCGGCGACGAGCGCCGCCGCCTCCTCCCGAAGCGTCTCCGCCGCGACGCCGCGCGCCGCCGTCCTCAGCACGAAGCCGCCGGCGGCGGCGAATTCGGCGAGCGCCTCCTTCAATCGCGCCCGCTCCGCCGCGTCGGCGATCTTCTTCGAGACGTTGACGCCCGGCGCGTCCGGCGTGTGCGCGAGGCGCGGCCCGGCGAAATCGAGCCTGAGGCTGGCGGTCGCCGCCTTCTCGTCCTCGGCCGCGCGGCGGATCTCGATCTTGACCGCGTCGCCGGGCGCGAGGCCTTCGCCGCCGGGCAGAAAGGCGCGCGCAGCGCCGAGATCGAGGAAGGCGCCGCCGCCCGCCGCCCGGCTCGCGGGCTTATCGACCCGCGCCGCCCAGATCTCGCCCGGCGCCGGCGTCGCGCGCGTCTCGACGAGAAGGTCCCGGAGCCGTCCGCCGACGAGGAGCGCCGCGATCCGCCGCCCGGCCCGACGGTCGAGGAGGATGCGGCGCTCAGCCGGCATGCGCCGCCTTGCGCGGGGCCGGCGTCGCCGCCGCGCCCTCCGCCCCATCGCGCCAGGCCGGCCGTCCCGCCGCCTCGAGGAGCGCCGCCGTCTCGGCCAGCGGCAGCCCGACCACCGCGCTGTAGGAGCCGTTGATCGCGGGCGAGAACGCGCCGGCGCGGCCCTGGATCGCGTAGCCGCCGGCCTTGCCGCGCCACTCCTCGCTGTCGAGATAGGCGGCGATCTCTTCCTCGGAGAGGCGCTTGATCGCGACATGCGCGCCGACCTTGCGCGTCCAGAGCCGCCCGTCGGCGAGGCGGATGAGCGCGACGCCGGTGGTCACGCGATGGCGCCGCCCGGAGAGGAGCCTCAGGAACCGCTCGGCCTCGGCGCGCGCCGCCGGCTTGCCGAGGATGCGCCGCCCGACGGCGACGACGGTGTCGGCGGCCATCACCAGACCGTCCGGCCAGCGCCCGGCGGTCGCGCGCGCCTTCTCGACCGCGAGCCGCTCGGCGTAGGCGGGCGGGCTCTCGCCGTCCTTCGGCGTCTCGTCGATATCGGCCGGGTCGACGGCGTCCGGCCGCACGCCGATCTGCGCCAGGAGCTCGAGCCGACGCGGCGAGGCGCTGGCGAGCACGAGCCGCGGCGGAGCGTGCGCGGCGACCTTCTTTCGATTGTCCGGCTCTCGGGGCGCCACGGCCCGAGCGTCCTACTTGAAGCGATAGGTGATGCGCCCTTTGGTGAGGTCGTAGGGCGTCATCTCGACCTGCACGCGGTCGCCGGCGAGCACGCGGATGCGGTTCTTGCGCATCTTGCCGGCGGTGTGCGCGATGATCTCGTGGCCGTTCTCGAGCTCGACCCGAAAGGTGGCGTTCGGCAAGAGCTCGACGACCGTGCCTGGAAATTCGAGAGTTTCTTCCTTGGCCATGCGTCGGTTTCAATTCCTGTAGGTTCGTGTCTCGCGGCCGGGCCGCGCATGCTGGCCATGTGATGGGCTCGCGGGCCGTGAAAGGCAAGACGCAAGGCGCGCTCCGCCGCGGCGGCCGGCGAAAAAGCCGAACGCGGCGCGGAACGGACGGTCGCCGACCGCGATCTCGCGATCAGAGCGCGCCGAAACGCTCGTCGATCCGCGCCGCCAGGGCGTCGCGCACCGCCCGATGCGCCGCGACGTCGTCCTGCGCCGAGGTCGGGTCGTCGATCGGCCAAAGCTCGAGCGCGAGCCGGCCGCCGCGGGCGGCGCGCTTGGCGCCGTCATAGGCCGCCTGCGACAACGCGACGACGAGGTCGAAATCGCAGAGGTCGGCGCCCGCCCGCTCGAGATCGGTGAAGCTCCGCGCGCGGCGGTCCTCCACCGCGACGCCGATCTCCTCGAGCGCGGCGACGGCGCGCGGGTCGACGCCCTCGCCGAGATGCACGCCGGCCGAGAGGCTCTCGACGACGCCGCCGAAGCGCGCGTCGCAGATCGCGCGGGCCATCGGCGAGCGCACGGCGTTCTGGGTGCAGACGAAGAGCACGCGCAGGCGCCGGCTCGGCGCGGCCGCGCCGGCGCCCGCCTCCGCCGCGCTCACGGCGGATCCTCCACGCCGGCGTCGAGCGCGCAGCAGAGCGTGAAGAGCCGCCGCGCCGTCGGCGCGTCCGTCTCGACCTCGGGGTTGAGCGCGCGGCGCAGGAGCTCGGACGCCTCGTCATGGGCGGCGCGGCGCTCGGCGTCGGCGCTCTCGATCTGGCTCGGCGGCAGGCGGCGGACCGCGTCGCGATAGACGGCGCAGAGCGCGAGATACTCGCTCGAGGCCTCCGCGAGGGCCGGATCGTCGACGAGGATCCGCCGCGCCTCGCCGCCCGCCTCCGGCCGGACGGTGAAGACGTAGCCCGGGACCGGCGCTCCGGCGCGGGCGACCGTGAGGCGATGCGGGCCGTCGGCGCCGCGCAGGCGAAAGCGGTTCTCCTCGACGAGGTCGAAGATCGCGACCCGCCGCTCCTGCTCGATCTCGCTGGGCGGCGCCGCGTCGTCCTCGACAGAGACGGCGCCGATCCGATCGGTCTGCGCGAACGCGATCGCGTCGGCGCTCACGCCGGGCCTCCGAGATGTCTCGGGATCCGCCGCGCCTTCCACGGCTTCGAGATGTCGGCCATGCCGGCCTCGATCGCCTCGACGTCGAGCCGGATCTCGCCGCCGCCGGCGCAGGCGATGAGGATGCGGCCCGAGGGCGGCGTCGGGTCGGGTTCGAAGAAGACGCTGAGGATCACGATCGGCGTCTCGCCGGCGGAAAGATCGACGCCGCGGACGCGCACCGCCTTCACCGTGTCGAAATGCGCGCCGGTGCGGACGCGCTCGCGGGCGTCGGGCTCTTCCCAGCGGAAGCGGTTGGAGACGAAGGCGAAACGGCGGTCGCCGGGGATCCAGGCGGTCTCCTTGACGAGCAGGATCGCGTCCTGGAGGAGCGCCGAGACGACCTCGAGATCGGCCGCGTCGCGGGCGAGGAGCTTGGTCGGGGCGAACGCGTCCTCGAACGCGGCGTCCGGCCCGTCGCCGGGCGTCGTCGGCCGATCGTCGAAGTCGTCCTTCACGTCGTTCTTCGGCGTGTCGTCTGCAGCGCCCGCCATCGCCGGCACACTCCTTGATGCGCTCGATCGCGGCGCCGCAGGCGCTGAGCTTGCGCTCGAGCTGCTCGTAGCCGCGGTCGAGATGATAGACGCGATTGACCAGCGTCTCGCCCTCGGCGGCGAGCCCGGCGAGCACGAGCGAGACCGAGGCGCGCAGATCCGTCGCCATCACCGGCGCGCCGCGGAGCGTCTCGACGCCGGTCACGGTGGCGACGCCGCCCTGGACGTCGATCTTCGCGCCCATCCGCATCAGCTCCGGCGCGTGCATGAAGCGGTTCTCGAAGATCGTCTCCTCGACGCGGCTGACG
>CAZPTD010000053.1:0-16567 GCA_964588915.1 uncultured Neomegalonema sp. | reverse complement strand
CGCAGAACTGGCTCCGCCAGGAGAAGTCCTACCGCGCCTTCGGCTCCGATCTCGGCCGCGACGCGACGCCCTTGGAGAGCGGATTGGATCGGTTCGTCGATCTCGAGAAGGACTTCGTCGGCGCCGAGATCCTGCGTCGGCAGAAGGCGGAGGGCGTCAAGATCCGCTGCGTCGGGCTCTTGATCGACGGGCCGGCCGACGCCGACCCTTGGGGCCGCGAGGCGCTCTACACGCCGGAGGGCGAGCGGACGGGCCGGCTGACCTCGGGCGGCCATTCGGTGGTCTTCGGCAAGTCGATCGGGGTCGGCTACGTCAAGACCGAGCGCGCCGCGCCCGGGACCAAGCTGAAGGTGAAGATGTTCGACCAGCTCTGGGACGCCGAGGTGACCGAGGACAGCCCGCACGACCCGAAGAACGAGCGGATCCGCGCGGACGGGTGATCAAACGGCGCCCGCGCGAGCGCGGGCCCTCTTTCGCCTCGACCGCGGCCTGAGGGCCGCGGTCTCAGGAGGAGCGCGTGGCTGCGCCGCCGCGAGTTGGTCGGGACCGGTGGCGTTTCGCTCCGGCTCACCAGTGCGAAAGCCGTCTTTCGCGCTGAACCCGCCGTCGCCGGACGCCCTTCCGACACGCCGCCGATCGCCGCAAGGACGCGCGAAAAATCGGAGATTTTTAGCGCGCCGCGCAAGCGCGGTCTCCAATCCTTGCGGCGACCGACGCCATGTCGGATCGAGGGCTGGCGACGGCGGCTCCAGCGCGAAAGACGGGCCCTCCTGGGCGCCCGCGCGCGTCCCGACCCGCGCCTCCACAAACCCGCCCCTCTCGGACCGAATTCCGAGCGCAAAGCTTGGAATAAAGCCCCGCGCTCACGATCTCGCAGGGGATCGCGCTTGGAAGGAGAAAGCATGGCGGCGCCGTTTCCGAAGATCGCCTCGCATGACGACGTCCTCGAGGCGGAGCGGACGCCCTTGGCGGAGCGCTGGCGCCCGTCGAGCAGCTTCGAGGTCATCTCCGCGACCGCCGAGCGCCGGCCGGCCGCGCCGGCGCTCACCTTCCTGATGGAGGGAAGCGCCGCAGAGAAGGGCGTCGCCTGGAGCTACGCCGAGCTGCTCGCCGAGATCGCCCGGGCGGCGAACCTCTTCCGCGCGCTCGGCGCCGGACCGGACGCGCCGGTCGCGCTCATCCTGCCGAACGCGCCGGAGACGCATTTCGCGCTCTGGGGCGCCGAGACGGCCGCCGCCGCCGCGCCGATCAACCCGCTGCTCGAGCCCGCGCAGATGGCGGGCCTTCTGCGCTCGATGCGCGCGCGCGTGGTGGTCACGCTGGCGCCGTTGCCGGGCGTCGCGATCCATGAGAAGGCGATGGCGGCCGTCGCCGAGGCGCCGGACGTCGCGCATGTGCTCACCGTCGATCTGACGCGCTATCTCTCGCCGCTGAAGCGCCTCGCCGCGCGGCTGATCCGCAAGCGCGCGATTCGGGCGAAAGGCGCCGAGACGGCCGATTTCGGCGCCGCGAGCGCGGCGCAATCCGCGACATTGGCCTTCCCGCCGCCCGCGCCCGACGCCGTCTGCAGCCTCTTCCACACCGGCGGCACGACCGGAGATCCCAAGGTCGCGCGCCATACGCACGCCAACGAGACCTTCGACGCTTGGGTCGTCGCCCATTACGTCCAGCTCGAGGACGACGCCGTCGCGCTTTGCGGCCTGCCGCTCTTTCATGTCAACGCCGCGATCCTGACCGGCCTCGCCGTCTTCACGATCGGCGGCCATGTGCTCCTGGCGACGCCGCAGGGCTACCGGAGCCAGCGTCTGCGCAAGGACTTCTGGCGGATCATCGAGCGCTGGCGCGTCGCCTTCTTCTCCGGCGTGCCGACGCTCTACGCCGCGCTTCTGGCCGAGGAGAGCGCAGGCTGCGACCTCTCTTCGCTCCGTTTCGCCGTCTGCGGCGCGGCGCCGATGCCGGTCGATCTCATCCGGAAATTCGAGGCCAAGACCGGCCTGCGCATCATCGAGGGCTACGGGCTCACCGAGGCGACCTGCGTCTCCGCGGCCCACCCGCGCTTCGGCGCGGCGCGGCCGGGCTCGGTCGGGCTGCGCCTGCCCTATCAGGAGATGAAGGTGGCGATCTCGGACGGCGACGGGCGCATCCTCCGCGACGCCGAGCCGGACGAGCCCGGCGTCATCGTCATGCGCGGTCCGCATGTCTTTCCGGGTTATCTCGACCCGGCCGACGACGCCGGCGTCTGGTTCGAGGGCGGCTGGCTCAACACCGGCGATCTCGGGCGTCGGGACGCGGACGGCTATTTCTGGATCACCGGACGGGCGAAGGATCTGATCATCCGCGGCGGCCACAACATCGATCCGCAGATCGTCGAGGAGGCGCTGGCGCGGCATCCCGCCGTCGCGCTCGCGGCGGCGGTCGGCCAGCCGGACGCCTATGCCGGCGAGCTGCCGGCGGCCTATGTCGCGCTGCGCGAGGGCGCCGCGGCGACGGTCGAGGAGCTGACGGACTTCGCCCGCGCCGAGATCCCGGAACGGGCCGCTGTTCCGGCGCATCTCGAGATCCTGCCGGAGCTGCCGATGACCGCGGTCGGCAAGGTCTACAAGCCCGAGCTCCGCCGCCGCGCCGCCGAGCGCGTTCTCGCGGCGGCGCTTGCGGCGGCGGGCGTCGAGAATCACGGCTTGGAAGTGCGGCTCGACCCGAAATCCGGCCTTCGCGCCCATGTCAGCGGCGAGCAGGCGCGCGCGGCGCTCGGCGGCTTCGCGATCGCCGTGGATTAGAAGTTCTCGCGACCAGGCGAAAGCGCCAGAGGCCTCGCCCTCCCGGCCAAGCGCCAAGCGCGCAGAGCCGGGATCCAGGGCGAAGCGCCGGACGTTCGGGACATCCGCCCTGGATCCCGGATACGCCTTCGGCGCTCCGGGATGGCGGCGTCGCGGGCGAGCGCCTCCGCGTGGTCATGGCGCGCTCTGAAGGAGGCTCACCAGAGCGAAAGGCCGTGCGCCTGCCGGCGGCGGCCGCGCCTACTCCACCACGCCGCCATAGGCCTCGACGCTGGCGGCCATGCCGTCGAAGCAGGCGTCGCTGATCCGGTCCTGGTTGCTTGCGAGGCAGCTCACGATGCGGCCGCCGCCCATCGGCACGGTCGAGCAGAAGCGCTCCGCGTCCGGCAGGCAGGCGACCATCGCGTCCATCAGGATCTCGGCCTTCAGGAACTCCTCGGCGCAGGGCGCGCTCAGGGCGTCACGCTGTTCGGCCAGGCAGGCGACGATGCGGCCGCCGCCGACCGGAGCGCCTTCGCAGAGGCGCTGGGCGTCCGGCGCGCAGGCGAGATAGGCGCGCGTGAGCGCCGGTCCGAACGGAACGGTGTGAAGATCGATGACGACGTCGCGGGCCGAGGCGGCGCCCGCCGCGCCGACGCCGAGGACGAGGGCGAGAAGTCGGGCGGTTCGGTCGAGGGCGGAGAGGTTCATTATGTCGCTCCTGCGCGCCTTGCGCCGCGCGATTGCGGCGCATTCATGCGCGCGAGGAGCCTCGCCGAGCCGCGTCTCAATCGTCTGTCGGCTCTGTAACGATCTGTCGCGGCGCCCGGCTCAAGAGGCGAAGACGACCTCCTCCTCGATGAGATCCGGGTTGGGCACGATCGTCGACTTGACCGTCTCCATCGCCATCGCCTTGGCGACCGCCGTCTCGACGCCCGACCCGGTGAAGGGAAAGAGCGTCTGCATCGACCGCCAGGGATAGCGGTCTCGGGCGGCGTCGAGCATCTTCACGCCGAGGGCGAGATCGTTGGCGGTGAACGCCCAGGAGCCGAGGACGTTGAGATCCTTCGTACAAATGCGGTGCCAGTTGGTCATGATCGCGCCGGCGTCGGTGAACTGGCCCATCTCGACATAGGTTCCGCCGTCGCGCAGGAACTCGATCCCTTCCGGACCGGCCGAGGGATGGCCGGAGCAGTCCATGACGAGATCGGCGCCGAAGCCGCCGACGATCTCGCGCACCGCCGCGATCCGCGCCTCGGGCGTGTCCAGCTCCTCGATGTTCACGGTCGCTTCGGCTCCGAAGTCGCGGGCCAGGCGCAGTCGCGGCTCTTCGGGCGCGCCGACGGCGATCACGCGACCGGCGCCCATCTCCTGGGCCGCGGCGACGGCGAGAATGCCGATCGGGCCGGTTCCCTGGATGACGACCGTGTCGTTCCAATTGAAGCCGCCCGCGCGCTTCGCCCGGTTGAAGGCGCGGATGCAGGAGGTGAGCGGCTCGGAGAGCGCGCCGAGGAGGAGCGGCATGTCGTCCGGCAGCTTGTAGATCTTCGTGCCCGGCAGCTCGCCGAGGTCGACATAGACCATCTCGGCCCAGCCGCCCCAGAGATGCGGCGGCCGCTCGAAGCCGAGATAGCGGCCGTAATAGACCGGCGTCAGGCACTTGTTCGACGTCTCGGGATAATGGAGGCAGTAGTCGCAGGCGCCGCAGGGCATCAGCGGCGGCAACATCAGCTTCGAGCCGACGCCGATCTTCTCGCCCATGAAATCGGTCGCGAGCTCCTCGCCGATCTCGACGATCACGCCGGCGAGCTCATGCCCGAGCGTGAACGGCCAGGGCAGCGGCTTCGGCCAATGGCCTTTGAGGATGTGCTGATCGGTGCCGCAGACGCCGCAGGCGCCGATGCGGATGAGCGCGCCCTTCGGCGGAATATCGGGCTTCGGGACCTCGTGGATGGTCGGCTTGCCGCCCGGGCCGTCATAGGTCGATACGCGGATCATCGTCGTCCTCGCCTGTCGCGTCTCTCGCGCCTCAGAAGAAGCCGCGTCGCCGGCGCCGGCGCCGCGGCTCGGTCGAGCGAGTTAAGCGAGGCGCGGCCGCGCCTGTCCAGCGGTCTCAGCTCGAGGCGGCGGCGACGGCGCGCCCGCCGACCGGACCGGCGAGCCTGAGCGGCTGCGTCGCGCCGTCCTTGGTCTCGCCGAAGTAGATCGTCTGATGCGGGAACGGGATCTCGATCCCGCGCTCGTCGAAGACGCGCTTCAGGACTTCGTTGTAGGCGCGGCCGATCGCCCATTGCTTGCCCGGCCGGCAGCGGATCCGGGCCCGCAGCACGACCGCGCTGTCGCCGAGCGCGTTGACGCCGAACCAGTCGAGCTCGCCGATGATGGCCTCGCCATGCGCGGGGTTCGCTCTGAGCTCGTCGAAGGCGTCGTACATCGCCGCCTTCGCCTCGTCCGTCTTCTCGCGATAGGCGACGCCCATGTCGCAGACATGGAACGCATACTCGCGCATGTAGTTCGAGACCATGTCGATCGAGGAGAACGGGATGATGTGGAACGTGCCTTCGAGATCGCGCAGCGACACCGAGCGGACCGTCAGCCGTTCGACCGTGCCGGTCACGCCGCCGACCGTGATCACCTCGCCGACATTGATCGCGTTCTCGAGCTGGATGAAGACGCCGGTGATGATGTCCTGCACCAGCTTCTGCGCGCCGAAGCCGATGGCGAGGCCGAGGACGCCGGCCGAGGCGATCAAGGGCGCGATGTCGACGCCGAGCTCGGAGAGGACGAACATCATCGTCAGCACGAAGAGCGTCACCGTGGCGGCGTTGCGCAAGAGCGTCAGCAGCGTCTGTTCGCGGGCGGTCGGCGCGCGGCCGAAATCCGGATTGAGCCGGAATTCGACATAGGAGCTGAAGGCGAGCCAGAGCAGGAACGCGAAGATCAGGATGACCGCGACGCTGAACACCGAACCGGCGATCTGCGCGCCGACCTGGCTCGCCAGCCAACCCTCGGCGTCGAGGACGCCGAGCGTGTCGAGCGTGAACGCGCCGACCGCCGCGATGATCACGAGCCGAAGCGCGAAGAGCGTGCGCGGCACGAACGCGTTCAGACGCCGCTCGAGGAGCGGCAGGCGCTGGTTGACGCGCTCGGGCAGCGCGACGCCCTTCGCGATCGAGCGCTTGAGCGCCTGCGCCGCCAGGACGCCGAAGAGAATGGCGAAGAACACCTGCGCCGAGGCGCCGAGCACCGGCAGGACGTCGCCGCCCGGCCGCGTCATCACGATGAGGAAGAGGCCGGCGAGATAGAGGAGCGCCGGAATGTGCCAGTTGCGCGCCAGCGTCTGGAGCAGGCCGCGGCCGCCATTGAGCTTCTTGCGGCCGAGGAGCCAGGCCGCGACATCGGCGCGGTAGCGCAGGATCAGCGCGGTGAGGATCAGGATCGCGGCGATCAGGATCAGCGCCGAGAAGCCGCGGCCGGCGAAGAAGGAGACGTTCTTGTTGATGATCGGCACGACGAGCAGCTGGCCGTAGCCGACGACGCTGGCGGCGGCGGAGAGCCCGTTGTTCATGATGCGCGCGCCGCGGTCGGGCGCCGGCAAGAGCCGCAGCGCCGGCGCCCTCGGCGCGAGCAAAGCGCGGAGCGCGACCTTGACGAGCTCGACGATGAGGAAAGCGTTGAGATAGAGCGACTGGCGGATGCCGACCTCGCCATATTGCCCGATCACCAGTGTCGCGAGCGCGTAGCCGCCGGCCCAGGCGACGACGACCGCCGTGATCTCGACGACGTTCGACGCCGCGATGATGACGCCCTTCTGCAGAAAGGGCGCGCGCGCCGCGTCTGCGCTCATGCGCCGATAGACGCGCTTGGCCAAGCGCCTGAGCGCATAGAAGATCGCCACCGTCGTCGCGATGACGAGCGCGAGGTTGGCGAAGGCGTCGTAGAGGACCGTCAGCTCGTCGCCGGTGAGGCCGGAGAAGGCGCGCGGGATGTTGGTGACGCGGCGCCAGAACAAGGCGACGTCTTCGGCGGCCGCTTTGGCGAGATCCTGCGTCTCCTGGGCGAGGGCGCGGCCCAAAGAGATGGGCTCTTCGGCGTCGCCGGCCGGTTCGGGCGGAGCGCCGGACGCGCTGTCGGCGCCGTCGCCGGGCGCGGCCGCCGCGACGCCTTCGAGCTCGGCGATCAGCCGGGCTCGGGCCTCGTCGTCGCGGAGGACCTCGACGAGAAGGCCGAGCTCCGCGGAGCGGGCGTCGGACGGCGCGGCCGCGTCCTGCTCCGGAGCGATTTGCGCATCGGCGACGCCTGGCGCGCCGAGGCTGACGGCGACGAGGGGAAGCGCGAGAAGGCGGCCGATGCGCGACATGGCGGGACTCCAGGATCTCTTTGGCGCGACGGCGCGCGCGGAGGCTCGCTGCGGCCATATAGGGCGCTCGGTTAATCTGCGCTTAACGTTTGGCCGTCGCGGCGCGCGCGCATCGGCGCGCCGCGTCGCGGCTCAATCGCTCTCGCGAAATCCGGACTCGCCGCCGGCGATCTCGCGATAGTCCGCCGCGCCCTGGGCAAGGCTGAGATAGCAGTCGTCGCTGATGAGATCGTGATGATCGGCGAGGCAGGTCATGACGCGGCCTCGGCCCGGCGCGACGTAGCCGCAGAAATGGTCGATGTCCTCGGCGCAATAGTCGAGCGCGTCGAAGAGCACCGAGCCGTCGCGAAGGGCGTCGCCGCAGGCCCCGCTGCGCACGGGCTTGACGAGGAGGCAGACGAGCACGTCCGGCGCGCCGGTGCAGTCGCGCCGCGCTTCGACGGCGCAGGCGCGGATGACGTCGACGGCGGCGGTGCGCAAGGTGCTGGCGTCGAGGGGCGGGCGGTAGGACTGCGCGCCGGCGGAAGCGGCGACGGCGAGAAGGGCGAAAGCGAGGACGAGGGATCGGGCGAGCATACGCTGAGGTCTCCTGGAAGCGCGATTGACGGGCGTCGAGACCGAATCGCCCGTCGCGGTGACGACGCTCTGACGGGTTTGTAACGAAACGTAGCTGTGGCCTTCGGACCGCGAGCGGCCGTCATCCCGGCCGAGCGCGCCAAGCTGGGATCAGGGAGCCCGAACGGCTGAAAACGCATTCGACGGCTCCGGATGCCGGCTCGGCCTGAGGCCGTCCGAGACGACGTCCGCCGCGGCTACCGCTCCAGCAGCCGCGGCATGATCTCGACGAGGTTGCAGGGCTGGTGGCGGATGTCGAGCTGCCAGCGCAGGATCTCGTCCCAGCCGTCCTTGCAGGCGCCGGGCGAGCCGGGGAGGGCGAAGAGATACGTGCCGGCGGTCACGCCGGCGCAGGCGCGGGACTGCATGGTGGAGGTGCCGATCTTCTGCGCGGAGACCATATGAAAGAGCGCGGAAAAACCTTCGATCTCTTTCTCGTAGCCCGCCTGATGCGCCTCGACCGTGACGTCGCGGCCCGTCAGCCCGGTGCCGCCGGTGGAGTTCACGACGCCGACCTCCGGATCCTCGATCCAGGCGAGCAGCTGGTCGACGATCTCCGCCTTCTCGTCGCGCAGGATCTTTCTGTCGGCGAGGATATGGCCGGCCGCCTCGATCCGGCCCGCGAGCACGTCTCCGGATCGGTCCTCCTCCAGGCTGCGCGTGTCGGAGACGGTCAGGATCGCGATCCGAATCGGCAAAAAAGCGACGCTTTCGTCGATCCGATGCTTCAAGGCGCTGGTCTCGTTAACCATCTGGAAAGGTGCTCCGTCATTTGATCATCGCGGCTGACGTAGAAGCGTCGATGCGAGGGCCGAGGTCGATGGGAATACTGTCTTTTTTCATTGGCGTCGGTATCGCGCTTCTCGTCATGCCCCGAATTCTGCCTCTCATCATGCCGGCGGACGACCCGGACGAGTGATCGGCTCACGCGCCGTCGAGCCGCTCGGCGAGGCTCAGCAAATCCCGCCACGCTAAGCGCTTCATCTCCGGGCTCCTGAGCAGGAACGCCGGATGGAACGTCGCGAGCGCCGGAATGCGCCGCCCCTCGATCTCGAGATCCCGCCAGGTCCCGCGAAACCGCGTCACGCCGACCGTCGCGCCCATCACGTGCTTCGCCGGCGCGTTGCCGAGGCAGACCACGCAGTCGGGCGCCGCCAGAGCGATATGCCGCAGCACGAAGGGCGCAAAGGCGGCGACCTCGGCGTCGTCGGGCGTGCGGTTGCCGAGCGGCCGGTAGGGCACGACATTGGTGATGTAGGCGCCCTTCTCCGGCGCATCCGAATGGCGCGAGAGGCCGATCGCGGCGAGCATCCGGTCGAGAAGCGCGCCCGAGCGGCCGACGAAGGGCAGGCCCTGGCGATCCTCCTCTGCGCCGGGCGCTTCGCCGATCACCATCACCCGCGCTCTCGGATCGCCGTCCGCGAAGACGCAGCTCTTCGCGCCCATCTTGAGCCGCGAGCCCTCGAAGGCCTCGAGCGCCGCGCGGAGGCCCGCGAGATCCGCCGCCGCCGATGCGGTCGCTCGGGCGCTCTCGGCGGGGTCGGCGGCCGGCCTCGGGGCGGCTCGCCGCGCCGCCGCCGGCGCCTTGGCGCGCGCCTCGCGCTTCGGACGCGGCGGCTCGCCGAGGCCGGTCCGGGCGGCCGGTTCGACGCCGCTCGCCACGTCGGCGCCGAGTTCGATCTGCCAGGCCAGCGCCGCGAGGAGCGCCGCGCGCCGATCCGCCGCCCAGTCGCTCACGACGCTCTCGCCGGCCGCGCCGGCCGATTCGCGACGCGATTGTCGCGGATGGTCCGATGGCCTGCGGCGCGTGGTCGCAAAGGATGCGCAGAGCGGCCTCGGCGCGCTAATCGGTCTGGTCGAAGGATATGGCGCGCCCGACGCGGGCCGGCGCAACACGGAGGCACGGGATGCAGCGCGAATCGATGGAGTACGACGTCGTCATCGTCGGCGGCGGGCCGGCGGGTCTCTCCGCCGCGATCCGCCTGAAGCAGATCGGCGGCGACGATCTCAGCGTTTGCCTGCTCGAGAAGGGCTCGGAGATCGGCGCCCATATCCTCTCGGGCGCCGTCATCGATCCGGTCGGGCTCGACGCGCTCCTGCCCGATTGGCGCGAGATGGGCGCGCCGATCACGACCGAGGTCACGCAGGACCGCTTCTACGTCCTCGGCGAGAACGGCGAGATGCGGCTGCCGAACTTCCTGATGCCGCCGCTGATGGGCAATCACGGCGCCTACATCGTCTCGCTCGGCAATGTCTGCCGCTGGCTCGCCGAGCAGGCCGAAGGACACGGCGTCGAGGTCTTTCCGGGCATGGCCGCCTCCGAGCCCGTCTTCGACTCCGAAGGCGCTCTGGTCGGCGTCGTCGCGGGCGAGTTCGGCAAGGCGAAGGACGGCTCGCCCGGCCCGGCCTACGAGCCCGGCATGGAGCTGCGCGGCAAATACGTCCTGATCGCCGAGGGCGTGCGCGGGTCGCTCGCGAAGCAGCTGATCGCCCATTACGCGCTCGACCGCGACGCCGACGCGCCGAAATTCGGGCTCGGCATGAAGGAGCTCTGGCGCCTCGATCCGGACAAGCATCGGCTCGGCCAGGTGACGCACACCATGGGCTGGCCGCTCGGCTCCGCCGCCGGCGGCGGCTCCTTCATGTATCACATGGAGGACGGCTACGCCTCGGTCGGCTTCGTCGTCCATCTGAACTACAAGAATCCGCATCTCTTTCCCTATATGGAGTTTCAGCGGTTCAAGCATCATCCTCTCATCGCCAAGACGCTCGCGGGCGGTCAGCGCGTCGCCTATGGCGCGCGCGCGATCACCGAGGGCGGCTGGCAGTCCGTGCCGCGGATGAGCTTCCCGGGCGGCCTGCTGATCGGCTGCTCGGCCGGCCTCGTCAACGTGCCCAGGATCAAGGGCACGCATAACGCCATGCTGTCCGGCGTGCTCGGGGCCGAGCATGTCGCCGCCGCCATCGCCGCGGGCCGGGCGTCGGACGAGATCGCCGAGTTCTGGGACGCGATGCAGACCGGCCCGATCGCGCGCGATCTCAAGCGCGTGCGCAACGTCAAGCCGCTCTGGTCGCGCTACGGGCTCGTCGGCGGATTGGCGCTCGGCGGGATCGACATGTGGTGGGCGTCGATCTTCGGCGGCACGCTCTTCGGCACGCTCAAGCACGGCAAGACCGACGCCGAGGCGACCGGCAAGGCGGCGGACTTCGAGCCGATCGACTATCCCAAGCCCGACGGCGCGCTCTCCTTCGACCGGCTGACCAACGTCTCCTTCTCCGGCGCCAACCACGCCGAGGGTCAGCCGAGCCATCTCGAGCTCAAGGATCCGGACACGCCGATCTCGGTCAATCTGCCGGTCTACGCGGAGCCCGCGCAGCGCTATTGCCCGGCCGGCGTCTATGAGGTCGTGCGCGACGACGACGGCTCGAATCCGCGCTTCGTCGTCAACGCGCAGAACTGCGTCCACTGCAAGACCTGCGACATCAAGGATCCGTCGCAAAACATCAACTGGGTCACGCCGCAGGGCGGCGACGGACCGAATTATCCGAACATGTGAGGCGCGGCGCGAATGGTCGCGGCGCGGCGCGGTTCGCGCGGGAGTTCACGAAACGACTACCAATGGCGCCCGATGACTCTACATTCGAAGTCTTGCGCGGCGCGATCGTGCGTCGCAGGTTCGACTGAGGGTTAGTCGCTTCGGAGGCATCATGTCGCAAACCGCCGATTTCCGCGCCGCGCGCGCCGCTCGCCAGGGATGGGCCGCAGGGCGCCGTCGCGCCGGATCGAGGCGCCGAGCGCAGCCGGCTCGTCTTTGGCGGACGCTCTTCGCCTCGGTCGCGGCGGGCGCGCTCTTGGCGCTGTCGGGCGGGCTCGGGTCGGAGGCGGCGGCGCAGGAGAGCCGCGGCGCGTTCGTCGACATGCCGCGCGGCTTCGTCGGCCCGTTCCTCGCGGCGCGCCAGGCGGAGTCGGACGACGACTTCTCGGCGTCGGCCTACTACTACCGGCGGGCGCTGCGCGCCGATCCGGAGAACGCGGCGGTTCGGGGCCTGGCGCTGCGCTATTCGCTCATCGTCGGCGACGTCGCCTCGGCGCTGCCGATCGCCGAGCGGATGGCGGACGACCGGTCGCGGGCGAGCAACGCGCCGCTCGTCGTCGGCGTCGCCGCGATCTCCGAGGGCGATTGGGACAAGGCGATCGCGACGCTGACGGATGGCGGCCAGCCGCCGATCTTGGGCGATCTGTTGCTCGGCTGGGCCGCCTACGGCGCCGGCGACGTCGACGCGGCGTATGGCTATTTCCTCGCCAATTTCGACTCGCGCGGGAAGGACGTCTTCGGCAACGAGCACGCCGGACATCTGGCGGCCGCGCTCGGCGATCACGCGGACGCGGCCGCGTATTTCGAGGCGAGCAAAGCGGCGCTCGGCCTCTGGACGCGCGAGACGGCGATCGCCGCCGCGGCGGCGTATCAGGCCGGCGACGACGACGCGTCCGCGGAGCGCGTGCTCGGCGAGGCGCTCGCCGGCTCGGCCGAGGACGAGGCGCTGAGCGCGGCGCAGGCGCGGCTCAGGGCCGGCGAGGCCGTCGCGCCGACCGTCGATTCGCCGGCGAAGGGCGCGGCGCTCGCGCTCGTCGGCGTCGGACGCTTCATCGGCGACCAGCAGCCGGAGGCGGTCGAGCTCGGAGCGACGTTCGCTCAGCTCGCGCGCATGATGGCGCCCGATCTCGATCAGGCCGACATCCTCGCCGGACAGCGGCTCTACGAGCTCGATCAATACGCGCTCGCCGCGGACGCCTTCGCCGACACGCCGTCCGGCTCCTTGTTCGCCTTCGACGCCCGCTTCGGCGGCGCGTTGGCGACCGGCGGTCTCGGCGATCTGGCGAAGGCGATCGATCAGCTGACGGCCTTGATCGACGACGGCGCGAAAGGTCCGCGGGCGCCGTTCGCGCTCGGCGCCTACGCGTCGGCCCAGGAACAATACGGCGTCTGCGCCGAGGCCTACGAGGACGGCGTCGATCGGTTGCGCGCGCTCGTCGGCGAACTCGACTCCAGCCATTGGCGCTACTTGTACTACGCCGGCATCTGCCGCGAGCGGAGCGGCGATTGGGACGCCGCCGAGGCGCATTTCGTCGACGCTCTGGCGCTCAGCCCCGATCAGCCGGACGTGCTCAACTATTTCGGCTACAGCCTCGTCGAGCAGCGTCGCCGATTCGACGAAGCGCGCGATATGATCGATCGCGCGGTCGCGCAGCAGCCGCGCAGCGGCCATATCGTCGATTCGCTCGGCTGGGTGATGTGGCGCACCGGCGATTTCGAGGGCGCCGTGCGCGAGCTGGCGCGCGCGCTCGAACTGGAGCCCAACGTCTACGAGATCAACGACCATTACGGCGACGCGCTCTGGATGGTCGGTCGCCACCGCGAGGCGCGCTACCATTGGGAGCGCGCGCTGCTCTTCGCGCCGGAAGACGAGACGATCACGGCGCGGATCCATCGGAAGCTCGAGATCGGCCTCGACGACGTGCTCGAGGAAGAGGGCGACGCGCCGCCGACGCCGATCGAGGAGAGCTCCGCCGCCGGCGACGATCATGATGCGGGCGTGAAGGGCCGATCCGAATTCCGCTTGAATGACGGCTGAGCGGCTGGTCGCGCCGGCGCCGGCCAAGGTCAATCTCTGGCTGCATGTCGTCGGGCGGCGGCCGGACGGCTATCACCTGCTCGACAGTCTCGTCGTCTTTCCGCGCGTCGGCGACACGATCGAGGCCGAGCCGAGCCGGTTCCTGAGCCTCACCGTCGATGGTCCGTTCGCCGCGGAGCTCGGCGCCGGCGCGGACAATATCGTCCTGCGCGCGGCGGAAGGCCTGGCCGCGGCGCTCGGCCGCTCGGACGGCGCGGCGCTGCGTCTCGTCAAGCGTTTGCCGGTGGCGAGCGGCGTCGGCGGCGGCTCGACCGACGCCGCGGCGACCTTGTCTGTGCTCCTGCGGCTCTGGAACGCGCGCATCGACGTCGCGCGGCTCCATGCGCTCGCGCTCTCGCTCGGCGCCGACGTGCCGGCCTGCCTGTTCGCGCCGGCGTCGGTCTTTCTACGCGGCGTCGGCGAGGAGATCGCGTCGGCGCCGGCGCTGCCGGGCTTTGCGCTCCTCCTCGTCAATCCCGGCGCGCCGGTGGCGACGCCGCGCGTCTTCGCGGCGCTGGCGACCAAGGAGAACCCGCCGCCGCCCGATCTCGAGCCGCCGACGGGCCTCGACGCGCTCGTCGAGCGCCTGGAGGCCACGCGCAACGATCTCGAGGCGCCGGCGATCGCGCTCGCGCCGACGATCGCGGACGTGTTGGCGCGTCTGCGCGCGCTGCCCTTCTGCCGTTTCGCCCGGATGTCCGGCAGCGGCGCGACCTGCTTCGGCGTCTTCGCCGAGGAGGCGGCCGCGCGCGCCGGCGAGCGCGCGATCCGCGAGGCCGAGCCGCGCTGGTGGACCGGCGTCGGACGGGTCGACGGCGCGTCGCTTCAGAAGCCGAGCCGCGACGAGACGACCTCGCGGACGAGCCCGTAATAGCCGGCGAGGAAGTGCTTCCCGAGATTGGCCAGGGCGGCGACGGTGGCGATGTAGACCAGCGCGCAGTAGAACGCGTCGCCGGCGCTCATCGCCGGCAGTCGCGCCGCGTGGCGGAGATGAATGTTCGCGGTCAGGAGCCCGAGCACGCAGATTATCAACAGGAACCACATGTTGTTCACCGTCGCCGCCAAGATCGCGGCGAACGCGGTGACGACGAGCGCGGACGCCATCATGACGCTGCGCATCGCCTGCGGGCCGGCGGCGCTCAAGATCGATTGCAGCGCGCGTCCGCCGTCGAACGGATAGATCGGCAAGAGGTTGATCGCGTTCAGCAATCCGATCCAGAACGCCGCCTGATAGGCGTACGCCGCGGCTTCGAAGCTGACGTCTCTGAGCGCCTCGAAGGCGAGGAGACCGATCACCACCAGCACCAGGCTGAAGCCGGGGCCCATCATCGCGATGAAGAACGCCTCGCGGTGGTCGCGATGCGGCTTGTCCGAATAGGCGACGCCGCCGAACGGCACGAGCTGAAACTTCGGATTGGGATGGCCCGCGAGCCGGTAGGCGAGCACATGGCCGTATTCATGCGTCGCGATCGCGAGGATCGCCGCCGGGACCGCGGCGGCCGGCAGGATCCAGGATAGGAAGAGAATGCTGAAGACCGCCATCATCGGCGCGCCCGGCCGGGCGTCGAAGGCGATGCTCCAGCGCTGGCTGTCGATCGCCGGCCGCACGAGGCGATAGAACATGAACAACGTCGCGAGCCCGACCGCCCACACGGCCAGATCCGGCGTCTCTGCGGCTTGATTTTCGCCCACGCGCGTTTGCTCCCAGTCTTCCGCCGTCTCGGCGCCGACGGCGGCGCGCGGCCGGCCGCCGGTCGACGTTTCACGGAAACGAGGCCCCGATCTAGGATTTTCCGCCTCGGCGCGGCGCCCGGACGCCCGATTTCGGCCGATGCGGCCCTGCGGTCAGTCGCCGAGATTGTCTTCGGCGGCCATGCCCATCACGTGGTAGCCGCAGTCGACATAGAGAACCTCGCCGGTCACGCCTGCGCCGAGATCCGAAAGCGCGAAGAGCGCGGCCCCGCCGACGTCTCCCAGGCTGACGTTCCGCCGCAAGGGCGCGTTCTCGCCGGTTTCGCGGAAGACCTTGCGCGCGCCGCCGATCGCCGACCCGGCGAGCGTGCGCATCGGCCCGGGCGAGAGCGCGTTGACGCGCACGCCGCTCGGTCCGAGATCGAAGGCGAGATAGCGCATCGCCGCCTCGAGCGCCGCCTTGGCGACGCCCATGACGTTGTAGTTCGGCATGACGCGTTCAGAGCCGAGATAGGTGAGCGTGATCATCGCGCCGCCGTTCTTCATCAGCGGCGCGGCGCGGCGCGCGACGTCGACGAAGGAGAAGCACGAGATCTCCATCGTCTGCCGGAAATTGGCGCGCGTCGTGTCCATGAACCGGCCCTTGAGCTCGGTCTTGTCCGAGTAGGCGATCGCGTGGACGAGAAAGTCGAGCCGTCCCCACTCCGCCTCGATCTTCTCGAAGAGCCGTCCGAGGCTGGCCTCGTCGAGCACGTCGGCGGACTCGACGAAGGCGGAGCCGAGCGCCTCGGCGAGCGGCGCGACGCGGCGGCCGAACGCGTCGCCTTGATAGGTGAAGGCGAGCTCGGCGCCGTGGGCGTGCAGCGTCTGCGCGATGCCCCAGGCGATCGAGTTGTGGTTGGCGACGCCCATGACGAGGCCGCGTTTGCCCGCCATGAGGCCGCCGCCTGTTCTCGAACCCGTCGCCGCGTCTGTCGCCGTCATGTCAACCCGTCTTCCGTCCAAAGCCGCGAGTCGACGCGCGCGCGTCTTCCGGCCGATGTGCCGCTCCGCGCTTCTTCGGAGCTTCGTCCCTTGCCGCCGCGACGCTTCGGCGCGCGGTCAGGCGTCGCGAAGCCTCGAGAAGATCAAGCTCGCATTGGCGCCGCCGAAGCCGAAGCTGTTGGACATGACGCTGTCCAGGCCGGCGTTGTCGACGCGCTCGCGCGCGATCGGGTCGTTCTCGAACTCCGGATCGATCGTGTCGATATTCGCGGAGGCGGCGATGAAGTCTTCCTGCAGCATCAGAAGGCAGTAGATCGCCTCCTGGGCGCCGGTCGCGCCCTGGCTGTGGCCGGTGAGCGACTTCGTCGAGCTGACGAGCGGCGCGCGCCCTTCGGCGAACTCGGTCGCGAAGACCTCGCGCACCGCCTCCATCTCGCGGCGGTCGCCGATCGGCGTCGAGGTGCCGTGCGCGTTGATGTAGCCGACA
>CAZPTD010000052.1:0-17214 GCA_964588915.1 uncultured Neomegalonema sp. | reverse complement strand
GCCGCACGAGCTCTCGGGCGGCCAGCGCCAGCGCGTCGCGCTCGCGCGGGCCTTGGCGGTCGAGCCGGACGTGCTGCTCCTCGACGAGCCGCTCGGCGCGCTCGACCTCAAGCTGCGCCGGGCGATGCAGGACGAGCTCAAGAGCATCCAGCGCGAGGTCGGCACGACCTTCGTGCACGTCACCCACGACCAGGAGGAGGCGATGGCGATCGCCGACCGCATCGTCGTCATGAACGCCGGAAGGATCGAGGATGTCGGGACGCCGGCGCGCGTCTACAGCCGACCGGCGACGCTCTTCGCGGCCGATTTCATGGGCGAGACCAACCACATCCCGGCGACGGCGCGCGGCGGCGTCGTCACGACGCCGTTCGGGACGCTGGCGACGCCGGCGACCGCGCCGCGCGCGGGCGATCTGACCTTGTGCCTGCGGCCGGAGGCGATCCGCATCGGCGCCGGCGCGCTCGACATCGGCAAGGCGCGCGTGCGCGCCGCGGCGTTCTTCGGCGCCTATTGCCGCGCGCATCTCGCGCCCGAACGCGCGCCGGATCTCGTCCTCGTCGCGCATCTGCCGCCGACGCGCCTGCCGGAGCCGGGCGCGATCCTCGAGCTCTCGGCCGATCCGGCCGATCTCGCCATCTTCGCCTCGGAGTAGTCCCATGGAGCGCGCGCGACCGGAAGATTGGTACGCCGTCGAGCGAAAGAGCGACGACGTCACGCTGATCTCTGAACCCTTCATCCACGAGTTCTACCGCTGCAACGTCTGGCATGTGCGCGGGCGCGACCGCGACATGCTCGTCGACAGCGGCATGGGCGTCGTCTCCTTGCGCGCATGGGTGCCGCTGGTGACCGAGCGGCCGCTGACCGCGGTGGCGAGCCACACCCATTTCGACCATATCGGCTGCCATCACGAGTTCGAGGACCGCGTCGTCCACCGCGCCGAGGCCGACATCCTGGCCCGTCCGACCAATCCGGCGACCTTGGCGGATCCTTACGTGACCGACGAGATCTTCGATCGCCTGCCGCCCGAACCCTACCGGTCGACGACCTACGGCCTGCGCGCCGCGCCGGCGACGCGTCTGGTCGACGACGGCGACGTGATCGACCTCGGCGACCGGCGCTTCGAGGTGATCCACACGCCGGGCCACTCGCCGGGCGGCGTCGCGCTCTGGGAGGCGGCGACCGGGATCCTGTTCTCCGGCGACATCGTCTATGACGGGCCGCTGATCGAGGACGCGTACCATTCGAACGCCGAGGACTATCTCCGATCGATGAAGCGGCTCTACGACCTGCCGGCGCGCGTCGTCCATGGCGGCCACTTCCCGAGCTACGGCGCCGAGCGCCATCGCGCCGTCATCCGGGCGTGGCTCGACGAGAAGGAGCGGGATTGACAAAGAGCGCGATCAGGCGCGGCGAAGCGACGGTCGACGGCGTTTTCAGGGCCCATCGAGCCGGGCGGCGCCGTTCTTGGGTGGCTTCCGCGCGCGAATCCGTGTTGATGCGCGGCGAGACGTCAGGACCCTCTCGATGTGAAGAAGCCATGATTCCGTACGGCAAGCAGGACGTCACCGCCGCGGACCGCGACGCGGTGATCGAGGCGTTGACGAGCGACCTCATCACCCAGGGGCCGCGCGCGCCCGCCTTCGCGCAGGCGCTCGCGGACCGCGTCGGCGCCGAGGCCGGCGTCGCGGTCAACAGCGCCACCTCGGCGCTCCATATCGCCGTCGCGGCGCTCGGGCTGAAGCCCGGCGGCCTCCTCTGGACCTCGCCCAACACCTTCGTCGCCACCGCCAACGTCGCCCGCTACTGCGGCGCGCAGGTCGACTTCGTCGATATCGATCCCGCGACGCGCAACATGTGCGCCGAGGCCCTCGAGCGGAAGCTCGCCGAGGCGACGCGGCCGCCGGACGTCGTCGCGCCCGTGCATTTCGCCGGGCGGTCGGCCGACATGGTCGAGATCGCGGCGCTCGCCCGCGGCGTCGGCGCGCGCATCGTAGAGGACGCCAGCCACGCCGTCGGCGGCGCCTATGCCGGCCGTCCGATCGGCTGCTGCGCCTGGTCCGACATCTGCGTGTTCAGCTTCCATCCGGTGAAGATCATCACCACGGCCGAGGGCGGCGCAGCGCTCGCCAACGACGTCGAACTCGTCGACAGGATGCGCCGGTTGTCGTCGCACGGCGTGACGCGCGACCCGGCGCTGATGTCGCCGCGCGCCGGCGATCCGCCGGCCTGGGTCTACGAGCAGATCGAGCTCGGCTTCAACTACCGGATGACCGAGTTGCAGGCGGCGCTCGGACTGAGCCAGCTCGAGCGGCTCGACGCCTATGTGCGGCGGCGGCGCGCCTTGGCGGAGCGTTATCACGCGCTGCTCGAGGACATGTCCGACGCCGTCCTTCGGCCGGTTCTCGACAGCGACCGCAGCCTCTCCGCGTGGCATCTCTACGTGATCGAGCTCAGGGATCGCACGCGGCGCGACGCCGTCTTCCGGCGCATGCGCGCCGCCGGGATCGGCGTCAACGCGCACTACATTCCCGTCCACACCCAGCCCTACTACCGGCGCCTCGGCTTCAAGGACGGCGATTTTCCGGTCGCCGAGCGCTATTTCGCCGGCGCGCTCACCTTGCCGCTGCATCCCGGCCTGACCGAGGCGGAGCAGGACGCGGTGGTCGCGGCGCTCGGAACGGCTCTCGGCGATCCGGCGGCCCCGCGGGACTGAACCGCGCCGAGCGCCGCCGGTCTGACCTGCAAGCCACGCAACGGCCCCGCGTCGCGCCGTGGACGCCGTCTCGTATTGACCCGGGACGCGTCATCGACTCACTCCTCGGTTCGAGCGGTGGACATGGGAGAGCGAGGTTGCGCGCGCAATCGGCGCGTGCAACCAAGGCAGGTTGGACAACCAATGGAATCGACGAAGTGGCTTCTTATCCCGGTCGAGGTTCAGGTCCGGGAGCTCGCGAGCCGGATGCTCCTCGCCTGCGGCGCGGCGGCGCGCGGCTACCAAGCGGTCATCGGACGGCGCAACGCGCTCTTCAACCATATCGAGCGCTTGCCCACCGGGCTCGTCATCGAGAAGTCGATCGACTCTTCCCGCGTCAATCGCCTTCAGCGTCTGGCGCGCCGCGGATGGAAGATCGCGGCGTCCGACGAAGAGACCCTGTTCTGCTACAAGGATCCCGAGAAATTCGTCGAGACGCGCCTGGCCGACGGCGCCCTCGCCGTGACCGAGCGGTTCCTGTGCTGGTCCGATCGTCAACGCGATCTGCTCGCCGACCTCGTTCCCAAGTTCGCGGACAAGTTCGTCGCCACCGGAACGAGCCGCTCCGATCTCTGGCGGCGCGAGTTCGCAGCCGTCTTCAATGACGACGCCCGCCAAATCCGGGAGGAGGTCGGGCCCTACATTCTATTCAATTCGAATTTCGCCGGCGTAATCAGCCACTTCGGCGAGGGGCACACCTTCGACGCTCTGGCGAAGACCGGTTACTTGTCCGACGACGCCAGGCTTCGTCAGTTCGAGCGCGAGCAGCGGCAATATCGCCAGAACCTCGACGCCTATCGCGCGGTGCTGAAGAAGATCTCCGACTGGTTTCCGTCGCGCATGCTGGTGATCAGGCCGCATCCGGGCGACCAGGTCGGATATTGGGAGGCGTACGCCGCGGACTCGCCGAGAATCAGGGTGGCGTTCGAGGGGCCGGTCACGCCGTGGCTCATGGCGGCCGACCTCGTGGTCCATCACGGCTGCACCACCGGCATCGAGGCGCGGATACTCGGCGTTCCGCAGGTCGTTTTCGCGCCGCATGAAGATGACGAGCACGACAACCTGATCTCGGCGCGAATCGCCCAGGACGCCGGCGACTTCATCACCGACGAGGGCGCGCTTCACGACCGGATGCGCGACATCCTGCAGGGCGCCGCGCGGACGGAGCCGCAGATATGGCCGCTCGATCCCTATTTCGACGCTCTCGAGGGACCTTTCGCGTTCGAGCGCAGCCTCGACGCGCTCGACGGGATCGATCTGCCGACCGAGCCGCCGTCATCCTGGATGACGTCGGCGAAGGTTGACCAGTTCTCCTGGGGCGAGCGGGTCAGCCGCGGCGTCCACAGCTATCGGAAGGACCTGACCAGGCGCATGTCCGGGCGGGCGAAAACCGCGCCTCCGAAGAACGCGCCGCCCGCGCGCAAATGGCTGGGCGCGACGGCGGCCGAGCTGACCGAGATGGCGCAAGGCTTCAGCGACTGCGCGCCGCAGCTGAGGCCGGCGACCGTGTCCCAGGTGGGAGAAGACCTGTTCTGGGTGCGTTAGGACGCCTGCCCGTTCATTCGATCATGTCCCAGCTCAGCGGCTCGCCGCGACGGATCGCGCGGCGGGCGACGCGGCCGAGCGCCTGGTCGAGCGCAGCGGGGCTGAGGCCATGGCCGGGCCGGATCGACCGCACATTGTCGCGCGTGAGCTCGGCGCCCTCGGCGATGTCGGCGACCGCGTAGAGCGAGCGGCGGAACACGATCGAGCCGCGCTCGGCGCCCTTCACGTCGAAATGCGGGCGGCCGATCGCCTCGTAGGCGGCGCGGCAATCCTCCACCAGCGTCTTCAGCTCGTCGGGCTCGAGCGAGAAGGCGGCGTCCGGTCCGCCATCGGACCGGGCGAGCGTGAAGTGCTTCTCGATCACGCACGCGCCGAGCGCGATCGAGGCGACGGCGACGGCGGTTCCCATGGTGTGATCGGAGAGGCCCGCCGGACGGTCGAACGCCCGCGCCAGAACCGGAATGGTGGCGAGATGGCTCTGATCCGCCGGCGCCGGGTAGGCCGAGACGCAATGCAGGAGCGCGAAGTCCTCGCAACCGCCCTCGCGCGCCGCGGCGACGGCCTGCTCGATCTCGCCGAGATTGGCGAGCCCGGTCGATAGGATCATCGGCTTGCCCTGAGCGGCGGCCTTGCGGATGAGCGGCGTGTCGATCAGCTCGAAGCTGGCGATCTTGTAGGCCGGCGCGCCCAGCTCGGCGAGAAAGTCGACGGCGGTCGGATCGAAGGGCGTCGAGAACACGGTGATCCCGAGCTCGCGCCCGCGCGCGAAGAGCTTCTCGTGCCATTCCCAAGGCGTATGCGCCTCCTGATAGAGGTCGTAGAGGCTGCGGCCGTCCCAGAGACCGCCCTCGATCCGGAACTCGGGCCGGTCGACGTCGATCGTGAGCGTGTCGGCGGTGTAGGTCTGCAGCTTCACCGCGTCAGCGCCGGCCGCATGGGCCGCCTCGAGCAGGCGCACCGCCCGATTGACGTCGCCATTGTGGTTGCCCGACATCTCGGCGACGATATAGGGACGATGCGCCGGCCCGATGCTCCGGCCCTCGATGTCAATCTGCGTGCTCATGGGCGATACCTCCTGCGGCGTTTGCGAGGTCTCTAGCGCACAAGTTCGGCCGAGCGCCACGGCCGCGATCGGCCGCCGCAACGGCGACGGAGAGGGCGATGCGGATTGGCTTCCTGGGATATGACCGCTCTCGCACCCGTCTCGTCGAGGCGCTCGAGAACGACGGGCACGAGCTGACCGAATGCGCGGACAAGCTGGACGATCTGAGCGGCTTCGACCGCGCCGTCAGCTTCGGATATCGGCATCTGCTGAGGCCGGCGGCGCTGGCCTCGGCGCGCCGGCCGGTCGTGAACCTTCACATCTCGCTGCTGCCCTTCAACCGCGGCGCGCATCCGAATTTCTGGGCGCATATGGAGCGCACGCCGTCCGGCGTGACCATTCACGAGATCGACGACGGCGTGGACACCGGGCCGATCATCGCGCAGCAGGAGGTCGTGTTTCCGGAGGAGCTGACGACCTTCGCCCAAACCTATCGACGCCTGATTCAGCGCCTCGAGGATTTGTTTCTGGAGCGGCGACACGAGATCCTCGGCGGCGGCTATGACGCGACCCCGCAACAGGGAAGGGGAACCCTTCACCGAGCCTCGGACCTACCGCCCTGGATGACGGACTGGAGCATGAGCATCGCGGACGCGCGGCGCTTGTTCGACGCCGAAAACGCGCGTTAGCGTCGCTCCAAGATTTCGGACGTCGCACGTTCAGCTCCAAGACCGTCGCAAACTCGCGCGATGGTCTCGGCCTCCGCCCGCAACGCTTCGGGATCGGCGAGCTTGCGGGTCACGGCGTCGCACAGCGCCTTCGCGCCGAGATCGCCCGGCGCGCCGATCACCGTCGCCAGCCCCTCCGCCGCGAGCCCCTCGGCGATCGGCCGTTGATTGTCGGCCAGCACGAAGAGCAGCGCCGGCAGGCCGAGACAGAGGCGCTCCCAGGTCGTCGCGCCGGCGGCGCCGATGGCGAGATCGGCCTCCGCCATCAGCTCGGCCATGTTGCCGGCGTCGAGATGGAGCGTGAGGCCAGGCGCGCGCTCGCAAAGGGCGCCGAGCGCCCCTGCGCTCGTCGCATGCGCGCCGACCGCGACGTCGATCGCGACGCCCGCCTCCGCAAGCGCCTCGGCGGCGAAGAGGGCGCCGCCGCCGATGTCGAGGAGGCCGGTCGAGATCAGGAGCCTCGGGCGCGTCGCGGGCCGGCGCCGCCGCGCCAGGCTGACCGCGCGCCGCTCCCGGAACGCCGGGCGCAGCAGCGCGTAGCGCGGCCCGATCAGGGTCCGGGTCGCGAGATGGCGGCGCGGCCCGAGAGCCGGAAGCCGGCTCTGGTCGAGAAGGAGATCGGCGTCGATCGGCCGGTCGTCCAAATCGTCGATAACCATGACCCGGCGGGCGGCGGCGCGCATCGCCTCGGACCAGCGCGCGTCGAGCGCGTAATGGTCGACAACCAACCAGTCGAGCGCCGCGCCGTCGAGGTCGAGCCCGGCCAGAGCGGCCGTGCAGTCGTCGGCGTCGACGCGCCACGACGCGCCGGCCCAGGACGCGTGCGGCGGATCGTCGGGCCCGCCCCGATAGGGCGCCGTCGGCGCCGGCAGCCGCGCGACGGCGAAGCCCCGCGCCTCGATCGCGCCGATCATGTCGCCGATATGGGCGCGGCAGAGAAAAAGACAGCGCGCGCCGGCGGCGGTCAGCGCGTCGGCGAGCGCGAGGCAGCGCATGACGTGCCCGCCCCCGATCTCGCGCGAGGCGTCGACCCGAAACGCGACGATCATGGCCGGTCCCGTTGCGGCGCGGCGGCGACCACGATCACGCGCCCGCCTGCGCCGTCAGGAAGCGCGCCGCCTCCTGCAGATCGGCCTCGGTGTCGATGTCGAAGGAGCGCTCCCGCGGCATAGCGTATGCGACCATCGGATCGACCAGATCGGTGCCGTTCGCGCGAAACCGCGCGACGTCAGCGACATGCACCGCGCCGTTCGGCCGGTAGGCGCGCGGCAGCTCCTGGGACTTCCGGCCGAAATACTCCGGCATGAAAGGCGTCACGCGGAGGTCCGCGTCGACGCGCAGGGCGGCGAGCGGCGTGTGCTCGAACTCCGACACGCTGAACACGTTCGGCCGTCCCTTCTCCAGAAACAGAGAATAGGCCGCGCGGATGTCCTCGGCGGTCCGAAACGGGCACGTCGGCAACATGAAGATCAGCGTGTCGTAGACGTCGCCCAGCTCTTCGAGCGCGTCGAGCGCGTGCAGCGCGACGTGGACCACGCCGGCCGGGTCACGCGCGAGATGGTCGGGACGCAGGAACGGCGCGTCGAGGCCGAGCGCTCGCGCCTCCTCGACGATCTCCGGATCCTCTGTCGACACGATGAGGCGGTCGAACACGCCCGAGCCGACGGCCGCGTGCGCCGCCCAACCGAGCAGGCTGCGCGGCCCGAGCTCGCGCAGGTTCTTGCGCGCGAGCCGCGTCGAGCCGGCCTTCGCGGGGATCAGCCCCAGAACCCGTTCCGTCTTCGGGCTGGTCTCGGTCATCGACTGCGCTCCTGGCGGGCGGCGGGAAACGTTTCGAATGCGGCAGCCTTGCTTCGAGATCTACTTCTCGAACAGCCACCAATTGCCGTCGTCAAACGAATCGTACACGCTCCAAAGAAAGCCGTAGTCGAGCACCCGCAGGCCGGGATGACGCTCCAAATAGAAGCGCCCGAAATCTCGCTTGAAAAGATAGCCGTCCCTGCCGCGATACGGTATTTCGACCGGCTCGCGCGAGAAGTACTCCAGGCAGAGCACGTAGCGCCGCGACACCCGGACGATTTCATCGACGACGACGCCGAGATCGTCCGGCGCGACATGGATCAGGACGCCCGAGGTGAACACCAGATCGATCGTCGCGTCCGCATAGGGCAGGCTGGCGCCTTCTCCCTGCGTGATCGCCGCGCCCGGCAGGCTCGGATGCGCGCGCGCGATCTCGCAGGCCTTGGCGTTCGGCTCGACGCCGTGCAGCTCCGGGATCACGTGGGAGAGGGCGACGAGATTCCGGCCAATGTTGCATCCGACCTCGAGCGCGGATCGCGGTTCCGGACCGACGGCGCGCGCCAGCATGCGGGCCCAATCCCGCACCAGGCGACGCTGGTTTTCGGCGCTGATGACGTTGTTGTTGCGCGTTGCGTAGTCGGAGCCGAATTCCGACCGCCACAACTCGACCTGTTTGCTCGACATCGACGCGCCCTCCGCGGCTAAAGCGTCTTGAAACGCGGCGCGCGCTGATCGAGCGCCGGTTCGCCGGTCCGTTCCGGCGGGTTGTCGGGGTTGTAGTAGAGCCGCCGATTGTCCGCGCCCAATGTGCGGTCGTTCGACTGCGGAACCCGCGCGCGCTCCTCGCGCTCGGTGATCGGCTTGCGGTCGACGCTGTCGAGGACGACCCAATCGCCGCCGCGCCGCTCCCAAATCCGAGGATCGCGCATGCCGTCGACGCAAGCGTAGAACTCGTCCTTGGTGATGCCGAGGAAGTCGCAGTAAAAGTCGAGCTCGGCCGGCTCCCTGGCGTCGTAACGCTTGACCATCTCGACGCCCTCTTCGCGGGTCATCCGGCCGTGCCGGATCTCCATGCTGGCGTCGTCGGTGGCGCGTCCGTATCCGAACTTCAGATACTTCAGATAGTCGTGCACCTCGTTGGCGTGATCCTCGATCTTGCCGTGCAGGTTGAAGGACCGGTCGCGCTCATAGGCGATCGTGCCGAAATTCCACTCGGCGATCATATGCTCCGTGTGCCTCTTCGCGTTCCAGTCGAAGAAGTTGCTGACATAGATCCCGCGAACGCCGGTCTGCGCGATGGCCTCGTCGCTCGGATAGACGTAGGGCGCGATGTCGCCCTCCGTGATCCCGCCCTTGCCGACCAGGTCTTCGGGCTCGAAGCCGCGCATGTCGTGCTCCTTGCGCGTCCACTTCGTGAACTCGACGAAATCCTCGAGCGTCACGATCCCGGTCAGCTCGGCGAAGCCGTGCTCGCCCCAGACGATGAGCGGAATGTTGCGCGCGACGGCCTCCTGAAAAGGATAGGTTCGGATGCCGGCGTGATAATGCCAAGTGATATCGCCGACCGTCTCCAGCATGTGCCGTGAAATGCGCCGAACCGCGTCTCGCCCCGCGGTGAAACGCACGAGATCGCAGCCGGATTTCTCGACGAGATTCTCGAGGTTCCGCACGCCGGCCGGCGTGTTGAAAATGTGATTGAAGGTCACGAGCAGCGGGTTGAGGCCGTATTTCTTTTTCAGAAGCCACACCTGGAAATGCGAGTCCTTGCCGCCGCTGACCGGAACGATGCAGTCATGATGATTCTTGCGTTGACGACGCATCACGCGCGCTTCGTCGATGATCCGCTCGAAGATCTCGCGGCGCTCGTCCCAGTCCGTCTCGACGTTTTGCCGGCTCTCGTGATAGCGGCAGCCGCTGCAAACGCCCTCCTCGTCGAAGATGATCGTCGGGCGGGCGTTCGCCGGATACAGGCACCGCGCGCAATACTCCATCATCCTCTCCTCGCTTCAGCGCTCGGCCAGTTCGCCCCGAAGACCCAACTTGAACTCAGCGCGGCTTGTCCGATCGGTCGAGCCAGGCGCCCTCGGACCGCACCGGCACGCCGGCCGCGGCCAAGAAGCTGCTCGCTTTTCGCGTGGCCTGCTCCGTGTAGTGGAAAATATTCGCCGCGGCCACGGCGTCGGCCCCGGCCTCCACGCCCTGCAGCAGATGCGTCCAGGTGAACACGCCGCCGAAGGCGATCATCGGAATGTCGACCGCCGCCGCGATCGCGCCGAGCGTCTCGAGGTCATAGCCCTTCCGAGCGCCGTCGTGATCGACCGAGTTGAACAGGATCTCGCCCGCCCCGAGCGACTCGGCGCGCTTCGCCCACGCCGCCGGATCCGCGCCGACAGGACGCGCGCCGCGGTCCACGACGACCTCCGCCGGACCGCCCTCGACGCGCTTCACGTCGATCGACGCGACGACGCACTGGCGCCCGAAGCGCCCGGCCAGGCGCTCGACCATCGCCGGATCGTCCTGAAGAACGGTGTTGACCACGAGCTTGTCGGCGCCGCGCGCCAGCAGGTCTCGGGCGTACTCCACATCCGTGACCCAGCCGCCGGCGGTCAGCGGCACGAAGCAGGCGCGCGAGACGCGCTCGACGGTGTCGGCGAAGCCGTCGCGGCTCTCGGCCGAGCGCGACACGTTGAGCAGCGCGATCTCGTCCACGGACCACTTATTGAACGCCTCGATCGCGTGAACCGCGTCGTAGTGGATGACGTTGGTGTGCCGAAACTTGATCGACTGGACGACCTGTCCGTCGCGCACGATCACCACGGCCACGAGGCGTTTCTTCAGCATTTCCGTCCGATCCGTCGCTCCGCCGCGCGTCTAAAGCGCCGCAAAATTACGCAGCAATCGCAGCCCGATCCCTTGGCTCTTCTCGGGATGGAACTGCATCCCGTAGACCGAGCCGCGATTGACGACCGAGGCGAAGGCGACGCCATGCGTGGTCTCGCACACCACATCCGAGCGGCGCCGGCATGCGACGCGATAGCTGTGCACGAAATAGGCGTCGGCGTTCGGGGCGACGCCTTCCAGAATCGGGTGGTCGCCGACGAAGCTCAGGCTGTTCCATCCCATATGCGGAACCTTCAGGCCGGGACCGCCCGGCAACAGCGTCACGTCGGCGTCGATGAAGCCGAGCCCCTCGTGGTCGCCTCCTTCCTCCGATCGCGAGCAGATGAGCTGCATGCCGAGGCAGATCCCGAGAAGCGGCTTTTGCTCGGCGACGACGCCGCGGAGCGCCTCGACCAGACCGCGCCGACGCAGCGTCTCCATCGCGTCGCCGAACGCGCCGACGCCCGGAATGACGATCTTTCCGAACGCCGTCGCCTCGCGCGGCTCGGCGAAGAGCGCCGCGTCCGCGCCGATCTCCGCCAGCGCGTTGAGCACGGAGCGCAGGTTGCCCATGCCGTAGTCGAGGACGCCGATGCGGTCGGCGGCGCTCACCAGTCGAGATCCGTCCAGTCGAGCCGCGCGCCCGCCGCCTTGGCCGCGCGCAGGCGCGCGCCGAAGAGCCTGTCCGCCTCCGAGGGCGGCACGCCGTAGCCGGGCCGGCGGAACTCGACATCCGCCTCCGAAAGGGTCGCGCCGGCCGGCAGATCGCGCGCGGCGTGCGCGCTGCGCCTGACGGCGTTCCGCCGCTCGATCTCCGCGGCCGACATCAAGCGTCGGGACGAGCCGAGGCCGGCCTCGATGTCGCGGATCGACCTGACGAAGGTCGCCATGTCGCCCGGCTCCAGCGACATGATGTGCTCGACGCTGCGCGTCGTGCGGTCCTCGGTGATCGTCTTCTCGACGAGATCGGCGCCGAGCGCGACCGCGGCGATGTCGAACTCCCAGCCGGGCGAATGGTCCGAGAACGCGATCGGATGCGGAAACAATCGCTTCAGGGTCGGGATCACGTTGAGATTCACGCTCTCGACCCGCGCCGGATAGCCCGACGGACAATGGTGGATGATGATGTTGTCGTTGCCCTCGGCGCGGATCACGTCCACGGCGGCCTCGACCTCGCCGATCGTGGCGTTGCCGGTGTCCAGCTGCAGGCACATGCCCGTCCGGGCCGCGCGCCGCAGCAAGGGCAGGTGGTTCACGTCCGCCGACGCGATCTTGACGCTGTCGCAGCCGAGTTCCTCGAGGAGCGCGATCTCGTCCTCGAACCCGACCGTCGCGAAAAACGCCAGGCCGAGCCCGTCGCAATGCGCCTTGAGCGCGCGCCACGCGTCCTCGCCGAGCGAGCGGCGCTTCAAGAGATCGTAGAGCGGCTCGGAGACGGTCTCGCGCCGTCCGGTTTCGCGGTCGAGAAGCACGTCATAGGTGAAGAGTTGCGTCCTGTCCGCGACCAGCCGATCCGGATCGAGGACCTGAAACTTGATCGCGTCGCCGCCCGCGGCGGCGGCGGCGGAGGCGAGCCGCTTGGCCGACTCGAGGCCGTCATGCGTCGGCCCGGCCTCGAACGTGACGAAGCACGGAGCGCCGCTCCCGATCGCGCGATCGCCGAAACGCACCATGGACACCCTCCTTGATCCGACGCAGGACGCGTCAGAAGCCCAGCCGCTGATTGAGCGTCCGGATCTCGGGAACGGACAGAAACCGTTCATTCGCGCCAGACACGTACTCGAAGCCTTCCGGCACCGCTGCGCTGCGCTCGCCGAGGCCGTTGACGTCGTACTGCGAGTCCGTTCCGAAGAACCGGATGCTCGGCTGGATGACGTAATGATCGCCGAAGTCGAGCGTCAGATGCGAGTCGTCGCGCGGGCACATCACCTCGTCGAGCTTCTCGCCCGGCCGGATTCCGACCTCGCGGACCGGCAGGGCCGGCGCCATCGCCTCGGCGAGATCGACGATCCGCACCGACGGTATCTTGGGAACGAGGATCTCGCCGCCGCGCATCCGCCGGAAGCTCGACATGACGAAGCGCACGCCTTCATCGAGGGTGATCCAGAACCGCGTCATGCGCCGGTCGGTGATCGGCAGATGGTCGGCGCCGGCATCGATCATCTTGCGAAACGCCGGCACGACCGAGCCGCGCGATCCGACGACGTTGCCGTAGCGCACCACCGAGAACCGCGTCGGCCGGTCGCCCGAGAGGTTGTTGGCCGCCACGAAGAGCTTGTCCGAGACCAGCTTGGTGGCGCCGTAGAGATTGATCGGGCTCGCCGCCTTGTCCGTGGACAACGCGATCACCCGGCGGACGCCGTTTTCGAAAGCCGCCTGGATGACGTTTTGCGCCCCGAGGATGTTGGTCTTGACAGCCTCGGTGGGATTATACTCGGAGGCCGGCACCTGCTTCAACGCGGCGGCGTGGACGACGTAATCGACGCCGCGCATGGCCTCGCGCAACCGCTCGGCGTCGCGGACGTCGCCGATGAAGAAACGCATGCGCCGGTCCGAGAGCGCCGCCTCCATCTCCGACTGCTTCAACTCGTCTCGCGAGAACACCACGATTCGCGACGGATGCTCGTTCGCGAGGATATGCGCGACGAACGCGCGCCCGAACGAACCGGTTCCGCCAGTGACGAGGATGCATGCGTCCTGGAAGTGAAGCGCGCCGGACGGTGTCGCTCCAGCCCCGCGGTCTGTTTGAAAATCCAAAGAATTTCGCTCCGTTCGCGGTCTGTCGGCCCGGGTCGGCGACATCTCCGGCCGGCGGCCGCGCGCCGTCCGGCCCGTCTCGCGCCCTCGTCCCGGCATGCTCGCCGTCGCAGCCGCGCCGCCGATCCGCCAGCGCAACCACTGCATGGTGAACATCGCTAAGCTGAAAGTCGCAGGCGGTGTCAAGCCGCAGCGTCGCCCGAGTGATCGAACGCGGACGTGGGACGCCGCTCGGTTCCCGCAAAGCGGCCGAGGCCGGCGCGGCGGAAAGGAGCCGGCCGGGCGTCCGCGCCGCCGCAGAAGCGCCGAAGGAGACGACCGTCGCGAGGAAATCCGGGACACGGCCTCGTGGCGAGGACGAAACGAAAACGGTCTTCCGCCGTTCGGCGCGCCTTCCGACGCTCGCGTCGCTCAGCGGAGGGCGGTTCGCGACGGCGGTCGCCATAGAACCGCGAAAGCGTGGAATCCGACGACGCCTCGGAGACTTCGGGAGCCGCGTCCGCAACGCGGGACCGCGCGCCGCCGGGCGCGCGGAATGACGACGAAAAGGGCTCCTCCTCTTTCGGCCAATCGACTAGGAACGCCGCATGGAACTTCTCTTCCGAGCGATATCCGAAGAGCGGCCGGGCGCGAAATGGGCCGGGCTCTTCAAGAGCTACTGGCCGCAATACCGGCAATGGTGGCTGCGCGAAGGCGCGGCCGCGCGGCCGACCTTCATCGAGTGCAAGCGCGCGCTCGAGCGGCACATGCCCGAGCTCGGCCCGCTCTACGAGCGGCTCTGCCAGCTCGCCGGCGGCGGCGACGCCGAGGCGCGCTTTCTCAGCTTCTATCGCCCGCCGCCCTACCTCTCGGGCTGCAGCCAGGCGATCTGGACCGGCGAGGAGCCGCTGCTCGTGCGCAACTACGACTACAGCCCGTCGGCCTTCGACGCCGTCGTGCTGCGCTCGAAATGGATGCGCCGCGCGGTGATGGGCTCGAGCGACGGGCTTTGGGGCCTCGTCGACGGCGTGAACGACGCCGGGCTGGCGGTGTCGCTCACCTTCGGCGGACGGCGCGAGATCGGCGAGGGCTTCGGCGTTCCGATCATCCTGCGCTACGTTCTCGAGACCTGCGACACGGCCGAGGAGGCCGGCGCCGCGCTCGAGCGCGTGCCCTCGCATATGAGCTACAACGTCACCGTGGTCGACGCGGCGCGCAAGTATCTGACCGCCTATCTCGCGCCGGACCGACCGACGCTGATCACCCATGCGGCGGTCGCGACCAACCACCAGGAGCGGGTGGAGTGGTCGAGCCACGCCCGCTTCACCGCGACGGTCCAGCGCGAGCGGTTCCTGCTCCACCGGCTGTCGCTGCATCGCGAGCCTGAGGACAAGTTCGTCGCCCATTTCCTCAAGCCGCCGCTCTATTCGACGGCGTTCGACGCGGGCTTCGGCACGCTCTACACGGCCGCCTATCGCCCGCGCCAGGGCAAGCTGAACCTGCTCTGGCCCGGGACCGAATGGCCGCTCTCGCTCGACGCGTTCGAGGAAGGCGCGCGCACCGTGGTCACGCCGTCGGGCGATTAGCGCAGGATCTGTCGAGGTGGACGCAACGCCGTTCAGACCTCGCGCCGGAGCGACGCGGTGAGGAGCTCGAGCCCCTCGTCGAGGCGGTCGTCCTCGATCGTGAGCGGCGCCAGGACGCGCACCGTGTTGCCGTAATAGCCGCAGGTCAGAACGATCAGCCCGTGCTCGAGCGCCTTCATCGTCACCGCCTTGGCGGCGTCCGGATCGGGCTCGTGCCCGCCGCGCTCCTTGACCGTCTCGAAGGCGACCATCGCGCCGAGGCCGCGCACGTCGCCGATCGGCCGCGACGCGTTCGACCGTTTCGCCTCCTCGATCCGCGCGACGATGCGCTCGCCGATCCGCGTCGCCCGGGCGCAGAGCCCCTCCTCCTCGATCGCGTCGAGCACCGCCAGCGCGGCGACGCAGCCGAGCGGGCTGCCGCCATAGGTGCCGCCGAGGCCGCCCGGATCCGGCGCGTCCATGATCTCGGCCTTGCCGATGACGCCGGAGATCGGCAGCCCGCCGCCGAGCGCCTTGGCGATCGGAATGAGGTCGGGCTCGATGTCGTAATGCTCGATGGCGAAGAGGCGGCCGGTGCGCGCGAAGCCGGTCTGCACCTCGTCGGCCACGAGGCAGATCCCATGCGCGTCGCAGATCTCGCGCAGCCGCTTCATGAAGCCCTTCGGCGTGACGTAGAAGCCGCCCTCGCCCTGAACCGGCTCGATGACGATCGCCGCGGTCTGGTCGGGCGCGCAATCGGCCTTGAAGACGTGATCCAGCATGCGCAGCGCCGTCTCCTCCGAGACGCCGTGATGCTCGATCGGGAACGGGCAGTGAAAGACGCCGGCCGGCAGCGGGCCGAACTTGGTCTTGTAGGGCGCGATCTTGCCGGTCATCGCCATGGTCATCATCGTCCGGCCGTGAAAGCCGCCGGTGAAGGTGATCACGCCCGGCCGGCCGGTATGCGCGCGGGCGATCTTGACCGCGTTCTCGGTCGCCTCGGCGCCGGTGGTGAAGAAGATCGACTTGGCGTCGGCGATCGGCGCGAGCCTATTGAGGCGCTCGGCCAGCGCGACATAGCTCTCATAGGCGACGACTTGGAATGCGGTGTGCGTAAAGCGGCCGAGTTGCGCCTCGACCGCCGCCATCACCTTCGGATGCCGATGCCCGGTGTTGGTCACCGCGATGCCGGACGCGAAATCGATGAAGCGGCGTCCCTCGACGTCCCAGATCTCGCCGTTCTCCGCTTTGTCCGCGAAGATCGGCGCAAAGGTCGCGACGCCTCGCGGCACCGCCTTGGCGCGGCGCTCCAGCAGCTCTGCGTTCGTCATGTCCTGGCTCCTCTTGGCAGGTCGTCTCGCGCTCGTTGAATTTTTTAAACGGTTTGACCGATGCGGCTTAGCACGTTTAGGATCTTGATCAAATCGAATAAAATATCGAGCGCCCGGGGCCGCGCCGGCGCCCGGCGATGGGAGGACGGGAACGACGATGGATCTTGGAGCGCGCCTCAGGACGCTGCGGAAGGCCAAGCGAATGTCGCAGCGCGAGCTCGCGGCGAAAAGCGGCGTGACCAACGGGATGATCTCGCTGATCGAGCAGAATCAAACCAGTCCGTCCGTGTCGTCGCTCAAGAAGGTCTTGGAAGGATTGGCGGTCACGCTGGCCGAGTTTTTCAGCATCGAAGAAGAGGCGGAGCAGAAGGTGTTCTTCCGCGCCGGCGAGCTGCGCGAGATCACGCCGCCGGGCGATCCGGCCAACGGCGCCGCCTCGATCTGCTACCGGCAGGTCGGCGACGTGACGCGGCGGTCGATCCAGATGCTGCACGAGGCCTACGCGCCGGGCGCCGACACGGGCGACGAGCTCTATGCGCATGAGGCCGAGGAGGCCGGCGTCGTGATTCAGGGCAAGATCGAGGTCACGGTCGGCGATCAGCGCGAGGTGCTCGGCGCCGGCGACGCCTATTGCTTCGACAGCCGCATCCCGCATCGGTTCCGCAATCCGTTCGGCGAGACCTGCGTGATCGTCAGCGCCTGCACGCCGCCGACGTTCTAGCGTCCTGGATCTGTTGAGGCGGATGCAACGCTGACGACGCCGTCATCCCGGGATGACGGCGTCATCCCGGAAAGCCGCAGGCTTGTCCGGGATCCAGGGCCGGTTCGCCGCACG
>CAZPTD010000051.1:0-17228 GCA_964588915.1 uncultured Neomegalonema sp. | reverse complement strand
CCCCCCCCCCCCCACCCCCCGCCCCCCCCCCCCCCGCGCCCCCGGCGCCCCCCGTCCGGGCTTCGGGGGGCCCGCGCGCGACTCCGCCCTTTCCCGCCCGCGCGACGCTCGCTAAAAGGCCGGCCTCGGCGAGAGGAACAGGAGCCCGATGCAGACCCTCGAACGCTATATTCTGCGACAGATACTCGGGCCGCTCGGGTTCTTTATGCTGGTTCTGACCGGAATCATCTGGCTCTCGCAGTCGCTGCAGGTCATCGACATCGTCGTCAGCAACGGCCAGGGCGCTCAGGTCCTGCTCGAGCTCGCCGCGCTGCGCCTGCCCTTCGCGCTCTCGATCGTGCTGCCCTTCGCGGCGACGATGGCGACGGTCTACGCCCTCAACCGCATGATCAGCGAGAGCGAGATCATCGCCGCCCTCGCCGGCGGCGCGAGCCGCGCCCGGCTGGCGCGCCCGATCGTCGCTCTCGGCGTCGGCCTCGTCCTCGTTCTGAGCTTCGTGACGCTCTATCTCATGCCGTCCTCGGCCCAGAGCTTCCGCAACCGCATCGCGGAGGTGCGCGCCGATCTCGCGGGCGGCCTCATCCGCGAAGGCCGCTTTCTGTTCCCGACCGACGGCGTCACCGTCTTCGTCGGCGAGGTGACCTCCGACGGCCAGATGGTCGACCTGCTGCTCCACGACGCGCGAACGGTCGAGGGAGAGCCGGAGCAGACGCCGACCACCTTTCTCGCGAGCCGCGCGCAGATCGTGCCCCGCCGCGGCGAGGGCGAGGACGCGCAAGGACCGTTTCTCGCGATGGCGGATGTCGAGGCGCAGCGGCTCTTGCAGCAGTCGACCGGCGCGCAGTCGCTGCAGCAATTCGGTTTCGAGCAGTTCTTTTTCGACATGACGGATCTGATCGACGCCGACGGCGGACGGCTGCGCAAGCCGTCCGAGTATTATTTCTACGAGCTGATCGATCCGTCGCCCGAGGACGCGCCGACCGAGCGCGACGTCGGACGGTTCGTCTCGGAGGGGCACGAGCAGCTGAGCGCGCCGCTCTACGGCCTCGCGATGCCGCTGGCGGCGGCGGCGGCGATGTTCGCGGCGGCGTTCTCGCGCCGCGGCATGGGACGCGCCGTCGCCGCCGCCCTCGCCGTCGCCATGGCCGCTCGGCTGGTCGGCTTCGCCGCGAAGAACGCGGTCAGCGCGACGCCGGAGCTCTGGCCGCTCATGTATCTCGCGCCGCTCGGGGTCATCGCGGCGTCGGCGTATTTCCTGACGCGCTCGGGCTTCCGAGCGGGGTCGTCGAGCGGGCCCACCCGCCTCGGACCGGCGGCGCCGTCGACCGATCCGCGGACGGCCGGCGCGCCGGCGCGTCAGGGGCGACCGCGCGCCGCGCTGCCGGCGCCGCGGCGGCCGCAGAGGCGCGGGCCATGATCATCCGCCTCTATATCGCGCGCCGCTTCGCCACGGCGACGCTCTTCGTCTTCCTCGGCGTCCTTTCGCTCGCGATCCTCTTCGAATCGCTCGAGCTCACGCGTCGGGCGGGACCGGATCTCGATGTCAGCTTCTTCACGATCCTCGGACTGGCGGCGCTCCGCGCGCCGTCGATCTCCATCCAGGCGGCGCCCTACGCGATGATGCTCGCCGCCATGTGGACGTATGCGCGCTTGGCCCGCTCCTCCGAGCTCGTCGTCGCCCGGGCCTCCGGCCTCTCCGGATGGAGCTTGGCGACGCCGGTGATCGCGGCGGCCGCGTTCATCGGCGCCTTCGTGACCACGATCTACAATCCGCTCTCGGCCTGGATGCTCGATCACGCCGAACGCAGCGCCGCGCGGCTCTTCAACGAGGACGGCGCGCTCGTCGACGTCTCCGACGAAGGCCTGTGGCTGAGAGAAGGCGACGGCTTCGGCCAGAAGGTGATCCACGGAAGGCGGAGCAACTTCGACGGCTCCGGGCTCGTGCTGACCGGCGTGATGGTGCTCGAATTCGCGGATCGCGGCGCGCTCGTGCAGCGCATCGACGCCGAGACCGCCCGGCTCGAGCAGGCGCAGGCGACCTGGAAGTTCCAGAACGTCGTCATCCACGAGTTCTCGGACGCCGGCGTGATCGGCCGGACGCGCGGCTTCCACGAGTTCGACGCGTATATGACGCCGGAGCAGATCGTCGAAAGCCTCGCCGCGCCGGAGACGATTTCCTTCTGGCGGCTGCCGAGCTTCATCGCGACGCTGGAGGGCCAGGGCTTCTCGGCGCGCCGCCATCTGCTCTACTTCAACGCCGCCTTGGCGACGCCGCTCGTCTTCGCCGCGATGGCGCTGCTCGGCGCGGCCTTCTCGATGCGGCATGTGCGCTTCGGCGGCCTCGGGATAATGGCTCTTTACGCGGCGTTGACCGGATTCGTGGTGTATTTTTTGTTAGATATCGCGCAGGCTTTAGCCGGTTCGGGGGTGATCGACCCCGTGGCTGCGGCATGGGGGCCGCCCTTCGCCGCTTTGTTATTTGCGGCGGGCTTGCTCCTGCAGTTCGAAGACGGGTAAATTGATCGAGGGGTCGGGGCGGATCGGCGAGAATCGCTGGCGGATCCGATCATGGGCGAGATCGGAGGCTTCGGCTTCCGAAACGATCAGGCGAGGCGGGCGGAGAATCGCGCCGCCGGCGCTCCAGGGCCCGGAGGCCTCATGGCCGGGGGGCGGAGCTGTGGCGGGTCGCGTGGCGCGGCCGCTAATCGAGGAGGGATCGATGGCGTCTTTCGGTCGCAAAGCGGTTCTGACGACGGTCGAGAATGCGACGGTCGAACCCAGCGCCGCTGCTTCCGTGAAGGCGTTCCGCGCGATTCCCGCGCTCACGGCTTCGGTCGCCGTCGTCGTGGCGGCGCTCGCCGCCGCGCCCGGTTCCGCCGTCGCGCAGAGCAATGAAGAACGCGTCCGCGACGCCGCGGGTCTCGGCGACGACGTTCTCGCCGACGCCGCGAGCCTCGAGGCGGACAACATCAGCTACGACAGCGAGACCGGCATCGTCCGCGCTTCCGGCAATGTCGAGATCTTCTACGCCGGCCGAATCCTGCGGGCGGACGCGATCGTGTACGACGCGCGATCGAATCGGATCTCCGCTCAGGGCGACATCACCGTCATCAATCCGGACGGCTCGATCATCGTCGCCGACGAGGCCGAGTTCGACACCGAGATCCGCAACGGCCTCATTCGCGGCGCGCGCGCGGTCATGGCCGACGGGCAGAGCCGCATGGCCGCCGTGGAAGGCCGCCGCGTCGATGGCGAAATCACGGCCCTCTCGAAGGCCGTCTACAGCCCCTGCCACGTCTGCGCCGATGATCCGACGCCGCTCTGGCGCATCCGCGCGCGCCGCATCGTCCATGACGAGACCGCGCGCGAGATCACCTATGAAGACGCGACCTTCGAGGTCGCCGGCGTGCCGGTCGCCTGGCTGCCGGTGTTCAGCCACGCCGATCCGACCGTCACGCGTCAGTCCGGCTTCCTGACGCCCGGCTTCAGCAACAGCGACGAACTCGGCTTCGGAACGTCGATCTCGTATTACTGGGCGATCGCGAGCAACCGCGACCTGACCGCGACGGCCTTTCTCTACACCGAGGAGAACCCGATCCTCGCCGGCGAGTATCGGGCGCTCGAGGAGTACGGCCGGTTCACCCTCGCCGGCAGCGCGACCTGGAGCGACGATCCGCTCGAGCGCGGCTTCCGCGGCCACTTCGAAGGCGACGGCCGCGTCCATCTCGGCAGCGAGTATTTCGCCGGCTTCGACGCGCTCATCGCCTCCGACGACACGTATCTCCGGCGCTACGACTTCAATAGCACCGACCGCGCGACCACCCGCGTCTATGTCGAACGCTTCGATGACGACGGCTTCGTCTCGGCCGAAGGCGTGCGCTATCAGAGCTTCCGCGAGGACGAGTTCGCGGGCGAGCTGCCGCAGATCCTGCCGCATGTCGACGCCGAGAGATATTTCGACGCGCCGGTCGTCGGCGGCGCCATCGCGCTGCGCGGCGACGCTTTGTGGCTCCAGCGCACGTCGGGCCGCGATGTCGGCCGCGTCTCCGCCGAAGCGGCGTGGGAGCGCGGCTACGTGACGCCGGGCGGCGTCGTTTTCGACGCCACCGCCTCGATCCGCGGCGATTATTACGCCATTCAGGACGACGACACGATCGACGACGGCGGACGGGGCCGGGTGCTGCCGCTCGCCGCGGTCACGACGCGCTATCCGCTCGGTCTCGTCACCGACGAGGCGACCCACGTGATCGAGCCGATCGGCGTGGTCGTCGTCACGCCCTATGGCGGCGACGATCCGACCGAGTTCGCCAACGAAGACAGCCAGGACTTCGAGCTGGACGAGCTGTCGATCTTCGCCGTCGAGCGCGTGACCGGCCTCGATCGATGGGAAGAAGGGCCGCGCGCGACGCTCGGCGCGCGTTACGCGCGCGACGGCCGCGACGGCTTGGACGTCGAAGTCGCGCTCGGCCAATCCTTCCGCTTGCGCGAAACGGACGTCTTCTCCGAAAGCTCGGGGCTGAGCGACGAAGTGTCCGATTTCGTCGGCTACTGGCGCGTCGCGGACTCCCGGTATTTCGACGTCGCGCATCGTTTCCGGGTCTCCGACAACGCCACGCTCGAGCGCAACGAGGTCTACGCCTCGCTGCAGCCCGTGGAGCGCTTGCGCCTGAGCGGCGCCTACGTGCATCTCGAAGCGGATCCCGCCATCGAGGCCGATGACGACCGAACCGAGGGCTATCTCGAGGCCGAGTTCGACTTGACGCAGTATTGGACCGTCAGCGGCAATGTCCGGCGCGACTTCGGAGACGGCCGCTATGTCAGCGCCGGCGGCGGACTGCGCTATCTCGACGAATGTCTCGAGGTGAACTTCAGCGTCGCGCGGCGCTTCAACTCGGTCGAGGACGCGCCCGCGGGGACGAGCGTCGACCTCTCCATTCGACTGATCGGAATTGACGGTTAGAGCCGCCGAGGCGTTGGATCGCGCCGAAGCAGGCTCGACGCCCGCCGAGGCGAAGCATTCTCCCGATCGCAAACGCGGCCGCGTCGCCACTTCTCGCCGAATGGGTCTGTCAATTCTCCGCAATCTTGCTTAGTTTCCGCGGCGCCGCGGGCGTCGGACGTCAAACCCGCCGGCGCCGCGGCGCGACGCCGATTGGTACTGGAGGCCCTTTGCGATGCCGAGCGCGTTTCGATCCGCCCTTGCCGCATTCACTCTCATCGCCGCGACCAGCATCGCGGGCGTGCTCGCCCAGCCCCCGAGCGCCGTCGCCCAGACGGCCGAGATCGTCGTCACGGTGAACGAGGACATCATCACCAATGTCGATGTCGACCAACGGGCTCGACTTCTCGCCTTCGGCGCCGGACGCGACGTGCCCAACGCGCGCTCCCGGGCCGCCGAGGCGCTGATCGACGACGCGCTGAAGCTCCAGGAGGCCGCGCGTCTCGGCGTCGAGGTGACCGCGGACGAGGTCGCGCAGGCGATCGGACAGATCGCGCGCAACAACAACATCACCGCAGAGCAGCTTCTCGGGGCGATGGAGAGCGCCGGCATCGAGCGCTGGGCGTTCGAGCGGCAGCTGCGCGCGGAGCTCGCCTGGACGAAGATCATCCGCGGCCGCTACGGCGACAGCCTCGACCCGTCGGAGATCGAGATCGAGGCGGCGCTGTCCAATACGGCCAGCGACGAGGACGTCTACGCCTTGGCGCAGATCGTCGTTCGCCTGGAGCAGAACGCGCCGCAGTCCCAAGTCGAGGAGACGATGGCCCGCGTTCAGGAAGTTCGCACGGCCATGACCAGCTGCGAGACGGTGCTGAACATGGCGCAGTCGCTCGGGCCGCCATCCGGCGATATCGGCCAGACGCAGGTGAATCAGATGCCGCCGCCGGTGCGCGAGCAGGTGACGACGCTCGATGTCGGCGAGATCACCGAGCCGATCCGCTCGAATGTCGGCGTGCACCTGATCATGGTCTGCGGCGTCGATCGCGCCGGCGCGGCGAACCGCGATCGGATCGTCGCCGCTCTTCGCCAGCAGAAAGGCGAGCGCATCTCCGCCAGCTATGTCGGAGAGTTGCGGCGCAACGCGTTGATCACGCAGATGCAGTGACGGCGCCCGAGCCGGCGTCGGACGGCGCGGCGTGAGCGGCGACGACGCGCCTCAGGGCGCGGCGGACGGGCTGCCGCCGCTGCGCGCGGTGATCGAGCGGATCGGCCTCACCGCCAAGAAGTCGCTCGGACAGAACTTCCTCTTCGACCTCAATCTCACACGGCGCATCGCCCGCAGCGCCGCGCCGCTCGAGACGGTCGTCGAAATCGGTCCCGGGCCGGGCGGCCGCACGCGCGCTCTGTTGCTCGAAGGCGCTCGGCGCGTCGTCGCGATCGAGCGCGACGCGCGCTGCCTCGAGGCGCTCGCCGAGATCGCCGCGCGCTGGCCGGGCCGATTGGAGGTCGTGCATGGCGACGCGCTCGAGATCGACGCCGCGGCGCTTCTGGGCGACGAGACGGCGCAGATCGTCGCCAATCTGCCCTATAACATCGGCACCGAGCTCATCGTCCGCTGGCTCCGCGCCGACGGCCGTCCGGGCGCATCGACGCATGCGCCGTGGTGGCGCCGCGCCACGGTCATGCTGCAGAAGGAGGTCGCGGAGCGGGTCGCCGCTCGGGTCGGCGAACCGGCCTATGGGCGGCTCGCGGTGCTGACCGCCTGGCGGGCGGAGGCGCGGATCCTGTTCGACGTGTCGCCGCGCGCCTTCACGCCGCCGCCGAAGGTCGTCTCGGCGGTCGTTCGAATCACGCCGGCGCCGAGGCCGAAGCTCGACTGCGCGCTCGAAGCGCTCGAAACGGTGACGGCCGCGGCCTTCGGACAACGTCGCAAGATGCTGCGCCGGAGCCTCGCCGGGCTCGGCGGCGAAGCGCTTCTGGCGGCGGCGGACATCGAGCCCACCCGGCGCGCCGAGACGCTCTCTCCGGAAGAATTCGCCCGCCTCGCGCGGATCTGGTCGTCGCGCCGGTCATAGGCGACGCGTCGCCTGCGCCGGTCGCCCAGCGCGCGGTCCGCTCAGTTGGCGGCGCCGCCGACTTCCTGCAGGCTGTCCGGTCCCGCATCGGCCTCACGCGCCGCGGCGCGCTGTCCGCCGCCCGCTTCGCCGCCCTCGCGATCGGCGCCGTCGCCCTCGGATTCCGAAGCCCCGCGGTTCTGACGACGCTGCGGCCGGCGCCGACGGCGCGGCGCGTCTTCATCCTCGTCGCCGCGCCGCCGGGTCGCGCGACGATCCGCGGCCACGTTCTCCGGCGTCTCGACGATGTCGGTGCGCCCTTCATCGCCGCCTTCGCCGATCACCGCGAGCGCCGGCGTCTGCGCTCCGCTCGCTTCGGCGCGCTCCGCGCCCTCGTGCTCGGCCTCCGACTCGAATTCGGCGTCGTTCGCGTCCGGATCCTCGCGCCTTCCGCCGCCCGCATGCGCGGCCTGCGCGACGCCGAGGATGCGCACGTAATGCTCCGCATGCTGCAGAAAGCTCTCCGACATGACGCGATCGCCCGCCGTCGCCTTATCGCGCGCTAGAGAAAGATACTTTTCGATTATTTGCTGCGGCGTGCCGCGCACTTTTCCCTCGGGACCGGAACTCTCGTAGACCCGGTTCAGCGACGGTCCATTCGCTTTGCGTCCGTTCTTGTTGCGGGCGCGGTTCTGTTTTGGGGACTGTCTCATACTGCTCCGCTTTGAGCTTCGGCGGGCGTTTTCTAGCCCGAGCGCCCGACGCAGGCCGCGTCGCGCTTTGAAAAAAGAAAGTCGGAATGATCAAATGACGCCAGCGAATTGGAGGCCTCGCGCCCCGCTTATCCACACCGCGCCGCTGATGCGCGCCCTCGACAGTTTCGCCAGGGACCCGCTCTTCGTCCTACAAAACCATCATAGCGCTTTCCATCCCTGAAACCAAGAAAAAAGCCCTCAAGCGCCCGCTGCGTCGTCGTTTACGACCCGAACGACGCGTTCGACGCCGCCGAGATCGACCTCGATCGCCGTTTTAAGGCCCGAGGCGGCGAAAATCGCGGCGACGGCGCCCGCCTGGCCGCGCCCGACCTCGAAGAACGCGGCTCCGTTCGGCGCGAGAACAGCGCCGATTTTCGGCGCCAAGAGTTTATAGATCGCTAGCCCGTCCGCGCCCGGCGTCAGCGCTTCGATCGGATCGTGCCGTCGCACTTCCGGCGACAGCGCCTCGAGCTCCGCCTCCGATATATAAGGCGGGTTGCAGAGCGCGGCGTCGAAGCGCGACGCGACGCCGTCGAGCCAATCGCCGCGCCGCAGCTCGACGCGTTCGGCGAGACCGAGCCGCTCGGCGTTCTCCGCAGCGAGCCCGAGCGCCGCCGTCGAGACGTCGATCCCGAGACCGCGCGCCGCCGGACGCTCGGCGAGCACGCTCAAGAGAAGCGCGCCCGAGCCGACGCCGAGATCGAGCACGCGCGGCGCGGCGCGGTCCGGATGGAGAAAGGCGAGCGCCGCCGCCACCAGCGTCTCGCTCTCCGGCCGCGGGTCGAGCGCGCGGCCGTCGATGCGGAAGGAGCGGCCGAAAAAGACGCGCGCGCCGACGATATGGCTCACCGGCCGCCGCGCCGCCCGCTCGGCGATCGCCGTCTCCAGCCGCGCCCAGGCCTCGGACGCCATCGGCTCGAGCCGACGGTCCGCGAAGCCGGTCGCGTCGAGGCCCGCCGCCCATCGCGCGAGCAGCCGCGCGTCGCGCTCCGGCTCCGGCGCGCCGGCCGACCGAAGTCGCGCCGCCGCCTCATAGGCGGCGCTTTCAATCGTTCTCGTCATCGACAAACTGGACCGAGCGCGGATGAATGCGCATAGGGCGGGAAGCAGGCGACGCGGCGAAACGGGACGGCGCCGCCGCGGCGCGGCGCTGAAGGGATTGCGATATGGACAACTTTCTAGACGGCATCGACGGCGGTCTCATCCTCATGCTGATCGTCTATTCCGGTCTCGCCTCTTGGATCGCGGCGCGGCTCACGCGCAGCGCGTCCGATGCGACCGCCGCCAGCCGCCAGGCGCTTTCCGAGAGCCTCGACCTCCTCGAGCGGCTGAAGCGCGCCCAATCGATCGTCGACGATCCCGATCGGCGACGCGAGCTGCAGATCATGTATGCGCGCATCGAGGCGGAAGTCGCCGACCGCGCCGACGAACTCAACGCCGTCGCCGAGCTGCTCCATCGCCGGCCGAGCGCGCAGTTCGTCATCATCCCGCGTCCGCGCCGAATGAGCGGCGCGCTTTGGTCGGCCCTGCTCATCGTCTGCCTCTACACCGGCGGCGCCGTCATTCTACAGTTCATCCGTCAGTTTCTGATCGAGCGCACCGAGACGATCGGATCGTCCGGCGGTCTCGAGCAAATGCTTCTGCTCATCGGCGGCGGCGTCGCCCTGATCGCGCTCGGGCTGCTTTTCCGCATGCTCGCCTTCCGCGACTACGACCGTCACATCGCCGAGCTGCGCGAGCGCGGACATTCCCAGCTCTCGGGCGGCGACGCGTAGCGCCGAGCGGCGATCCGCCTCAGCGGCCGGTCCAGCGCCGCGCCGCGACGACGGCGTTGAGCCCGCCGAAGGCGAAGGAGTTCGAGATCGCCGCGTCGACCACGCGCTCGCGCGCCTCGTGCGGCGTGACGTCGAGATCGCAGTCCGGATCCGGCACGTCGCGATTGATCGTCGGCGCGATCACGCCGTCTCTGAGCGCCATGACGACGGACGCGAACTCGATCGCGCCGGCGGCGCCGATGCAGTGTCCGTGCATCGATTTCGTCGAGGATACCGAAAGCTTGTCGGCGTGGGCGCCGAAGACGCCGCGGATCGCGGCGCATTCGGTCTTGTCGTTGGCCGTCGTCGCCGTGCCGTGCGCGTTGACGTAGCCGACCTCTTCCGGCGCGAGGCCGCCATCGGCCAGCGCCGCCGCCATCGCCCGCTCGGCGCCGTCCTGGCTCGGCTGCACGATGTCGTAGGCGTCCGCCGTCATGCCGAAGCCGACGATCTCCGCGAGAATCGGCGCGCGGCGCGCCTTCGCCCGCTCCAGCGTCTCGAGCACGTAGACCGCGGCGCCTTCGCCCTGCACCATGCCGTTGCGCGTCTTCGAGAAGGGGCGGCAGGCGTCCCGCGACATCACGCGCAGCCCTTCCCAGGCCTTGATCACGCCGAAGGTGAGGCCCGCCTCCGCGCCGCCGGCCAACGCCGCGTCGGCGCCGCCGCTGCGGATGAGATGCAGCGCCTGGCCGAGGGCGTGGTTCGACGAGGCGCAAGCGGTGGTGACCGCCCAGGCCGGGCCGCGCAGGCCGAACTCCATACTGAGATGGCTCGCCGGCGCGTTCGGCATCTGCTTCGGCACGGTGAACGGATGGATGCGCGAGCGCCCCTTGGCGTAGACGTCGTGGAAGCCGTCGTCCATCGTCTGCATGCCGCCCATCGAGCAGCCGATCACGACGCCGACCCGCGTCGTCTCGCTCTCCGCCGGTTTGAAGTCGGCCTGTTTCACCGCCTCGCGCCCGGCGTGGACCGCCATCTGCGTGACGCGGTCGCGGAACGTGATCTCGGCCTTCTCGAACAGCTCGGCGCCTTCGAAGTCGATCGCCTCGCCGGCGATCTTGATCCCGAGCAGTTCGGAGTCGATGCGCTGGATCGGCCGGATGCCGTTGCGCCCTTCGCGCAGGCCCTCGAGATGCCGCGCCGCGCCGACGCCAAGGGCGGAAACCACGCCGAGGCCGGTCACAACCACGCGTCGCGTCATGTCATCTCCTGCAAGAGGGGCAGAGCCCGCCCATGATCGCGACCGCGTTCGCGGCCGGGACGGCGCAGAGGCGCCGGCGCCCGAATCCGCCGCGCGACCGCGCTATGCGCCGTGCTGCTCCTCGATCAGTTTCTTAACGCCGGCGACGACCGACCCTACGGACGAAATATCGAAGCCCGACGTCGACGGGTCGTTCGCGTTGAACGGCACCGAGACGTCGAAATTTTCCTCAATCGCGAATACGATCTCGACCAGGCCGAGACTGTCGATTCCCAGCTCTTCCGGCGTCGAGGAAATGGTCACCACCTTGTTGTCGACCATCGTCTGCTCCGCGACGATGTCGATGACCTTCCGCTCGATTTCCTCGTCTGTAAATTTCACCGGCAGACCCGCCTGATAACTCTCGCTTCGACCCAAAGGACCGAGCGCGCCCAACGTCCGCGCCGAGGCGTCGCCCTGAAAAGCGCCGCCCCGTCGCGCTCCGACCGTTTAACCGCTTGGCTCGTTCTGAGAAAAGCGATTTTTTAACTCGGCAAGCTCCTCGAGCGCACGCGGAAGCCGGCGCAGGCTCATATGCATCTTGATCGCCTCCTCGCGCGGCGCCGCCGGCACGCCGCCGAGCACGCTGCGCGGCTTGACGGCGCCCGAGACCGCCGTGGCGGCCATAACGACGCTGTCGTCGCCGATTTTCGCATGGTCCGCAACGCCGGCCTGGCCGCCCAGAACCACCCGCGCGCCGATCTCCACGCTGCCGGCGATGCCGACCTGTCCGCAGATCAGGCTGTTCTCGCCGATCGAAGCATTGTGGCCGATCTGCACCAGATTGTCGATCTTGACGCCGTCGCCGATCCGCGTGTCGGTCACCGTGCCGCGATCGACCGCCGTCCCGGCGCCGATCTCGACATCGTCGCCGACCGTCACCGAGCCGAGCGACGAGATCCGCGCCCAGACCCGATTCTCCGCGCCGATGTCGACCACGCCCGCGGCCCTCGCGCTCTCGACGCTGCCGGGCTCGGGCGTGACGAAAGAGAAGCCGTCCGAGCCGATCACCGCGTTCTGATGAATGATGCAGCGCGCGCCGATCCGCGCGTCATGGCCGATCCGAACGCCCGGCAGAAGGCGCGTCCCCGCCCCGATCGCGGCGCGGTCGCCGATCACGCAGGCGCTCGCGATCTCCGCCTCGGGCCCGATCTTCGCGCCGGCCCCGACGACCACCAGCGGTCCGATCGACGCGCTCGGGTCGATCTCGGCGCCCTCTTCGACGACCGCGCTCGGATGGACGCCCGGGCGCGGGCGGCGCTCCGGCGTGAACAGCCGCGTGACGCCCGCCATCGCGAAGCGGGCCCGCGGCGCGAAGATCGCCGCCTCGAGCCCGAGCGCCGCCCAATCGACGTCGGGCGGCGTCACCGCGGCGCGCGCGGCGCCCTTCGCGAGCGCCGGCAGGTATTTGGGATCCATGGCGAGCGCGAGGTCGTCCTCGCCCGCCTCGTCCGGCCGCGCGACGCCGCGCAGCGCGATGTCGACGCGTCCGACGGCTTCGAGCCCGAGCCCGGCGGCGACCTCGGCCACCGTCATCACCATCGCCGACCCGCTCTCGACCGACACCTGACCCACCCCTGTTCGTCGCGGCGCGACAATCGCCGCGACAGGGTCCATAGCGCGCGCTTAGAGCGTTGGCCAGAGCTTCTCCTCGCTTCCGACCTCAGGCCGAATAGCCGAGGCCGCGCAGCGCCTCGAAGATCTCGGCGTCGCGGCCGTAGATGTCCTGGCGGATCTGCAGAACGCCCGCGTCGTCCACCCAGATCGTCCGGTAGGTGATGTGCACCGGCACCGGCCTGTCGAGCGAGACATAGACCTCGCTGCCGCGGCTGCGCAGCTCGTAGAAATAGCCGAGCGGATCCGAATGCTGCACGCCGAGGATCACCTCCGCGAAGCCGACCGGGTCGGCGACGCGCATGCAGCCATGGCTGAACGCGCGCACCGCCTCCTGGAAGAGGCTCCGCGCCGGCGTGTCGTGCAGATAGACGGCGTGGTGGTTCGGGAAGATGAACTTCACGCCGCCGAGCGCGTTGCCCGGTCCCGGTCCCTGCTGGAGCCGATACGGGAAGTAGCTCTCCGACAGGCTCCACCAGTCGACCGTCCAAGGATCGACGCGGCCGCCGCCCTGGCCGACCACCGCGAAGCCGCGCGACTGCAACGCTCCGGGATTGTCCTGCAGCTGCGGCAGAAGCTCCTCGGTCGCGATGCTGTAGGGCACGTGCCAGGTCGGGTTCACGACGACATGGGTCATCTCGTCGCTGAACTCCGGCGTCTGATGGCGCCGCGTGCCGACGACGATGTCGGTTTGGAAGATCACGGCGTCGTTCTCGAAGAGCTTCGCCTCGAAGCCGGCGATGTTGACCAAGACATGGCGGCGGCCGAGATCGAAATTCAGCCAGCGCGCCCGCTCGAGATTGACGGCGACAAGCGCGATGCGCTCGTCGATCGGCGTGTTGAGCGCGGTGAAGGTCGCCGAACCGACGACGCCGTCGATCTCGAGACCGTGGCGCTCCTGGAAATCGCGCACGGCGAGCTCGGTCATCGGACCGAACACGACCTCGCCGGTGACCGGATCGAGCAGATCCGCGGCGCTTTGCGGCAGATAGCCCATCGCCTTGAGGCGGGTGCGCAGCGCGGCGACGCGCGGCCCCTGATCGAGCGGCCGCAAGAGCTCGTCCGACGGCGCCGGGGCGCCCCAGCCGCCGGCGTCGCGCTGACGCTTGAGCTCGGCGTAGAGCGCCTGCAGCGCGCGGTAGTCGTCGGTCTGCGGCGCGAGCGATTCGATCGCGGCGCGGGTTTCGTCGGCGCGCCACGATCCCGCCGCGGCGAGCAGAAGAACCGGCTCCGGTCGCGGCGGCGCGACGTCGAGCGAGCTGCGGATCGCGCTCGGCTCGAGCGCGCCGCTCGCGAGGTCGCGGCCGAGATGCAGAAAGAGCTTCGTGAACTCGATCTCGAGCGCCGCCGCGTCCTCGACGCGGCCGCTCGCGCGCGCCGCCGCCATGGCCGCCTCGAGATGATCGACGCGATAAGGCGCGGTCGGCAGCGCATGGGCCTCCGCCCCACGGGCCGCGGCGAGAAGCGCCTCCGCCTTCGCCCAATCGACGCCGCCGGCGCCGCGCTCCGCGAGCCAGATCGGCTCGAAGCCGCGGCGCGCGTAGACCTGGCCCCAGGGCGCGCCGCCCGGCGTCGCGTCGGCCAGAGCGGCCTGAAGCGCCGTCGCCGGCTGCGGCGCGACAACGCCGTCCGTCCGGATGCGCGCCGCCGCCGCCGGATCGGCGACCAGAATCGACGCCGCGTCATGCGTCGCGACGCCGCCGAGCGCCGGATCGAGATGTTCAGGCTGTCCTTGCGCCCAGGCGCTCCCCGCAAGCGCGATCGCCGCCGCGCCGGCCGCCAAGCCGAGCCCGCCGCGCCGATTCGTCGCCATCCCCTTCCGATTAGCCATCTCGCCCTCCAAACAACCGATAGACGTCCGATCCGCCGCGCTCTCATGCGCCGCATTCCGCGCAGGCGCCCAGAAAACAACGACTCGCGCGCCGCGCGCGATCACGACGCCGCGAAGTCGGCCGCCGCTCGTCGAACCGCGCCCGCTCTGCAACGCCCCTTCGGCGCCCGCCCCACTTTGGCGCCGCGTTTGCGTAGCTTCCTCCAAACGACGCCGCAATAGTGACGCGAATGCGGCGACAACGCCGGCGAACTGAGGTATAGGTAGTGCGACATCGGCGCCAAAATATGAACGAGCGCCGTTAAAAGGGCCGTCTGCGACGGATCTGACGCAGGATCGCCGCATTGCGCCGGCGTATCGGGACTTTCCTTTACGCCTGCTTTCCGCCATACACGGCCCGGGGAGAAGACAGCTGGAATTCGGGCTCGCGCGACGCGCTGGGCCCAGCGTTCTTTTCGGAGTGGGGTTTCGACATGTGGAAGAACAATCGTCGGTTCAGAGCCTCTTCGCTGCTCCGCGACGCGCAGGCCGCGGTCTCACGGCGGCAGGTGCTCGGCTACGCGGCGGTAGGCGCGGCCGGCGCGGCGGCGGCGGCGGTCTCGAGCGGCGGCGCGCAGGCGACGCCCGGCTATCTGCGCGGCCTCGGCGACTTCAGGCGCCTGCGCATCAACAACGGCCGCACCGGCGAGCGCCTCGACATCATCTATTTCGCGGACGGCGAGTATATCGCCGAAGCGCTGGACGAGCTGAACTACATCGCGCGCGATTGGCGCCGCGACGAGATCCGCCCGATCGATCCGCGCGCGCTCGATTTCGCCGCCGCGGTCTACAAGCAGCTCGACACGCGCGAATCGCTGCAGCTGATCTCCGGCTATCGCAGCCCCGAGACCAATGATCGGCTCCGGCGCGACGGTCGCGGCGTGGCGAAGAACTCGTTCCATCTGCGCGGCATGGCGCTCGACGTCTCGCTGCAGTCGCGCTCGGTCAACCAGATGTACGCGGCGGCGATGTCGTGCAACGCCGGCGGCGTCGGCAAATACTCGCGCAACCACTTCATTCATGTCGATTGCGGCCCGCGCCGCAGCTGGGGCCGCTGACTTCGCCTCTCGGCGTTCGTCCTCCGAGGCTCCGCCGGCGATCCCGCTCCGCCGGCGGCCTCGGCGCGCTCGGCCGCGCTAGAACGCCACCTGATCTCCGCCCTTGAGGTCCAGCATCTCGCGCGCCTCGTCTGGCGTCGCCGCCTCGAGCGACAGGCCCTCCAGGACCTTGCGGATCTTCGTCACCTGATCGGCGTTCGACCGCGCGAGCTCGCCCGGCGCGATCCAAAGGCTGTCCTCGAGCCCGACGCGCACATTGGCGCCCTGCGCCGCGCCGATCGCGGCGAGCGGCATCTGGCTCCGTCCGGCGCCGAGCACCGACCAGCGCCAGGCGTCGCCGAAGAGCCGATCCGCCGTCCGCTTCATATGCGCGACGTCCTCGGGATGCGGGCCGATGCCGCCGAGCAGCCCGAACACCGTCTGGATGAAGAGCGGCGGCCGGGCCAGGCCGCGCTCGACGAAATGCGCGAGATTGTAGAGATGCGAGACGTCGTAGCATTCGAACTCGAAGCGCGTGCCGTTCTCGTTGCCGATCGTCAAGATGGTCTCGATGTCGCTAAAGGTGTTCTTGAAGACGAGATCGCGGCTCTTCTCGAGATGCTGGCGCTCCCAATCGTGCTTGAAGTCCTTGAAGCGGTCGAGCATCGGATAGAGGCCGAAATTCATCGAACCCATATTGAGCGAGGCGACTTCGGGCTTGAACGTCGCCGCCGGCCGCATCCGCTCCTCGACGGTCATATGCGGGCTGCCGCCCGACGTGAGATTGAGGACCGCCGGCGTCGCCTGCTTGATCCGCGGCAGGAAGAGCCGGAACGCCTCCGGATCCTGGGTCGGGCGGCCGTCGGCCGGATCGCGGGCGTGAAGATGCAGGATCGCGGCGCCCGCCTCGGCGGCGGCGATCGCGTCCGCGGCGATCGCGTCGGGCGTCGCCGGCAGATAGGGCGACATCGACGGCGTGTGGATCGCGCCGGTCACCGCGCAGGTGATGACGACCTTGCGCGCAGCTTTCTTCTTCTCGGCCATGAGGCTCCTCCGGATCGGCGCGGCGCGGCGACATGCGGTCCGCGCGGCGTGCTCTGCGGCACAGATCTTACGCGCGGCGTCTCCTAAGAGCGAGCTGCGCGACGACGGCCGTCTTCGAGACGCGTCGCCGCGCCGGGACATGCGATTTGGAGACATCGATATGAACGCTTCCGCCGCTCAGGCCAGCTGGGCCGAAACCGCCGATCTGGCCGACTTTCTCGATCCGCCCTTGCGCTGCGCCGAGATGAGAGACGCCGCCGATCTCGCGGCCTTCATCAACATGGCCGGCGAAGGCCTGCCGCTCTATCTCTGGACGAAGGCCGCCGCCTCGCAGCCCTCGCAGAGCTGGGATCCCTGGGCGATCGGCCGCGCGCGCCAGGCGGCCAAGATCGGCAAGCGCGACATCATCTTCGCCGAGGACAGAGACGGCGCGATCGGCGCGCTCTTCGGCTACGCGATCGGCCGGACGCCGCATCCGACCGACGACGTGACGCCGCTCGAGCGCCCGTTGATCGAGCTCGAGAACGAAGCGCTCGGCAGCTGGTACGTCAACGTGCTCGCCGTCGCGCCGGAGCGCCGCCGGCAGGGTTGGGCGCGCCGCCTTCTCGACGCGTCCGCGACCTATGCGCGGGCGACCGGCGCGGCGGAGCAGAGCATCATCGTCGCCGACCGCAACGAGGCCGCCTTCACGCTCTATCGGAGCCTCGGCTTCGTCGAGCGCGCGCGGCGAATGATGGTGAAGGAGCTCTGGTGGAGCCGCTCGCGCGACTGGGTCCTGCTCGTTCGGCCGCTTTAGAGCGGGATCCGTTGAGGTGGACGCAACGCTGATGACGCCGTCATCCCGGGATGACGCCGTCATCC
>CAZPTD010000050.1:12611-17399 GCA_964588915.1 uncultured Neomegalonema sp. | reverse complement strand
CGGAATGAGATCGGCGGTCTTCTTGGCGCCCAAGACGCCCGCGAGCCGCGCGACGCCGAGCACGTCGCCCTTCTCGAAGCCGCCCTCGCGGATGCGCGCCAAGGTCTCGGGCGCCATCGTCACGCGGCCCTTGGCGACGGCGATCCGATGCGGGACCTCCTTGTCGGTCACGTCGACCTTATGCGCCGCGCCCTTGGCGTCGAAATGCGTCAGCTCGCTCATGCCTCGAGCTCCGCCCGCGCGCCTTCGATGAGCGCCGGCGTCGCCGCGGCGACGTCCGCTTGGCGCATCAGGCTCTCGCCGATGAGCGCCGCCCTTGCGCCGGCGCGGACCATCCGCGCCCAGTCGGCCGGCGCGAAGATCCCGCTCTCGGCGACGATCATCCGACCCGCCGGAACCCGCGCGGCGAGCCGCTCCGTCGTCTCGAGCTTGGTCTCGAAGGTGCGCAGATCGCGGTTGTTGACGCCGATGAGCGGCGAGCGGAGCCGGAGAGCCCTGTCGAGTTCCGCCTCGTCATGGGTCTCGAGGAGCGCGTCCATGCCCCACTCGATCGCCGCCGCCTCCAGCTCGGCCGCCTGAGCGTCCGAGACGCTGGCGAGGATGACGAGGACGCAGTCGGCGCCGAGCGCCCGCGCCTCGGCGACCTGATAGGGATCGTAGAGAAAATCCTTGCGCAGCGCCGGCAGCGCCGTCGCCTCGCGCGCCGCCGTCAGATCGGCGTCGGCGCCCTGGAAGGACGGGCCGTCGGTGAGCACCGAGAGACAGGCCGCGCCGCCCTTCTCATAGGCCTGCGCCAGCGCGGGCGGGTCGAAATCCTCGCGGATCAGGCCCTTCGAGGGCGAGGCCTTCTTGATCTCGGCGATGAGCGCGACGCCGTCGACCGCGATCGCCGCTTCGAGCGCCGCATGGAAGCCGCGCGCCGCCGGCGCCGCTCGGGCGGCGTCCTCGACGCTGGCGAGGGACCGCGTCGCCTTGCGCGAGGCGATCTCCTCGAGCTTGTAGTCCTTGATCTTGGCGAGAATCGAGGGCTCGCCGCTCGTCGGATGAGTCGTCATGGCTCTGGCGTAGGCCGAGCGCTGCGAAGACGCAATCCGCTCGAGCCTCGCGGCGCCCGTCAACCGGATGTCAGGCGTTCGATGGCAAACTCGCGGAAGGGGTGAAGCTGTGGAGGACGGCGTCATGATCGGCGCAGTCGGCGGGCCGGAGACGGCGATTTTTTTCCGTCCGGTGGATCGGGCGGCGGCGGTGGGGCCGGAGGCGGCGGCGCAGAAGCGGGAGGCGGGCGTCGTCGACAGCGAGGGGCGGCCTCTCTCGCGCGACGCCGGCGCGTCCGAGCTGGCGCTCAGCCGCGAGAAGCGATCGCTGCTCGCGCGGCTGCGGGGCGAGAAGGCGGCGCTCGAGCAAGAACTGCTCCGGGCGCCGTCCGAAGACCGGACGGAAGCCGAGGCGGCCGCGGCGGCCGACAAGCGGGACGGCGACAGCGCCGCGCTCGCCGATTTGACGGAGGGCGAGCAAGCTCAGCTCGACGAGCTGAAGGCCCGCGACCGCGAGGTGCGCGCCCACGAGCAGGCGCACGCCGCGGTCGGAGGCCGCTACGCCGGGTCGCCTTCCTACGAGTATCAGACCGGACCGGACGGCCGGCGCTACGCGATCGGCGGCGAGGTGAGCATCGACGTCGCGCCGATCCCGGGCGATCCGCAGGCGACGATCGACAAGATGCGCGTCGTGATCGACGCCGCGCTCGCGCCGGTCGAGCCGTCGTCGGCGGATCGAAGCGTCGCCCAGGCGGCGCAATCGCTGATGCAGGAGGCGATGGCCGAGGCGCGGGCGGGCGAGACCGCCGAGCGTCTGGGCGCGCCGCCCGAGACGGCGGCGGCGGGATACGCGCAAGGCCGCGCGGCGACGAGCGCTCAGGCCGCGCCGATATTCAGACTGGCGGCTTAGCGGCGTCCGATACTGTCCCGACACCGAACGGAGCGCGATCGTCGGTCTCGGATCGGCGCGCCGCGCCTAAATCTCGACCCAGCGCGCCCAGGCGTTGGGCGCGCTGCGCTCCGCGCGCATCGAACCCGGCTTCACCTCCAGCCCGCTCAGATCCCGCGGGAAGAGGAACACCGCCCCGAGAAGCAGCTCGCGCCGGCCGGCGCCGAGCTTGTCGAGATATTTGCGGCTGCGCAGCACGCCGCCCGAGGACCAGTAGTTCGGCAGCCCGGCCGAGGTCGCGGCGATCAGGAGGGACTGGATGAACGCCGCCGTCGCCGCGATATGCTCGGAGTTGCGCTCGTCGAGCGCCGGCGCCGCGCCCTCCTCGGTCGGATCGGGCAACCAGGTCACGCAGAGCAGCGCCTCGGCCGCGGCGAGCATGTCGGCGATCTTGCCCGGATGGTCCTCGGCGTCGAGCTCGGCCAAGAACGCCCGGCAACCCGCGCCGTCGAGGAGATGGACGCGCCAGGGCTCCTTGGGCCCGTCGCCGCGGATCTCGGGATGCGCCGGGCGGTGAAAGGGCGCGTTGCCGGCGAGCGACAGCATCTCGCCCACCGTGTCGCGATCGAGCCCGTCTAGCGGCCGCGGCGCCGACGGATCGCCGAGCGCCTTCGCGGTCTTGCGTTCCGAGAGCGCCTTGGCCACGGCGATGTCGATGCCGCTGCCCACGCTCGCGAAATAGTTCTCAGCCGCGTTCTTCGACATCGGCCCTCCTCGCCGTCTCAGCCGACATTGCAAGGCGCCGGCGTCGCCTCGACGACGAACCGGACGCCCGGGCCGTAGCGGCGGCCCGACACGTTGATCCTGAGCGCGCCGCCTTCGATCGAGACGTCCTCCTCCTCGAGCAGCATGTTCGTCGCCTCGACGTCGATCTCGGCCGCGGCGACGCCGCAGGCGCCCTCGAAGACGATCACGTAGCCGTTGAAATCGGCGCGCACGAACACGCCCGGCGTCGAGCGCTCATAGGTTCCGACGATCCGCGCGCCGTCGAAGTCGAGCTCGCCCTGGACGACGTAGATCCCGTTCTGGATCGGCTCGTCGCCGAGCTCGAACTCGCGGCCCGGCCCGACGCGCGCGCGATGGACGACGCCGAGAAACCGCGGCGCGGTCTCTCGAGCGTCCTCCACGAGCACCTGAACGGCGACCTCGGCGCCGTCGAAACCGCGCTCCGGCCCGCCCTGCGCCCGCGCCTCCGCCGCGCCGACAAGCAGCGCCGCAAGCCCCGCCGCGGCGGCGATCGGCCGCCTCCATGCGCCCATGCTCATCGCCTCGTCTTTCATCGCCCTTCGCTCGTCTCGGGTCCGAAGCGCGCGAGCGCCTCGGCCTTGGCCCGCGCGCGGCCCTCCTCGACGCTCGCCCGCGCCTGGACCGCGCCGCTCTTGAGATCGGGCGCCCGGCCGGCGACGACAAGAGCGGCGGCGGCGTTGAGGAGCGCCGAATCGAGATAGGCCGCCTGGCGCGGCGTGTCGCGGCGCGCGGCCAGGAGATCGGCGAAGGCGGCCGCGTTCTCCTCGGGCGCGCCGCCGAGGATGGCCTCGAAGGGATGCTCGGGAAGGCCGGCGTCGGCGGGCGTGATCTCGAACTCGGTCACGGCGCCGTCCTTGAGCGCGGCGACATAGGTCGTCCCGCAAATGGAGACCTCGTCGGCGCCGTCGGCGCCGTGGACGATCCAGGCCGCCTCGGAGCCGAGCGCGCCCAAGGTCTCGGCCATCGGCCGGATCCAGCGCCGGTCGAAGGCGCCGGTGAGCTGCCGCTTGACGCCGGCCGGATTGGTCAGCGGCCCGAGGATGTTGAACACGGTGCGCAGCCCCATCTCCTGGCGCGCCGGCATGACGTGCCGCATCGCCGCGTGGTGGCGCGGCGCGATCATGAAGGCGACGCCGCAGGCGTCGAGCGCGGCCTGGGTGGCCTCGGGCGGATTGTCGGCCTGGATCCCGTAGGCGGCGAGGACGTCGGCGGCGCCCGAGCGCGACGAGAGTTTTCGATTGCCGTGCTTGGCGACCGGCACGCCGCAGCCGGCGACGACGAAGGCGGCCGCCGTCGAGATGTTGAGCGTGCCCTTGCCGTCGCCGCCGGTGCCGACGACGTCTATCGCGTCCTCGGGCGCGCGGATCCGGGTCATGCGCGCGCGCATCGCGGCGGCGGCGCCGGTGATCTCCTCGACCGTCTCGCCGCGCATCCGGAGCCCCATGAGGAAGGCGCCGATCTGCGCCGGCGTCGCCTCGCCGTTCATGATCACGCCGAACGCGTCCGCCGCCTCGGCGCGCGTGAGCGCCCGGCCGTCGCCGATCCTGGCGAGATGCGGCTTGATGGCCTCGGACATGGGTCGGCTCCTTCGGGCGGCGGCTTCGGCGCGCATCGGATCGCCGCATGTCGCCCGGAGGGCGGGCGAGCGTCAAGGATTTGAGGCGCCCATGCGCGCCGCGCGCTCATATGCCGTCAGGCGCCGTCATCCCGGATGCGCTGCGAAACGCGTTTCGCTGCGCTGGTCCGGGATCCGGCCGCCGCGCGAGCTCCGGATCCCGCGTCTGCGCCGCAGCATCGCATGCTGCGCCGCGCGCGGGATGACGATGGCGCGTCGTCTCGAATGCGTTGCGCGGCGCTGGTCCGGGATCCGGCCCCTGCGCGAGCTCCGGATCCCGCGTCTGCGTCGCAGCATTGCATGCTGCGCCGCGCGCGGGATGACGATGGCGCGTCATCGCGGATGCATTGCGCGGCGCTGGTCCGGGATCCGGCCCCTGCGCAAGCTCCGGATCCCGCGTCTGCGCCGCAGCATCGCATGCTGCGCCGCGCGCGGGATGACGA
>CAZPTD010000050.1:0-12511 GCA_964588915.1 uncultured Neomegalonema sp. | reverse complement strand
GGTCCGGGATCCGGCCCCTGCGCAAGCTCCGGATCCCGCGTCTGCGCCGCAGCATTGCATGCTGCGGCGCGCGCGGGATGACGATGGCGGGTCATCCCGGATGCGTTTCGCGGCGCTGGTCCGGGATCCGGCCCCCGCGCGAGCTTCGGATCCCGCGTCTGCGCCGCAGCATCGCATGCTGCGCCGCGCGCGGGATGACGATGGCGCGTCGTCTCGAATGCGTTGCGCGGCGCTGGTCCGGGATCCGGCCCCTGCGCGAGCTCCGGATCCCGCGTCTGCGTCGCAGCATTGCATGCTGCGCCGCGCGCGGGATGACGATGGCGCGTCATCGCGGATGCATTGCGCGGCGCTGGTCCGGGATCCGGCCCCTGCGCAAGCTCCGGATCCCGCGTCTGCGCCGCAGCATCGCATGCTGCGCCGCGCGCGGGATGACGGGCTCACACGATCTCGGCGATCTCCAGGAAGTTCGTCAGCATCGCCCGCCCGTGCTCCGTCGCGACGCTTTCCGGATGGAACTGCACCCCATGGGTCGGAAAGCTCTTATGCCGAAGCCCCATGATCACGCCGTCATCCGTCTCCGCGGTCGGCTCCAGATCCTCGGGCAAGCTGTCGCTGGCGACGATCAGGCTGTGATAGCGCGTCGCCGTCAGCCGCTCCGGCAGGCCGCGGAAGACCGAGAGGCCGTGATGGCGGATCTCCGAGGTCTTGCCGTGCATCGGCTCGGTCCGGATCACCTCGCCGCCGAAGGCCTGGCCGATCGCCTGATGCCCGAGGCAGACGCCGAGCATCGGCACCTCCGCCGACGCCGCCCGAACGAGATCGAGGCAGATCCCGGCGCGGTCCGGGTCGCAGGGCCCGGGCGAGAGCACGATCGCGTCCGGCCGCAAGGCCAGCGCGTCCTCGACCGAGAGCGCGTCGTTTCGCGCCACCCTGATCTCGTCCCGCGCCGCGCCCGGCCGCTTCGCTTCGATCGCCTCGCCGATATAGTGGACGAGGTTGTAGGTGAAGCTGTCATAGTTGTCGATGAAGAGGAGCATCGTCGCAGTCCCGGCGGTTGGCCCTCGGCGTGTCTCATCGCATGCGCCGGCGGTCAAGCGCGCCGGAGGGCGCGGCGCCAAGGAGATCCCATGAAGATATTCACCTGCCCCTCCTGCGGCGGGCCGCTCTATTTCGACAATCTGCGCTGCGTCTGCGGCGCGGACATCGCCTTCGATCCCGAGCCTCAGCGCTTCGTCGCCGCCGAGGCGCACTGCGTCAACCGGCCGGCGATCGGCTGCAACTGGATCGCCGAGGACGAGGACGGCCATTGCCGCAGCTGCCGGATGAGCGAGGTCGTGCCGCATCACGACGTCTCGGACAATCTCGCGCATTGGAGCGAGGCGGAGGCGGCGAAGCGCTGGCTCCTCGCCAATCTCGGCCGCTGGGGCTGGTTCGCGAACAGCGATCAAGGGCGCCGCCCGGTCTTCCACATGCTCTCGGACGAGACGCGGGAAGGCTTCGTCGACGTGATCATGGGCCACGCCGACGGCGTCATCACCATCGACGTCACCGAGGCCGACGATGTCGAGATCGTCCGCCGGCGCGAGCAATTCGACGAGGCGCAGCGCACGATGATCGGCCATATGCGCCACGAGATGGCGCATTTCCTGTATCTGCGGATCTTCGACGCCGAGGAGGAGCTCAAAGGCTTTCGCGCCGCGTTCGGCGACGAACGGGCGGACTACGCCGAGGCGCTCAAGCGCTATTACGAGGAGGGGCCGAAGGACGGCTGGGCGGGCACGCATATCAGCGCCTACGCCACCAGCCATCCGCATGAGGACTGGGCGGAGTCCTGCGCTCATGTCCTGCATCTGACGGACATCGTCGACAGCTTCTGCGCCGCGGGGCTCAGAAGCGCGATCACGCCCCAAGGCGGCTACGACGCCTACGCCGAGACGGATCCGGAGCGGCTGATCTCGATCGGGGTCGAGATCGGGCTCGCGCTCAATCACGTCAACCGCTCGATGGGCGTCTCGGACATCTATCCCTTCGTCCACACGCCGGAAATCCGAGCCAAGCTCGTCTTCGTGCATGCGGCGCTGGCCGAGGGGCGTCCGCGCACCGACGCCGGCTTCTTGGCGCGGCTGCGGCGGCTTTTCGGGCGCTGACGCCTCCGGTCGGCGACGGCCGCGCGCCGGTCGCCGGCGGTTGTCGGACTTACCTGTTGCCGCGCCGCGCGAAGCGGCCGGCCTCTTCGGCCGCCCGGATCACCGCCTTGGCCTTGGCGATCGTCTCCTGAAGCTCCGCCTCCGGATCGCTGTCGGCCACCACGCCGCCGCCGGCCTGGACATAGGCGACGCCGTCCTTGATCACCGCCGTGCGCAAGGCGATGCAGTTGTCGATATCGCCGCCCGAAGAGAAATAGCCGATCGCGCCGGCGTAGACGCCGCGCTTCTCCGTCTCGAGCTCGTCGATGATCTCCATCGCCCGGATCTTCGGCGCGCCCGAGACCGTGCCGGCCGGGATGCCGGCGAGCAAAGCGTCCAAGGCGTCCCTATCCGCGCGCAGCGTCCCGTCGACGTTGGAGACGATGTGCATCACATGGCTGTAGCGCTCGACCGCGAACTGCTCGTTCGGGTCGACCGAGCCGATCTCGGAGACGACGCCGACGTCGTTGCGGCCGAGATCGAGCAGCATCAGATGCTCGGCGAGCTCCTTCGGATCGGCGAGCAGCTCCTTCTCGAGCGCCGCGTCCTCCTCCGGCGTCTGGCCGCGCGGCTTCGTGCCGGCGATCGGGCGCACCGTCACCTTGCGCCGCCGCGCGCCGTCCTTGGTCTCGGTCGAGACGCGCACCGCGATCTCCGGGCTCGCGCCGACGAGCTGAAAGGCGCCGCCGAAATTGAAGTAGAACATATAGGGCGACGGATTGGTGCGCCGGAGCGCCCGATAGAGCGCGAAGGGCGGCAGGCGGAACGCGAAGCGCCAGCGCTGCGACGGCACCACCTGGAAGATGTCGCCGGCCCGGACATACTCCTTCGCGATCTCGACCATCTCGCGATAGCGCTCCGGCGTGGTGTTCGAGACGGGCTCCACCGGCCCCGAGAGCGCGTCGCCCTCCTCCGCGAGACGCGCCGGCCGGTCGAGATTGTCGATCGCGTCCTGGAGCCGCTCGGCCGCGCGCGCATAGGCCGCCCGCGCCGAGACGCCTTTCGTCGGCCGCACCGGCGCGACGAAGGTCACCGTGTCGTAGGCGCCGTCGACCACCGCGACGACGGACGGCCGCATCAGCAGCGCGTCGGGCAGCCCGAGCGCGTCCGGATTCGGCTCGGGCAGCCTCTCGACCAGTCGGATCATGTCGTAGCCGAGATAGCCGAAAAGCCCGGCGGCGCTCGGCGGCAGCTCTTGCGGCAGCTCGATCGCGCTCTCGTCGAGGATGGCGCGGAGCGACGCCAGCGCGCCCTGGCCATGCTTCTTCGAGCGCGGCGCCGGCTTGAACGCGTCGCGGTCATAGGCCGCGTCGCGGTTGATCTCGGCCCGGTCGCCGAGGCAGCGCCAGACGAGATCCGGCTTCCAGCCGACGATCGAGTAGCGCCCGCGCGCCGAGGCGCCGGTGACGGACTCCAGGAGAAAGCTGTCCGGTCCCGCCTGCGCCAGCTTCAGCGCCAGCGACACCGGCGTCTCGAGATCCGCCGGCGCGCGCCGCCAGATGACCTGAGCGCGCCCCTCCCTATACGCGGTCTCGAAGCGCTCGAAATCCGGCCGGAGCGCGCCCTCCTCGTCCTCGGACATTCCTCGTTTCCGTTCGATCGGTCGGCGCGCCAGGCGGGCGGCGGCGTCACCGCCGCCGCTGCTGATCGGCCTGGAGCGCTTGATAGGCGGTCTGAGGGTTGTAGTCGGTCACGCGCTCGGCGTCGACGTCGCGGATGTAGTAGGTCCAGAGCTCGAGCTCGAGGATCGCCCGCGTGTCGTCGGCGACGTCGGCGTAGGCCTCGTCGGCCGGTTCGCGCAGCGCGTCGATCCGCGCCACTTGCCGCGCTTCGCCGCCCGCGGCCTCGACGATCACCACCGCGCCGACGGCGGAGTCGGGGCTGACGGAGAAGACGGCTTCGTTCAGAGCCGATTGCGTGTCCGCCAACACGCGATGCCGCGTCAGGCCGTCGGAGGTCTGGACCTCGAGCGCGTACTCGACGGCGACCGTCTCGAGGTCTTCGCCGGCGACGAGCCGGTCGCGGATCGTCTCGGCGCGCTCGCGCATGATCCGTCGACGCTCGGCGGCGACCCAGGAGGCGGCGACGCGCGGCTCGATCTCCTCATAGGGCGGCGACCGGCTCGGGATCTCCTCGAGCGCTTCGATGGCGTAGTAGCCGCCGTCATTGTCGGCTTCATACGCCTCGGTGGCGAAATTGAGCCGCGCCTCGAACACATGCCGCGGCAGATCGGCGGCGGCGAAGGGCAGCTCGGCCGGCACGCCGGTCTCGTCGAGGCCGTCGCGGTCGATCACGGTCTCCACGATCCGATAGCCGCGATCCTCGGCGATGGTCTCGAGCGGCACGCTCTGGGCGATCAGATCCTCGACCGTGGCCTCGGCCTCGCTCAGCTCGTCGCGGGCCCGCGACAGGGCGATGGCGTCGATAAGCTCGTCGCGGACGTCCTCGAAAGGCGTCTCGAAACCCGGCCGGATCCCGTTCACATAGACGAGCGCCGCGCCGCCGCCCGAGAGCGCCACCGGTCCCACCAAGCTCTGATCGGCGACGCCGGGCGCGAAGACGGCCTCGGCCAGATCCGGATTGATTGCGGCGAAGTCGTCGCGGTCGCGATAGTCGAGATTGGTCTGATCCCGCGACATGCCGATCTCGGCCGCGATCTCGAGAATGCGGGCGCCGTCGGCGATCCGCAACGCGGCCTCCGACGCGGCGGCCTCGTCCGGAAAGATGAGGAGCTGGAGGTTGCGTTGCTCCGGCTGGACGAAATTGTCGATGTTGGCGTCGTAGATCGCCCGCGCGTCGTCGGACGTGACCGCGTCGCGATCGACGACGTCCTCGGGCAGAATGGCGAGGATGCGCACGCGGCGGCGGTCCGGCTGGCGGAAGCGCTCCGGATCGGCGTCGTAATAGGCGCGGAGCGTCTCGGCGTCGGGCGCGTCGGGCGCCGCGACGCTCTCCGGCGTCAGCTCGAGATAGGAGATGTCGCGCTCCTCGCGCAGCCGCCGCCAAACCAGCTCGGTGGTCGCGCGCGGCGGCTCGACGCCGTCCACCACCGCGCGCAAGAGCACGCGGATCGTCTCGTCGCGCCGGATCTCGGCGTCGAACTGCTCCGCCGAGATCTCGGCGGAGTCCAGGATCTGGCGGTAGATGTCGAGCGAGAACGCCTGGTTCGAACCCTGGAAATACGGTTTCGAGCGCTGGGCGGCGACGATCGCGGCGTCCGGCGCCTCGAAGCCGAGCGACAGCGCCTCGGCGACGAGCGCGCGCCTGAGCACGACGTCGCTCATCACGCGCAGGAGTTCGTCGCCGACGAGCGGCGGCGGCAGGCGCGTCGCTTCGAGATTGCGCATCGCGACGCGGGACCGGAAGTCGACCACGTAGTCTTCGGCCCTCAGCGTCTCGCCGTCGATGTCGGCGACCGGCGCGCTCGCGGTGCTGCGGGCGAAATACTCGACCACGCCGTAGGTGACGAAGGAGGCGGCGATGATCCCCAAGATAATCTTGCCGCCCCAACCGCCCGCGGTCCTGCGGAAAAACCCGATCACTGAGCTATCCTCCGTCTCAGTCTGCGCCTGATCGCTTGCATAGGCTCGGATAGGGCGACGGAGGCGGCGGCGCAAGATCGGGCGCTTCGGTTCGGGCGCGTTCGGCGAAAAAAGGCGCGCTTGAAAAGGAGCCTGGCCTCGGGCGCGGGCGCCTTGTATGGCGAATGGACGCGTCTTGGCGAGCAGCGGCGGCGAGAAACGAAAAAAGGTCGAGCAAGGAGAGCGGTATGACGAAGCGGATGGAGTTCTCGATCGTCGAGACGGACGAGGCGGCGACGGCGGCGCATGAGGGCGTGCTGATCGGCTTCTATCGGCCGGCGAACGAGCGCGACGGCGCTCCGATCGGCGTCGCCGAGACGCTCGACGCGCGGAGCGACGGGCAGATCCGGCGCGCGCTCGCCGGCGCGGGCGAGGCGATCGGGGAGACGGTGATCCTTCGCGCGCCTTACGGGCTCGAGGCCGAGCGGCTGGCGCTTCTCAGCGTCGGCGACGGCGCGCTCGACGCGGCGGCGGCGCGCAAGCTCGGCGCGGCGGCGGCGGTCGCGATCGGCGCCGCCAAGGTCGAGACGGCGCGGGCCGAGCTCGGCGGGATTTGGCCGTCGGGCGACGCCGAGGCGCTCAGCGCCGCCTTCGCCTATGGGCTCGAGCTGCGCGGCTACCGGTTCGACGTCTACAAGTCGGAGCCGGGCGACGCCGGACCGCGCGAGATCGCGCTCGCCGGCGCGCGCGGACAAGAGGCGCTCGACCGCGCGCTCGGCCTCGCCGAGGGCGTTCTCATCGCCCGCGATCTCGTCAACGAGCCGGCGAACGTCCTGCATCCGGAGAGCTTCGCGGAGCGGATCCGCGAGGTCGGCGAGGCGGCGGGGCTCGAGGTCGAGATCCTGGACGAGGCGGCGATGGAGAAGCTCGGCATGCGGGCGCTGCTCGCGGTCGGCCGCGGCAGCCGCAAGGCCTCGCGCCTCGCGACGATGCGCTGGCGCGGCGCCGCCGACGCCGGGGCCGCGCCGGTCGCCTTCATCGGCAAGGGCGTCTGCTTCGACACCGGCGGCGTCTCGCTCAAGCCCGCGGCGGGCATGGAGGAGATGACGATGGACATGGGCGGCGCGGCGACGGTGGTCGGCGCGATGCTCGCGCTCGCGCGCCGCAAATCGCCGGTCAACGCCGTCGGCGTCGTCGGCCTGGTGGAGAACATGCCGGACGGCGCCGCGCAGCGGCCGGGCGCCGTGGACAAGTCGATGTCGGGCAAGACGATCGAGGTGATCAACGCCGACGCCGAGGGCCGGCTCGTGCTCTGCGACGCGATGTGGCGCGCGCAGGAGGCGCATAAGCCGCGGGCGATGATCGATCTGGCCACGCTCACCGGCGCGGTGATCATCGCGCTCGGCCACCACAACGCCGGGCTCTTCGCCAATGACGACGATCTGGCGGCCGCTCTGCTCTCGGCGGCGGCGGCGGAGGGCGAAGGTCTCTGGCGATTGCCGCTCGCCAAGGAGTACGACCAGCAGCTGAAGTCGCGCATCGCCGACATGAAGAATGTCGGCGGCCGCCCGGCCGGCTCGGTGACCGCGGCGCAGTTCCTCCAGCGCTTCGTCAAGGACGGCCAGGCTTGGGCGCATATCGACATCGCCGGCGTGGCGTCGGTCAAGGAGGCGACGCCGCTCGCGCCCAAAGGGGCGACCGGCTGGGGCGTGGCGACGCTGGTGCGCTATGCGGAGAGCTTGGACGGCTAGAGTAGGATCTGTTGAGGTGGATGCAACGCTGATGACGCCGTCATCCCGGGATGACAAGGGCGAGGTTGGCTCCATCGGAACCGATCAGACGATAGCGTCCTGGATCCGAAATTCGCTTCATCGTCGCGGTCGAGGGCGTTGCGAATTTCGGATACCTAAAGGACACTAGAATCAATACGTTGCCCGTGTCGTTTCGGTTTCGCAGGTCGCTCCGTCGCTCGCGGACGAATGCGCGGCTTTCGAAACCGCCACGCTCGACGGCGGCGCGGGATCGATCTTTCGAGGAGGTCGAGGATCATGCGGGGACGGGGCGGCGCTCTAGGCGCGGTGATCGGCATGTGCGCGGCTGCGCTGGCGGCGGCGCCCGCCGCGGCCGGGCCCGACCTCATGGTCGAGCGGGAGAACACGCGGGTTTCCTTCGGCGGCTGCGCGCTCGAGGACCGGCTCGCTTGGGGGCGGGTGGTGATCATCAACGCCGGCGACGAGATGGCGGAGCTGCCGCTCGGCATCATCGACCGCTACACGCGCTCGCTGGTGGCGGTCTACGTGCCGGAGCATCTCGATCTGCTCGACCATGGGCGAGAGACGACGTCTCTCGGAGCGGGCGACCGCGCCGGGGTGGCCTTCGAGATCGGCGTCGACAAGGTCAAGGCCGGGCGTCTCGTCGACGACAGCGCCTTTTCCGCCGGCGATCCGGCGCCGATCGAGGCGCTCGGGCGCGACGCGATCATGGAGTATCAGCGCGCCTTCGAGGATCTCGGTCTCTACGAGCTCGACATCGACGGCATTCCGGGGCCGGGTTTTCGCGAGGCGGTCGAGCGCTTCCAGGCCGAGATCGGCCGGGCGCAGACGGGCGTGCTCACCATCGGCGACGCGCGCCGGCTCGCGGAGCAGACGGGCCGCGCGCTCGAGATCGGCGACGAGCGGGCGCCGGGCGAAGTGCGGGTGACGCTTTATGTCGTGGTCGATCCCTATAATCTCGTCATCGAGGACGACGAGACCAATAATATCGAGGTTTGGAGCGGCGTGATCGACTGCTCCTGAGCGGCGATCGGAGGCGATGGGCGACCGTGGACGCCGGCGAGGTCTATTTCTATCATCTGACGCGTCGGCGGCTCGAGGACGCGCTGCCGGATCTCTTGTCGCGGACGCTCGCGAGGGGCTGGCGCGCCGTGGTCCGCGCCGGGTCCGAGGCGCGCGTCGAGGATCTCGACCGCCTTCTTTGGAGCTTCGCCGAGGAGAGCTTCCTGCCGCACGGGACGGCGGCGACGGGCTGGCCGGAGCGCCAGCCGGTGTATCTGACCGCCGGTCCGGAGACGCCGAACGCGCCCGATCTGCTGTTCCTCGTCGACGGCTCGGATGAGGAGCCCGAGGCGATGCGACGCTACGCCCGCGTTTGCGTCCTCTTCGACGGTCGCGACGAAGCGGCCGTCCGGCGGGCTCGGGCGCTCTGGAAGCGCGTCGCCGAGGCGGGGCTCGCCGCCGCCTACTTCGCCGAGACGCCGGCAGGCGGATGGGAGAAGCAGGCGGCGGCGAACGAAGGCTGAGACGCTCGGCCTTTCGTCGGCGCCGGGCGGGCGCGGCGTCGCCGGCGCCGCCCGGGCTTCAACGGCAAGTCGCCGTCAGTCGACCAGCGTGAGGTTGTCGGCGGCGGATTTGCCGCTGCGGCGGTCCTGCACGATCTCGTAGTTGACCTTCTGGCCGTCGACGAGCTCGCTGAGGCCCGAGCGCTCGACGGCGCTGATATGGACGAAGACGTCCTTGCCGCCATCGTCGGGCTGAATGAATCCGTAGCCTTTTTGGCCGTTGAACCACTTCACGGTTCCGGTGCTCATATTCTGTCGTCCTTTCGGGGAACGCTTCAGATGTGCGAACGCTCGACGCGCTCGCGGCGAATATCGACGTCGTGGTTGGAATTTCCGCCGCCGCGACGCGCAGGCGCGCGCGGCGTTAGGCAATGTCGTTCACCCGATAATCGATGAGCGCAAGATAGCGGTTCGCCGCGGCGATGAAAAGATCTGCGGCCTTAACAATGTCGGACGCGTGGCGCAGGCTCGTCGTCGTTTCGAGGGAGCGGGCCATGGCCGAGCACGAGACGCGCGTCTTCATCTCCTACTCGCGCAGGGATCTCGCCGCCGCCGAGAACCTGCGCCGAAGGCTGATCGACGAGGGGCTGAAGGCCTTTCTCGACACGCATGACATCGTTCCGGGCGAGGAGTGGAAGGCGCGCCTGCGCGAACTCGTCGCGCAGGCGGACGTCGTCGTCTTCCTGATCAGCCCGGACAGCGTGCGGTCGGAATACTGCGATTGGGAGGTCAACGAGGCCGAGCGTCTCGGCAAGCGCGTCTGCCCGGCGGTGATTCGCGCCACGCCGTCGGACGTCGTTCCGCCGCGCCTCGGTCGGCTGCAGTTCACCTTTCTCGAGACGCCGGAGAAGGACGCGGCCGAGTTTCCGCGGCTCCTCGACGCGATTCGCCAGGACGCGGTTTGGGTGCGCGAGCACTCGCGCCTCGGCGACCTCGCGCTGCGCTGGGATCGGGCCGGCCGGCCGTCGCGGCAGTTCCTGCGCGGCGCCGACATCTCGGCTGCGGAGCTCTTTCTATGCGGCGGTCCGCCCGTCGACGGAAGCGCGTCGTTTCTCTTCGTCGATGATCCAGTGGTGCTTCTGCCAAATCCAATCGAGCGCTGCTTTCTTGGTCGCGGCTTTTGCTCCTGTAAAGAGCAGGGCGATCTTTTTCATTGTTGCGGCATTCAACGATTTATCGGATTTTAGCGCGCCAAACTCCTCAGCGAACGCCTCTTTACCAAAAGTCTTTTGTAGCCCCTCAACGATGCGGGCGCACTTCTCTTCGTCAACATTATTTGAGGCAGCAGATTTGCGGTGGGGGGCGCGAGATGCTTCGACTTTGCGAATTGCAGCGCTCGCAACTGCGTTCGGAGTTAACGAATCGTATTGGCGTGCGAACACAATTACAGCATCTAAATCCTTAAGTACTGCTGGTTTTGCCGTCTCTCGCATTAGTTTCAACACAGCTTTGCTTTCACGAAGGCCTTCACCGATCGTGCTATCGCCGCGATTCGGTCGATACGCTTCGAGATCTGACGGGGAAAGCTCGATGGAGAAGCGAGTAGCAACCTTAGAGGTGGTCGGAGCCAGCGCCGCAACGTCGGCCATTGCGCTCCAAAAATCCCGCCCTGCCTGTCTCTCAACTGCGTCGCGCAGCGCAAGGCAAACCGTATGAAAGTCGCTTGAGTTCATGGCGACATCCTTTCTGCGATCCGATTCCTGAGATGGTCAATCGGTTCTCGCACATTTTGCCCCGCCGCAGGCGGAAACACAAGATACGGTATGCCATTCGGTTGCGCGTTCGCAAAGTTGGCCAATCTTGGGATCTGAAGATCATCGCCGAGCAACACCGCGCCGAGCTGATACTCGGACAGAAGGCTCTGCAGCCGCTCGCGTTCAGGTTGCTCGAAGTTCAATCCGGCAGTCATCGAGCCAATAACATCCATCGTATAGAGATGTGGAAGCACGCCACGTTTCTTCAAGAGCACGAGCTGTTCAAGCAACGACACGACCGCCGACGCCGATGCTCGGTCCAAGATCGTCGGGATCAGCAGATATCGGCTAGCACAAAGCGCTTGGAGCATTGCGAGTGTCATTCTCGGTGGCGCATCGATAATTATATAGTCGAACGATAGCCTTACCGCAGAGTGGTGAAGTGCATTAGCTAGCCAATAACGCGGATCGGTCCGGCAATCTGCCAACAACCATTCTACCATAATTCGGTTTTCGGCCTGTGCGAGATCGTAGTAACTGCCAATGAGGGAAATCCCGCCTCCTTGATGTTGCAGGGAATGACTACGTCGAAAGTCGTCCCAATGCGCAGCTGACGGTGAGAGCTGTGCGATCATTCCGGCAGACAGTTCACCCGATACCAATTTTGTCGCAAGAGAGTCCTCGCCTGCGGGCGGCAGCCAGTTATTCGGGCGAACCATTGTCGATAGCGAACCTTGAAAGTCGAGATCGATAAGCAAAACTTTCTTGCCTTGTGATGCAAACGATGCGGCAAGATTGGCAGAGATCGTAGTTTTGCCTACGCCACCCATTAAGTTTGCAATTGTAATTATCCAGGAGGCAGCAATATTTGTGGAGTAATTGCTCGGAAGTTCTGGGTCGATGTTAGACCAAAGGCCTCGCCCCTCTCGACTTCCAGTGGTCATCTTTTCGCGAGCAATTGCACGTCTTGCTCGACGCAATTTCGAAAAATACTCGAAAATTGCGAGGATCTGTCGCCAAACATTCTTCCAAATAAATACTATGATCGCAGTTAAAATAATCTCTAAGTGATTGATGGCCCATGTAATCAGACCAGTAAGTAAATCAGTCAATGACTCCATAGCTATCTCCCCAAGTAGGCGTTCGAAACGATAGCGCCGAATAGCCTACGCCGCCTTCTCCTCCGCCTCCGCCAGCTTCGCCAGCTCCTTCGCCAGCGCATAGGCGCCCTTGACCCGCATCGCCGCGTCGTCCCAGTTGCGCTTCACCGTCATCCGGTGATCGGGCTTCAGCTTGGCGAGGTTCTTCGCGTCGGAGAGGAACTCGGCCAGGCCCTTCGGATTGGCGAACTGGTCGTTGCGGAACTGGATCGTCGCGCCTTTCGGGCCGCCGTCGAGCTTCAGGATCCCGGCCCGGCGGCACATGCCCTTGATCTGAACGACGCGGAGCAGGCTTTCCACTTCCTTCGGCGGCTTGCCGAAGCGGTCATGGAGCTCGGCCCCGAAGGCCATCAGCTCCTCCTTGGCGGCAAGATCCGAGAGCCGGCGGTAGAGCCCGAGCCGGACGTCGAGATCTTCGACGTAGTCCTCCGGGATCAGCACCGGCACGCCGAGATTGATCGTCGGCGACCAATTGCCGTCGTCATCGGAGTATTCGAGCTCGCCCGAGCGCATCTTGGCGATCGCCTCCTCGAGCATGTCCTGATACAGCTCGAAGCCGACCTCGCGGATATGGCCCGACTGCTCCTCGCCGAGCAGATTGCCGGCGCCGCGG
>CAZPTD010000049.1:0-17760 GCA_964588915.1 uncultured Neomegalonema sp. | reverse complement strand
GGCGTGGCCGAGGCCGAGCGGCGCATGTTGGCGCACGACGACGAGCGCGCCGTCCGGCAACGCCGCGGCGCGCGCCGCCTCGAGAAGCTCGGTCTTGCCCTTGGCCTCGCGCGCGCGCTCGAGCTCGAGATGCCGGTCGAAATGCGCCTCCAATGCGGATTTGCCGAGCGAGCTCACGAAGACGAAGCGCTCGCAGCCGGCGGCGCGCGCCTCCTCGACCGCGTATTGCAGCACCGGCTTGTCGACCACCGCCGCCAGCTCCTTCGGCACCGCCTTCGCCGCCGGCAGGAAGCGCGTCCCGAGCCCCGCCACCGGAAACACCGCCGTCCGGATCTTCTTCTCGCTCATCGCCCGACCCTTCAATCGATCCCGGCCGCGGCGAGCGCCGCCTCGACGCGCTCGACATCGACCGGATTGTTCAGCTCCCAGAAAACGCGATCCCCGGCCTCGACCTCGACCACGCGCATCTCGATCCCGAGCCAGAGAAATCGCAGCTGCTCGAGCCCTTCGCGGCGCTCGAGCTCCGTCGGCTCGGCGCGCATGTAGGCCGCGAGCGCCGACGGCCGATAGGCGTAGAGCCCGACATGGTGGAAGACCGGCGTCGGCGCGGCGTCCTCGAAGGTCTCTTCCGTGAACGGAATGACCTCCTTGGAGAAATAGAGCGACCGTCCCTGACGGTCGAAGACCACCGTCGTGCCGCCGACCAGCCCGGCGCGGCGATCGGCCTTGAGCTTGGCGAGATGCGCGCCGTCGCAGCGCAGGCCCGGCGTCGCCGTCGGCAGATCGGGCTCGGCGCGCATCGCGCCGACGAGCGCCTCGACGAATGAGGGCGGCGTCAGCGGCGCGTCGCCCTGGAGATTGACGACGATCTCCGGCGCGCCGCCCTCGGCCTCGATCGCCCGGAGCGCCTCGGCGCAGCGCTCCGTGCCGTTGCGCGCCGCCTCCGACGTCATCAGCACCTCGGCGCCGAAGCCGGCGGCGTGCTCGGCGATCCGGTCGTCGTCGGTCGCGACATAGACGGCGTCGACGCTCGGAACGGCGATCGCCGCCTCCCAGCTCCGCCGCACCAGGCTCTTCGCCTCGCCGCGCGCGCCCTTGAGCTCGACGAGCGGTTTGCCCGGATAGCGCTGCGAGGCGTAGCGCGCCGGAATGACGACGACGGCGCTCACGCGAGAGTCGCCGCGCGGCCGGCGCCCTCCTCGCGGACGATATGCGTCGCGGTCGGGAAGGGAATGTCGATCCCCTCGGCGTCGAAGCGCTCCTTGACCGCGCGGGTGAGGTCGAATTTGAGCGGCCAATAATCCGTCGCCTTGCACCAGACGCGCACGGTGAAGTCGACGGCGCTGTCGCCGAGCGACGTCAAGGCGACGAAGGGCGGCGCCGGCGCGTCGAGCGCGCGGCCGGGCCCGCCATCGGCGCGCGGCGCGAGCTCGGCGGCGACGACGTCGCGGATCGCCGCCTCGACCTTCTTGAGGTCGGAATCGTAGGAGACGCCGAAGACGAGGTCGACGCGCCGCTCGCCATGGGCGGAGTAGTTGGTGATCGGCGCGCCCCAGACGGCGCTGTTGGGCAGGATGATCTGGACGTTGTCGACGGTCGCGAGCTCGGTGTTGAAAAGCCCGATCTCCTTGACCGTGCCCGCATGGCCGGCGGCGTCGACATACTGCCCGACGCGGAACGGCCGGAAGATGATCAGCATCACGCCGGCGGCGAGGTTGGTGAGCGCGCCCTGGACCGCGAGACCGATGGCGAGACCGGCGGCGCCGATGACGGCGATGATCGACGCGGTCTGGACGCCGACCATGTTGAGCGCGGCGACGCCGGCGATGACCATCGCCGTCCAGCCGCCCATGCCGCCGAGGAAGCTCGACAGGGTCGGATCGAACCGCTTGGCGCGCTCGATGCGCCTCACGATCATGTGGCGGACGCGCCGCGAGAGCCAATAGCCGACCGCAAGGATCGCCAGCGCGGCCAGGATGTTGAGGCCGAGCTCGATTCCCCAGTCGACCCATTTCGACGTCGTCTGCGCCAGCGTGGCGTCCTCGCCCTCCATCGCGTCACCCTCCAGCTCGGACGCGCCTGTCGCCGCCCGCCTCGATCTCGTTCCCTTACGGCCTGTCGACAAAATATCGCGGTCGAAAACAAGCCCCTCGACGGCCTTATTCCACGGCCTCGGGACGCAAAGTGTTGATCGCGGCGCCCGCGCTCCGCATTTTCCGATGTCGAAGCGCGCCGGCGAGCGGCGGGCGAGAGGAGCGTGCGGATGGTTTGGCGCAAGGCGCTGTCGGCGTTGACGGTCGCCGCGGCCGGGCTCGAGATGGGGCGGCGCGCGGCGCGGCGCGCGATCGACGCCGAGACGGCGGAGACGGCCGCCGCCGCGATCGCGGAGGCGCGGGCGCGGATCGCCGAGGAGGCGCGTCGCGTCGGCCGCGACATCGTGCGGCGCTTCGCCGTCTCGACGGCGATCAAGGCCGCGATCGCCCTCGCGCTCTGGGGCGGCTGGCGCGTCGGCTGGCTCGGCGGCGAGGTCTTCGGGATCGTGTTCGCCTCCGTCGTCGCGTTGTTCTGGATTCGCGACCTCTACATCTCCTGGCCGGCGCTCAAGCTCGTCTGGCGCGAGCTCCGGGCGAGCGGCTGGCGGCCTCAGACGGCGATCGCCGACTACGCCGCGCGCCACACCGAGACCGAGGCGCTCGCCCGCGCCGACGAGGTCGCGCTCGGATGGCGGGCGCGGATCGCGCTCGCGGTCGCCGGCCGACGGAAGGACGCCCTCGCCGCCGAGATCGCCTCGACGACCGCGGCCGCCGTGCGCGAGACGAGCTGGCGCGACATCAGGCCGATGGTCGTCGCGACGCTCCTGAAGGCCGGGATCGGCTTCGCGCTCTACGCCGCTCTCGTCGCCCTGCTGGCGACGTCGATCGGCTAGAACAGGATCTGTTGAGGTGGACGCAACGCTGACGACGCCGTCATCCCGGAAAGCCGCCGGCTTGTCCGGGATGACGAGGGCGAGGTTGGCTCCATCAGAACCGATCAGACGATAGAGCCGCCCGATGTCGCGTCGGCACGCGCCCGAGAACCCGGATTACGACCCGCGCTGGGCGGCGCTCATCGCCGCCGCCGGCCCGCCGACGCCGCTCGTCTACGCGCCGCCGACGGCGCCGCTGGCGGTGATCCACGCAGACGCGGCGCTCCTCGCGCTCGACAAGCCGGCCGGCCTCCTGACCGTGCCGGGCAAGCCCGAAGGCCATGAAGACTGCCTGGAGAGCCGCGCGCAGGCCCTCTATCCGGAGGCGCGGATCGTCCATCGGCTCGACCGGCCGACCTCGGGCGTGGTCGTGATGGCGCGGGACGCGGCGGCGCATCGGCTGCTCGGGCTCGGCTTCGAGAAGCGCCGGACCGAGAAGACCTATATCGCCCGCGTCGCCGGCGCGGTCGCGGGCGCGGAAGGCGAGATCGACGCGCCGGTCTGCGGCGATTGGCCGAGGCGCCCGCGGCAGATGGTCCATCCCGTCCACGGCAAGCCGGCGGTCACGCGCTGGCGCGTTCTCGCGCGCGGACAAGGCGCGACTCGCGTCGAGCTCCGCCCGGTTCACGGCCGCACCCATCAGCTCCGCGTCCACATGGCCTGGATCGGCCATCCGATCCTCGGCGACGAATTCTACGCGCCGCCCGAGATCCGCGCCGCCGCCGATCGGCTGCAGCTCCATGCGGCGCGGCTCGTCCTGCGCCATCCCATGGGCGGCGACCCGCTCGCGCTCGAGGCGCCCTGCCCGTTCTAGACGCGCCTCAATTTCGCGCGAATCGGCGATCACGGTCGATGTGTCTGAAAAACGACCTGAAATGGAGAGACGCGCATGCGCCTGCTCGCCTACGGCGTCGCCGCTTGCCTCGTCGCCCTGATCGCGACGCCCGCCGCCGCCGAGAATTGCGGGCCGAACTTCGCGACCTATCGCCACGAGCGCCTAGGCGTCGACGGCTACGGCGTCCGTTGCGTCCAGTTCCTGGCGCCGTACGCAGATCCCATCGCCGCCCGAGAACGCATTCCGACCGGCGATATGCGTTTCGGCGTCGTTTGGTACGGCGAGGGCGAGGCGAATGGCGGGCTCTATCGCCATGGCGGCGCGCTCAGCGTCTTTTTTCGCGCCGACGATCCGATCGTCGAATTTCGGCAGACCGACTTTTTCGGCAACGGCGAGGACTATCGCGGCGAGATCGACCGGAGACTGCGGCCGACGGACGTCCAATTCGTCACCGCTCGCGGCGTGCTCGACGCCTGGAGCGTCCGTCCGGACGACCGTCCGACGCAGATCCGCTTCATCGAGGGCGGCCGCGTCGCGATGGTCTGGGATCTCGCGCCGCCCGGGACCGCGACGGGCTACAGGAGCGCGCTGCCGCCGCTGCGGAACTGCGAGGGCCCGGGCACGGGGGTGGCGGTCTATGCTCCCGACGGAACGCGCCGCGACGGCGTGCGTTGCCGCTTCGCGCTGACCTACCACCTCGCGTACTCGCATGCGAACACCGAGCGCTACGGCCATGTCTCGTTCTATGTCGGCGCAGGCGCGAATGGCGGCCGCGAGTATTTGCATCTCATGTTTCGAACGCGCGCCGGCTCCGGAGACGCGGCCTGGTCGGTCGTCGACATCTGCCTGAAGCCGAACTGGTTCTGCAACTATTGGCGCGACTCGGTGCGGCTGCGGCACGTCCCGCAGGAACCCGAGCTCCGAGATCTCGAATGGCCAAACGGCATTGCGGCTCGGTACCTGATCGAGGGCCCGCTCAACGCGATTTGGGCTGCCGCTGAATAGACGCGCCGCCGCGCGGCGCGCCGCGCTCCGCTGGGCGCCGGCGCCGCTCAGGCGGTCCAACGCGCGCGGTCGCGCGGCGGCAGATCCTCGACCTCGTCGACATCCGACAGCGTCGCGACATAAGCGATCCGGAGGCCGCGCAGCGACGCCTCCGTATCGGCGCGCGCGTGCTCGGTCGACCAGCGGCACGCCGCGAAGAGCGTCGACGGCGCCACGCGCGGCGTGCGGCGGAGGCCGACGAGCCAAAAGCCGCCATCCGTCGCCGGGCCGAGCACGGCGTCGGCGCGACCGAGGGCGCGGAAGGCGTCCCAGACGAGCCGAGGCTCGACGCCGGGCACGTCCGCGCCGATGATCACGACCGGACCCGGCGGCAGAAGCCGCAGCGCCCGCCCCATCCGGTCGCCGAGATCGCCGGCGCCTTGCGGCCAGCGCGCGATCCCGGCGGGCCAGATCCGGCTCTTCACGCCCTTCTCGTCCGGCGCGACGGCGATGACGGTCTCCCAGCGCGGATCGGCGGCGAGCCGGCGCGCGAGAGAGACCGCCTCGCGCCGAAACCACCGCGCCGCGCCGACAGCGCCGATCGCCCGCCCGAGCCGCGTCTTGACGCGGCCGGGATAGGGCTCCTTGGCGAAGATCACCACGCGGCGGCGCAGGCGGCTCATCGGTACTTCTCCGCGATCTTCTCCGGGTCGACGCCGGCGAAGTAGAGCGCGACGCAGCGCCAGTTCTTCAGACCGCGCCGGAACCAGCCCTCGCGCCGGTATTTCGTCGCCGAGGTGGTCAGCACCGCCGGCAGCACCGCGATCCGCCGCCGCCCGAGCGCGCGGACGATCGCCACGTCCTCCATGATCGGGATGTCGCGATAGCCGCCGATCTCGTCGTAGAGCCGGCGCGACAGGATAAGCGCCTGATCGCCATAGGGCATCGCGAATAGCCGCGTCCGGACATTCGCCCAGCCGGCGACCCAGCGCGCGGCGAAGCCGTCGTCGTCGAAGCCGAGGCGGAAAACCGCCGCTTTGTCCGGCGCGCGCTCGATATGGCGCTCGACGGCGGCGATCCAGCCGTCGGGCAGCCGCGAATCGGCGTGGATGAACATCAGCCACTCGCCGCGCGCCGCCTCGGCGCCGCGCCGAAGCTGGCGGCCGCGCCCGGCCGGGCCTGAGACGACGCGCGCGCCGACCGTCTCCGCGATCTCGACGATGCCGTCCGTCGAGCCGCCGTCGGAGACGATGAGCTCGCGCACCAGCCCGGCGGCGGCGCCGCGGGCGAGCTCCGACAGGAGCGGCCCGATCCCGGCCGCCGCGTCGAGCGTCGGCGTGACGACGGTCAAGCGCGCCCGCATCCGAAGCCTCCGCGTCCCGCGATCGCCGTCAAAGCGAGGCCCGTCCCGCGACGCCGTCCGGGTCCGACGCCTTCAGGACGGCCAAGCACAACACGCCGCAGACGAAGAAACTGACGACGAGCGGCGTCGGATCGTCGACGACCAGACCGGCGATCAGCGCCGCGCCGATCGTCGCCAGGAAGTTCTGAACCGTCATCATCACCGCCGCGCCGAGCCCGGCCAGATCGCCGAGAAAATGCATGGCGAGCGCATTGATGTTGCCGAAGGCGAGACCGAAGGCGAACGCCATGGCGGCGCACCAGATCGCGTAGAGCTCGAAGCGCGGCGGACCTTGCGTCAGGCCGAACGCCAGCGCGGCGACGCCGCAGACCGCGATCAGCGCGCCCACGGCGGCGCCGAGCACGCGACGCACGCCGACGCGCTCGACGATGCGCGCGTTGACGAAGCTGGCGCCGCCGATGAAGAGCGCCAAGAAGCTGAAGACGAAGACGAAACTGTCGCCGAAGCGGTAGATCTCGGCGAAGACGCGCTGCGCCGTGCCGATATAGGCGAGGAACGCCGAGAAGAAGGCGCCCGACGCGACGATGGCGCCGATCGCGCGCCGGCGCGTGAACACCGCGCCGAGACCGCTCCAGACGACCGCGCGCTTGATCGGGCGGCGCTTCTCGGGCGGCAGGGTCTCGGGCAGGCGCAGAACGATCCACGCCATCAGCGCGGCGCTCAAGACGCAGAGCGCGACGAAGACGCCGCGCCAGCCCGCCAGCTTCTCGACGCCGAGGCCGAGCGCCGGCGCGACCGCCGGCACGGCGATGAAGATCATCATCACCACCGACATCACGCTCGCCATCCGCCGTCCCTCGAACCGGTCGCGCACGATCGCCGTCGCGATGATCCGCGGGCCGACCACGCCGGCGCCCTGCAGGAAGCGGCCGACGAGCAACGTCTCGAAATCCGTCGCCGCGGCGCAAATCAGGCCGCCGACGCAGAAGACCGCCAGCGCGCCGACAAGCGGCGCGCGGCGGCCATAGGCGTCGGCCAGCAGACCGACCGGAATCGGCGTCGCCGACATGCCGAGAATGAGCGCGAAGATCACGAAGGCGCCGTAGCCCTCGCCGGTCGCGGCGGTCGCGCCCGGCAGATCCGCCTCGATCCGCGGCAGCGCCGGCAGCATGATGTCGACCGAGAGCGCGATCATGCTCATCAGCGCGGCGATCAGGAGGATGAACTCCGTCCGCCCCATGCCGCCGGCGACCGCGCTCTCGGCGCCGTCGGCCGCCGGCGCGCCGTCGATCGGGGCGGCGTCCTTCGAGGCGGCGGCCAGGCTCGTCGCGCTCATCTCAGCACTCCTGAAACCGCGCCGGCGCGCCGCCGCCCTTGGCCAGGATCTCGCCGTCCCACATCACGCGGCGACCGCGCACGACCGTTCCCGTCGGCCAGCCGGTCACGCGCATGCCGTGATAGGGCGTCCAGCCGCAGCGCGAGGCGATCCAGCTGTTCTCGATCACGCGCTCGGCCCGAAGATCGACCACCGTGAGGTCCGCGTCCCATCCGACGGCGAGCCGCCCCTTGCCGGCGATCCCGAAGATCCGCTGCGGCCCGTGGCAGGCGAGATCGACGAACCGCTCGAGGGAGAGCCGGCCCTTGGCGACATGGTCGAGCATGACCGGCACGAGCGTCTGCACGCCCGGCATGCCGGACGGGCTTTGGGGATACGGCCTCGCCTTCTCCTCGAGCAGATGCGGCGCGTGATCGGAGCCGATCACGTCGATCACGCCCTGGCGAAGCGCGTCGAAGATCGCGTCGCGATGCGCGGCGCCGCGCACCGGCGGGTTCATCTGAACCTTGGTTCCGAGCCGCTCATAGGCCTCGTCGCCGTCGAAGGTGAGGTGATGCGGCGTCGCCTCGCAGCTGACATAGGTCTTGGCCGCCGCGAGGAGCGGCAGCTCGTCCGCGGTCGAGATGTGAAGGATATGGATCCGCCGCCGCGCCGCCTCGGCGAGGCCGATGAGCCGCTCGGTCTCGCGCCGCGCCGCCTCGGGATCGCGCCAGACGGGATGCGCGCTCGGGTCGTTCGGCCGGCGCAGACCGGCGCGCTCGCGCAGCCGCGCCTCGTCTTCGGAATGGATCGAGATCCGCCGCCGGCCGCTGGCGAAGATCCGCGCGATGACGTCCGCGTCCTCGACCAGGAGATCGCCGGTCGAGGAGCCCGCGAAGAGCTTGACGCCGGCCGCGCCCGGCAGGCGCTCGAGTTCGGCGAGCTCGGCGACGTTCTCGGCGGTCGCGCCGACGAAGAACGCGTGGTCGACGTCCATCCGCCCTGCGGCGCGGGCGAGCTTGTCGGCGAGCGCGGCGGCGCGCGTCGTCGACGGGCTCGTGTTGGGCATCTCGAAGACGCAGGTCACGCCGCCCATCGCCGCCGCGCGCGCGCCGGTCTCGAGGTCCTCCTTCGCCTCGGCGCCCGGCTCGCGGAAATGCACCTGGCTGTCGATGACGCCGGGCAGCACATGGAGCCCGCGGCAATCGATCCGCTCCGCGGCCTTCGCGCCGGAGAGATCGCCGAGCGCCGCGATCCGGCCGCCGCGCACGCCGACATCGCCCGCGGCGACGCCGAATGCGCCGACCAGAACGCCGCCCTCGTAAACGGCGTCGAGAGGCGCTTCGGCGCCGAACGCGAATGCGGCGTGTGCGTCAGTTTCGTTCATCGCGGCCGGCTTTCAAAAGGCGGAAGACTGGAGTTTGTGAAAAGAGATGGCTAAGACGTTGCTCGCGTTCATTATTGGGGAGCCGCAAATGAGTCGAGGCCCTAGCCGCGGCCTGCGCCTATTCGCGCGGCGCGCCTTCCGCCCGCTCGGCGCGCATCGGGTTTTCTCCTTGCTTCTGACGCCCGCGATCGTCGCGGCGCTCGCCTGCGGCGCCTTGCGGCTCGGAACGACCGACGCGGCGGCCCAGGAGCGCTTCGGCGTGCACGGTTCGGACACGATCGGCGCGGAGCTGATGCCGGCGCTGATCGAGGGCTTCGCCCAGACCGTCGGCTATTCGGTGGTGCGCGAGCCCTCGAACGACGCCGCACGAGAAACGCTGCGCGCGCTCTTCGGCGTCGATCCTGCGTTCGAAATCGACCTCCGACGCGCCGGCTCGAGCGCCTCCTTCCAGGCGATCGCCGCCGGCGTCGCAGAGATCGCCATGTCGTCGCGACCGATCCGAGACGAAGAAGCGGAGACGATCGCCGCCGCCGCCGGCGTCGACATGCGCGAGCCCGGATCGGAGCACGTCATCGCGCTTGACGGGATCGTCGTCATCGTTTCGCCGGAGAACCCGCTGCCCGCGATCAGCATCGAGACCGCCGCGCGGATCTTCGCCGGCGACATCCGCGATTGGGGCGAGCTCGGCCTGCCGCCCGGCGCCATTCAGGTGCACGCGCGCGACGAAGGCTCGGGCACCTGGGACATCTTCAAGTCGCTGGTGCTGACGCCGTCCGACCTCGAGCTGTCCGCCAACGCGGCGCGCTACGCCTCGAGCGAGCAGCTCGCCCGCGCCGTCGCCCAGGATCCGCTCGGGATCGGCTTCGCGCCGCTCGCCTTCGCGGAGACGGCGAGGACGGTTCCGATCGCGCTCGAATGCGGCATGGTCGTTCAACCGGATTCCTTCGCGATCAAGGCGGGAGAGTATCCGCTCCGGCGCAGCCTCTATCTCTACACCGTCGGCCAGCCGGCCTCGGCCGAAGCCGGTCGGATCGTCGACTTCGCCGCTTCCGAGGAGGCGCAGCCGATCATCGCCGAGGCCGGCTTCGTCGACCAGTCGATCGAGCTTCAGGACAGCGTCACCTACAGCAACCACATCATCGGCGCGATGCAGGCGGTCCAATCCGACGCCGAGCGCGCGGCGCTGCGCGATCTCATTCAGATCGCGAACGTGAAGCGGCGGCTCTCGGTCACGTTCCGCTTCGAGCCGGGCGGCGTGCTCCTCGACGCCAAATCCGTCTCCGACGCCGGACGCCTGGCGCGCTGGATGGTCAGGCCGGAGAATGCGAACTATCGCGTAACGCTCATCGGCTTCGCCGACAGCATCGGCGGCTATCAGGCCAATCTGCCGCTCAGCCTCGAACGCGCGAACGCGGTTCGGCGCGCGGTTCTCATCCAGGCCGGCCCTGCGCTCGATCCCGGTCGGATCGAGCTCTACGGCTTCAGCACCGTCGCCCCGATCGCCTGCAACTCGACCGCCCGCGGCCGCGCCGCCAACCGACGCGTCGAAGTGTGGATCGGCCGATGAGCGCGCCCGAGCTTCACGCCGCGCTCGACCCGACACGGGCGGTCCTGCGCGTCAGCGGCCCCGACGCCGAGAGCTTTCTGCACGGGCTGCTCACGAACGACGTCACGCGCGCCAGCGCCAAGGAGGCGGTCTACGCGGCGCTCTTGACGCCGCAGGGCAAGTTCCTCTTCGACGCCTTCGCGCTCAAACCCGATCCGAAGCAGTTCCTGCTCGAGATCGCCGCATCGGACCTCGATTTCGTCCAGAAGCGGCTCGCCATGTACAAGCTGCGCGCGCATGTCGAGATCGCGCGCGCCTCGGCCTACAAGACGCTGCTCGTCTGGCCGGCAGGCGATCCGCCGGCGCCGGGCGCGCCGACGCCGGACGCGGAGACGGCGCTTCTCGCCGAGCGGCTGCCGGCGGCTCGGGCGCTCGGCCGCGCGGTTCTCGATCCGCGCCGGGACGGGCGCGGCCTGCGCGTGCTCGTCGAGTCGGGCCGCGCCGCCGCGGCCGAGAGCCTCGCGCCGCTCGGCGCCGAGCCGGGCGAGATCGAGCGCTATCACGCGCGGCGCGTCCGCCTCGGCGTGCCGGTCGCGGGCGACGACATCGTCCGCGAGGAGACCTTCCCGCTCGAGATCGGCCTCGACCGCATCCACGGCGTCGACTTCCGCAAGGGCTGCTATGTCGGCCAGGAGGTGTCGGCTCGGATGAAGCACAAGGCGACGCTGAAGAAGGGCCTCTTCTTCGTCGACGTCTCGGGCGCGAAGGCCGCGTCGCCGGGCGACGCGCTCAGCCTCGGCGACCGCCCGGCCGGCGTGCTCGGCTCGGTCGAGGACGGTCTCGGCCTCGCGCTCCTGCGCGTCGACCGCGCAGTGGGCGAGCTCGCGGTCGAGAGCGGCGGCGTCGCCACGGTCGTCGCGCCGGCGTTCCCGGCCGCCGACTGACCGCGCCGATCGGCGTCGACGCCGGTCACCTGCCGTCGAGCGACGACGCGAGATCGGCGGCGGCCTCGTCCAGCGGATCGAAGTTCACCTTCCAGAGCCCGTCATAGGGCTTGTTGATGTCGTGGATCATGAAGAAGAGGAAGGCGCCGAAGGTCGTCAGCAGGAAGATCGCGTAGTAGTTGAAGCTGACGCCTTGCGAGCCGTAGAGAAAGAACGGCGCGATGATCGCGACCGTCATCACCAAGAGCATCCAGATCAGATACCCGGGCAGACGCGTCCGCGCCACCGCCGTGCGCTCCGCTCTGATCAATCTCAGCGCCTCGATCTCGCGCAGGAGCTCGATCTTGAGCAGGATGTCCGGACCGTCGTCGACCGGCGCCGCCGCGATGATGCGCCGGCAGCCGTCGATGACGCCGTCGTTCTTGCGCGTCCGCTCGGCGCCGCTCGCGGCCCGAATCTCGCGGATATTGTCGACATAGATCGCGAGCTCGCCGCGCAGATTGCGCATCGCGCTGCGCGCCGCCTCGTGCTCGAACGCGGCGCTGAGGCTGGCGATCGACCGGATCTTCGTCGATTCGCGCAGGATGGCGGCGGTCAGCGAGTTGACGGTGTCGAGCCCCTTGATCAGCACCATCGCCGTGGTGATGGCGTAGAGCGTCGACAGAACGGCGAAGAACTGCTGGCCGTAGAAGGCGTCGAGATCGACGATCTCTAGATTTATTCCGTATTTATTGAGAGCGTAATAGGCGCCGGCGCATATCGCGCCGAGCGTGAGCGGTCCGATCAATCGACGAATTAGCATTGGGCGTCTCCCTCAGGGCGCGCGCCGGTGTCTCGCTTCGCCGCGCTCAAACGCCCCAGACGAGAATAATCATCGGCGCGGCGACGATGACAATAACCAGCTCGAGCGGCAGGCCCATCCGCCAATAGTCGCCGAAGCGGTAGCCGCCCGGCCCCATCACCAGCGTATTGCACTGATGCCCGATCGGCGTGAGGAAGGCGCAGGACGCGCCGACCGCCACCGCCATCAGGAATGCGTCCGGATTGGAGCCGAGCGCGTTGGCGATCTCGATCGAGAGCGCGCCCATCAGAAGCGCCGTCGCGGCGTTGTTGATGACGTCGCTGACGAACATCGTCACGACCAGGATGAGCGTCATCACCGCCCAGGGCGCGAGACCGGCGGCGCCGGCGCCGTCAGAGAAGGTCTCGGCGAGGAGCCGCGTCGCGCCGCTCTGCTCGAGCGCGGCGCCGAGCGGGAACATCGCGCCCAAGAGCACGATCACCGACCAGTCGACCTCGTCGTAGAGTTCGCGGACCGGAATGAGCCCGAAGAGAAGACCGCCGACGATCGCGGCGGTGAAGGCGACGGCGATCGGCGCGAGATCGAAGGCGGCGAGCGCCACAGCGCCGGCGAAGAGGGCGAGCGCCAGCGCCGCCGCGCCCTTGCGCCGCGGTTTGCCGAGCGTCAATCCGCGCTCGGCGAGCGGCAGGAGGCGGTAGCGCTCGATGATCGCGCGCAGCGTCTCCTCCTCGCCCTGGATCAGCAGGACGTCGCCGGTCTGAAGCTTCTGATCGCGCAGCCGCCCGCGGATCGCCCGCCCTTCCCGCGCCAGCGCCATGAGCGACGCGAGGCCCGGATAGCGGCGGTCGAGCAGCCGCGCGCTCCAGCCGACAAGCGAGGAGCGCGGGCTGACCACGGCCTCGATGAGGCCGCTCGTCTCGCCCTTGCGCCGCCAGTCGATCTCGCGGTCGAACGCAAGCGCGCGCTCGCGGCCTTCGTCGACGACCTCGAGACCGTAGGCCTCGACCGCCGCCGCGATCGTGTCCGCGCCGGCGCGGAAAAGGAGCACGTCGCCGGCCAAGAGCATGCTGCTCGCCCGCGCCGGGCGGCCGATCTTCTCCTCGCCGCGCAGGATGGTGAGGACGACGCCGCCCTCCTCGCCGAAGGCCGGCAGGTCCCTGAGCGTCTTGCCCGCCGCCTCGGAGCCTTCGGGCACGCGCAGCTCCGCGACATAGCCGCCGAGATCGAAAAGCGCCTCCTGCGGATCGGCGGCGCGGCGGTCCGCCGGCAACAGCCGCCAGCCGATGAAGGCGACGAAGGCGACGCCGGCCGCCGCCGTCGCGAGCCCGACCGGCGTGAAGTCGAAAAGGCCGAAAGGCTCGCCGAGAGCGTCCGCGCGCAGCCCGGCGATGATGATGTTGGGCGGCGTGCCGATCTGAGTGGTCATGCCGCCGAGGATCGCGGCGAAGGCGAGCGGCATCAGCAGGATCGCCGGATTGCGCTTGTGCTCGGCGGCGGTCGCGAGCGCGACCGGCATCATCAGCGCGAGCGCGCCGACATTGTTGATGAAGGCGGAGAGGACGGCGACCGTTCCGCAGAGGACGAGGATGTGCGCGAGCGGCCGGCGCGTATAGGGCGTGAGCGCCTCGGCGGCGATCTCGACGACGCCGGCGCGGCTCAGCATCGCCGAGAGGATCAGCACCGCGGCGACGGTGATCACCGCCGGATGGCCGAAGCCGTCGAAGATCGTCTCCGCCGGCGCCAGGCCGAGCAGCGCGACCGACGCGAGCACCATCAGCGCGACGACGTCATGGCGAAGCCGCGTGAAGGCGAAGAGCCCGAGCGCGCCCGCGAGAACGCCGATCGAGAGCCATTGATCCGTTTCCATGAGCCGCCCCGAACCGCCGCGCCGTCAAAGCGTCCTCGGCCTCTCGCCGCGCGTCAATATCCTTCTGAAAGCGAAAACGGCGCAAGAGTGTGGCGGCGCCGGAGGATGGCGCAGGCGGCAGTCGATCCGCCGCCCGGCGCCGGCGACGCGCGCGGATCAGAGCAGGACGTCGAAATGCCCGCGCCAGGCCGAATGATGGGTGAAATCGGCCTCGGGCGACCACGCCAGCATCAGATGCGTCGCGATCCCCGGCCCGAGCGGCGGCGCGAGACCGTCGCTCGAACGATGCGGCAGGCTGAACGCGATCTCGCTCCGATCGCCCATGCGGCGGCCCTCGACATGGCGCAGATCGGAGATCCCGCCGAGCGCCTCGACCGGAACGTGATCCGGAACCTGCGCCACATGCTCTTCTGCCCGAACCGCGCCGTCCTCGGCCACCGCGGCGATGACGAACCGCGTTCCTCTGAGCGTCGGCTCCGTGTTGAAGCCGACCGCCAGCCATCCGGGCGCCGGCGCCGAGAGCGCGCCCCAGAGCCGCTCCTCGGCGTGGCGCCAGTCGAAGCGCATGCGGCCCTCGGCGAGGCTTCGGCTCGACGTCTCGCCGCGCGCAAGCGCCGGTCGAGCGGCGATGACCGCGAGAGAACAGACGAGACAACGTCGATCCATTGCATTAAATCCCAATTGCGGCGATTCGTCAGGCGGCTTGACGATTGCCGTCGCGCCGCGATTCGTCAAGGAAATTGACCAACTCGATGACGGACCCCAAGCGATCAGACGAGACGCTCGACGCGAAGCGGCTCGACCATATCGGCTGGCGCCTCTGGAGCGCCGCGACGGCGTGGAAGACGCGCTTCACCGAAGAGATGATCGCGGCCGGCCATGACTGGTACGCCGAGGCGCGGTCGAGCGTCGTTCCCTTTATCGGCCCGAACGGCGCCAAGCAGTCCGAGCTGACGCGTCGGATGGGCCTGACGAAGCAGGCGGTTCAGCAGCTCGTCGACGATCTCGAACGCGCCGGCGTCGTCGAGCGGCGACCCGATCCGGCCGATCGGCGCGGCAAGATCGTCGCGTTCACGGCGAAGGGCGAGGCGGCGCGAAGGGACGCCGAAGAGGTCAAGCGACGACTGGAAGAGGAGGTGAAGCGCGCGCTCGGCGACGAAAACTTCGCGACGCTCGACGCCCTTCTGCGGCGCCTCGCGCCGGACGATTGAACGCATGGCGCCCCGGTCAATCGCCCGCCGGCCGCCCCGCCTTCATCGCTGCGTTGATCGGCGGCCACCCCGGCTCCGCCGCGCCCTCGATCCGCTCGAATCTTCCGCCCCGGATCTCTTGACCCGCTTCGAGAAGCGCGACCATCGCCAGGCGTATGAGCGTGCCGCCGAGGCTGATCCGTCGGACGCCGACGGCGGCGAGATCGGCGACCGAGAGCCCGGGCGCGCCGAGGCCGATCACATGGTTGACCGGCGCCGAGACGGCGGCGCAGACCCGCGCGATCGCGGCGCGATCCGGCAGTCCCGGCGCGTAGAGGACCTCGGCGCCCGCCGCCTCGAAGGCCTGCAAGCGACGGATCGCCTCGTCGAGATCGTAGGCGCCGGCCATCACGCCGTCCGCGCGCGCCGTCAGCACGATGTCGACATCGCGCGCCGCCTTCGCCGCGGCGTCGATCCGCGCGACCGCCGCGTCGAACGGGTAGATCGGCGCCGCCGGATCGGGCCGCGCGTCCTCGATCGACAGCCCGGCGAGACCGGCGTCGGCGGCCCGCTTGACCGTCGCGGCGACGTCCTCGGGCGCGTCGGCGTAGCCGTTCTCGAGATCGGCCGAGACCGGCCGGTCGACCGACGCGACGATCATCGCCGCATGGTCGAGCGCTTCGTCGAGCCCGACCGCGCCGGCGCCGTCGCGCCGCCCGGTCGTCGCCGCGAGTCCGAACGAGGTCGTCGCCAACGCCTCGAATCCGAGCCCGGCGAAGAGACGCGCGCCGCCCGCGTCCCAGACGTTCGGCATGACGAAGCAGCCGCTGGCGTGGAGCGCGCGAAAGGCGGCGGTTTTCTCGAGGCGCGATCTCATGATTTCGGTCTCCGACAATCCGCCGCACGCAGGCGGAGGCGAGGCCGCGTTCGACGGCTCGCCGCCTACCGCCGGCCGGTGCTGCGCCGAGCCGCCTTGCCGCGCGCCTTCTTCCGCGGCGCCGGCGCCGGCGCCGGCCGGTCGTCTCCGCCAGCGGTCACCGGCGCGGCCTCGGCAGCCGCCTCGGCCGGCTCCTTCAGCTCGGCGTCGATCTTCTCGCCGCCGAGCGTCACCTGGACGTCGGTCGGGCTCAGGCTCGCCGCCGGCTGATCCGGCGCGTCGCGGCGCTGAAGCCGCATGTTCATCAGCTGCCCGACGACGTCCGTGCGCAGGCGCGAGAGCAGCCCCTCGAAGATCTGGAACGCCTCGGATTTGTACTCGTTGAGCGGATCGCGCTGCGCGTAGCCGCGCAGGCCGATGACCGAGCGCAGATGGTCGAGCGTGCCGAGATGCTCGCGCCAGCGATGGTCGATCGTCTGCAGGAGCACCGCCTTCTCGACGTCCCGCATCAAGTCCGGGCCGAACTCGGCCGCCTTCTTCGCCGCGATCTTGTCCGCCTCCTCGGTCAGGCGCTCGATCAGGACCTCCTCGTCGACGCCTTCCTCATCGGCCCACGCCTTGACCGGCAGATCGGCGCCGAAGACGCGTTGGACTTCGGCCTGGAGCTCGTCCGTCTTCCACTGGTCCGCGTAGGCGTGCTCCGGCACGTGCTGGCGCACCAGCCCTTCGACGACCTCGTGGCGCATGTCGCGGATGGTCTCGGCGACGTCAGGCGACTCCATGATCTCCAGGCGCTGCTCGAAGATCGCCCGGCGCTGGTCGTTCATCACGTTGTCGAATTTGAGCAGGTTCTTGCGGATCTCGAAGTTCCGCGCCTCGACCTTCGCCTGGCTCCGCTCGATCGCCTTGTTGACCCAGGGATGGATGATCGCCTCGCCCTCCTGGAGGCCGAGCCGCCGGAGCATGCCGTCCATGCGCTCAGACCCGAAGATGCGCATCAGATCGTCCTGCAGCGACAGGAAGAAGGTCGAGCGGCCCGGATCGCCCTGCCGGCCCGAGCGGCCGCGCAGCTGGTTGTCGATCCGACGGCTCTCATGGCGCTCGGTCGAGATGACCCAAAGGCCGCCGGCCTCGATCGCCGTCCGCTTCGCCGCCTCGACCTCGGCCTCGACCTCTTGCGTGATCTTGGCGAGCGTCTCGTCGTCCGGCTCGGTCGTCCCGAGCTCGGCGAGGCGCTCGGCCACCCGCATCTCGACATTGCCGCCGAGCTTAATGTCGGTGCCGCGGCCGGCCATGTTGGTGGCGATGGTCACGGCGCCCGGCCGGCCGGCCTGGGCGATGATGAAGGCCTCGCGCTCGTGATGGCGCGCGTTCAGAACCTCGTGCGGAATCTTCTCTTTCTTGAGCAGCGCCGCGAGCGTCTCGGACTTCTCGATCGACGTGGTGCCGACGAGGATCGGCTTACCGCGCTTCACGCCGTCCTGGATCGCCTCGAGGACGGCGGCGTGCTTCTCCTCGAGCGTGCGGAAGACCTGGTCGTCCTCGTCCTCGCGCGCGACCGGCATGTTGGTCGGGATCTCGAGCACCTCGAGACCGTAGATCTCGGCGAACTCGGCCGCCTCGGTCATCGCCGTGCCGGTCATGCCGGCGAGCTTGTCGTAAAGGCGGAAGTAATTCTGGGACGT
>CAZPTD010000048.1:368-18320 GCA_964588915.1 uncultured Neomegalonema sp. | reverse complement strand
GGATCGCGTGCTCGACGCCGCCGATGTACTGGTCGACGTTCATCCAGTAGCCGACGTCTTCGGCCGAGGTCGGCGTCTCCGCCTCCGGCGCGGTGAAGCGCGCGAAGTACCACGAGCTGTCGACGAAGGTGTCCATGGTGTCGGTCTCGCGCCGCGCCGGGTCGCCGCAGGACGGGCAGTCGACCGTGAGCCATTCCGTCGCGCGGTCGAGCGGATTGCCCGGCTGGTCGAAGGAGACCTCCGCCGGCAGCGCGATCGGCAGCGACTCCCGCGGCGCCGGCAGCGGTCCGCAGCGCTCGCAATGGATCACAGGGATCGAACAGCCCCAATAGCGCTGGCGCGAGACGCCCCAGTCGCGCAGCCGATAGATCGTGCGGCGACGGCCCTTGCGCGCCTTGGTCATGCGCGTGATCACGGCTTCTTTGGCGTCCTCGACGCTCATGCCGTCGAGAAAGCGCGAGTTGATCATCACGCCCGGATCCGTGACCGCTTTGGCGCCGATTTCGAATCCGGCGGCGTCGACGCCGGCTGGCAGGACGACCGGCGTCACCGGCAGCCCGTAGGCGCGGGCGAATTCGAGGTCGCGCTGGTCATGCGCCGGACAGCCGAAGATCGCGCCGGTCCCATACTCCATCAAAATGAAGTTGGCGACGTAGAGCGGCAGGTCGAGCTCGGGCAGGAACGGGTGGACGGCGTCGATCTCGATTCGGACGCCGCGCTTCTCCGCTTTGTCGAGCGCCTCCTCGCTGGCGCCGACGCGGCGGCACTCGTCGATGAAGGCGGCGAGCGCCGCGTCCTTCTTCGCGACCCGCTGGGCGATCGGATGCTCCGGCGAGATCGCCACGAACGAGGCGCCGAAGATCGTGTCCGGACGCGTGGTGTAGACGGTCAGCTTCTCGTTCTTCTTCGCCGCCGCGCCCTCGAGCGCGAATTTGAACTCGAGACCGTGCGACTTGCCGATCCAATTCGCCTGCATGGTCCGAACCTTGTCCGGCCATCGATCGAGCGTCCCGATCGCCTCGAGGAGCTCGTCCGCCATTGCGGTGATGCGAAAGAACCATTGCGGCAGCTCGCGCTTCTCGACGAGCGCGCCCGAGCGCCAGCCGCGGCCGTCGATCACCTGCTCGTTGGCGAGGACGGTTTGATCGACGGGATCCCAATTCACCGTCGATTTCTTGCGGTAGACCAGATCGCGCTCGAGAAAATCGAGGAACAGATGCTGCTGCTGCGTATAGTACTCCACGTCGCAGGTGGCGAACTCGCGATCCCAGTCGATCGACAGCCCCATCAGCTTCAGCTGCCCGCGCATCGCCGCGATGTTGTCGTAGGTCCAGCCGCTCGGATGAACGCCGCGCTCCATCGCCGCGTTCTCGGCCGGCATGCCGAAGGCGTCCCAGCCCATCGGATGCAGCACGTTGAAGCCTTGGGCGCGTTTATAGCGCGCGACGACGTCGCCCATCGTGTAGTTGCGCGTGTGGCCGATATGGATGCGCCCGGAAGGATAGGGAAACATCTCGAGCACGTAGTATTTCGGCTTCGCGTCGTCCCGTTCGGACGCATCGACGCCGGCGTCCGCCCAGGCCGCCCGCCATTTCTCCTCCGTCTGGCGCGGCGTGTAGCGCGTCATGATCGATCTCTTTCATAGGCCGGTCGGCGCGCCGGTTCGTTCGCTCGACCGGCGCCGCTCTTCGACGTTACTCGCGCGGACCCGCGCTGCGCAGAACGCGCGCGCGCGTCAGAATCGCATTTTCGAGCGAGCGCTCGGTCTCCGGCGCGACCGCGGCGTCGAGCCAGACGCCGCTCGCGTCCTGGACCTGCCGGTTGACGGCGACGCGCAACGAGTTCGGCGAAAGCTCCGCCGAGGTGATGTAGGCGGTGACCTTGAAGCGCTCGCCCGGCGCGTCCGGCGACGCGCCCCAATCGGTGACGATCACGCCGCCGTAAGGATCGGTCGAGGCCAGCGGCAGGAAGGCGAGCGTGTCGAGCGTCGCGCGCCAAAGATACCGGTTCACCGGCAGCGTCGCGCCGGCGCTCTCGTCGTCGCCGCCGAAAATGGTTCCGTCGCCGAAAAGCGTCGACGGCTCCTCCTCGTTGGGACCGAGCGGCCGGTTGAACGCCTCGCGGCCGGCGCTCGGCGGGCTCGTCTCGACGTCATCGAGGCCGAGCGAGCTGCAGCCGGCCGCCAGCGCCGCCACGGCCAGAAGCGCGCCGAGCCGCGTCCAGGACCGCGATGCAGAAGTCCGCTCTGCGAAAGACCGCTTCGACATGAAAGCCTCGCTTGCTAATTGACGCGCGGACCTTAGTCATTGGGCTCGGCAACGCAAGCGGAGGACGCGCGCCGCCGCCGGGATCGGCCCGCCGCCGTTAACCATTTGTTTGCGAAGAACGCCCCAGGCGCCGACCTCGGCGCCCGAATGTGGCTGAACAGATACAGCGCTTAGGGGGTCGAATTCCTCCACCGACTGCTTTCTTGACCCGGAGCGCCCGTCGACGGAACTTCAGCCTGCACCCAGGTGAACGGGGCGCGATATCGCTACACTCGAGATTTCTGCGAGGGAACAATGAAAAAAGTTCTGTTCGGTTCGACCGCTCTGGTCGCCGCTGCCGTCGCCGCTCCGGCGATGGCGAACGACGTGAACATGACCGTTGGCGGCTTCTTCGTCACCGGTGTCGGCGTTGGCCAGTTCAACGGCGACGTCAACGTCGAGAAAGACTTCCACATCATCCGCGACGGCGAGATCCAGTTCAAGGGGTCGGGCACGCTCGACAACGGCCTGCGCATCGGCGTGCGTGTCGAACTCGAGGCGTTTCCGCAGGACACGACCCAGATCGACGAAACCTTCATGACGATCGACGGCACCTTCGGCCAGATCCTCATCGGCACCAACGACAACGCCGCGTACAACGTCGGCGGCTACACCGGCAACCTCGGCAGCTCCATCGGCATGGGCTCCTGGGATGGCGGCAAGGTCTTTGTTCCGGGCGCGATCGACAACTCGTTCGACGAAGGCGACGACATGGCCGTCCACTACTACATCCCGAACATCGCGGGATTTGAGGCCGGCGTCTCCTGGTCGCCGACCGCCGGTTCGGAAGCCGACGACATCGACACCGACGACGACCCGACGAACTCGGAAGACCTCATCGCGGTCGGCGCGAGCTACACGGCCGAGTTCGATGGCGGCAGCTTCACGATCGGCGGCGGCTACCTGACCGTTTCCGACGACGCTGACGAGTTCGACGACACCAGCTGGGGCGTCGGCGCCGAGCTGGCCTTCGGTCAGATCACCATCGGCGGCCGTTACTCGTATGACGAGAACGAGATCGGCGGCGGCGGCGACACCGAAGAGATCACCCGCTACGGCGGCGGCATCGTCTACGCCACCGGCCCGTGGGAGTTCGGTCTGAACGCGGCTTACGAAGATCGCGAGAATGACGACCCGGATCTCGAAGAAGAGCGTATCCGCGTCAACGCCGGCGTGACCTACGAACTCGGCGACGGCGTTGCGCTCGGCCTCGGCGTCGACTACGGCGAGCTCGACTTCGCTGACGACGCTGAAGAGGACCTCGACGGCTTCGGCGGCGCGCTTCTGCTCGGCGTGAACTTCTAATCGACGGCGTCGATTATCGAGAACGGAAGAGCGGGCCTCGGCCCGCTCTTTCTTTTTGCGCCGCCCTCTCGTCGCGCTAGAGCAGGGTCTCTTGTGGTGAATGCAACGCCGATTACATGGGCGAGGTTGGTTCCATCACGACCGATCAGACGATAAGACCGCGCCGAGCGGTCGGGCGCGTGGTCGCCCGACGCAGGATCGCGTTCGGACAATCGGCCCATGTCTCATTCCGCCCTCGATGAAGTGCTCGGCAGGATCGCGGAGGCGGCGCGCCGCGCGGGCCGCGACCCGGCCGAGGTGCGCCTGGTCGCGGTGTCGAAGCAGCAGCCGCCGGAGCGCGTGCTCGCGGTTCTCGAAGACGGTCATCGCTGCTTCGGCGAGAACCGGGTGCAGGAGGCGCAAGGCCGCTGGCCCGAGCTCAAGAGCCGTTTCGAAGGCCTGTCTCTGCGCCTGATCGGTCCGCTGCAGACCAACAAGCTGACCGCGGCGCTCGAGCTCTTCGACGCGATCGAGAGCGTCGATCGGCCGAAGTTGGCGCGCAAGCTCGCCGACGCGATCCAGGCCCGAGGCGCGGCGCCGGAGCTCCTGGTTCAGGTCAATACCGGCGAAGAGCCGCAGAAGGCCGGCGTCGCGCCGGAAGACGTGGACGGCTTTGTCGCCGAGTGCCGCGCCATGGACCTGCCGATCATCGGCCTGATGGCGATCCCGCCCGTGGACGATCCGCCGGCGCCGCATTTCGCGCTGCTGGCCAAGCTCGCCGAGCGCAACGGCCTGGCCGAGCTCAGCATGGGCATGAGCGCCGATTACGAGACCGCCATCGCCCTCGGCGCGACGTCGGTGCGCGTCGGCTCGGCGCTCTTCGGCGCCCGCCAGAAGCCTGCGTGAGGCGGCTTGACGACGATGCGAGAGCGCGTCCGCCAGCGGGCGAGGATCCAGCGCAGATCGGCCTCCGCGAGGGCGAGGCAGCCGAGCGTCGGATCGCGCGGCCGCCGCGCGACATGCAGGAAGATCGCGCTGCCCGCGCCCGAGACGATCGGCGCGCGGTTCGCGTCGAGCACGGCGACGAGGTCGTAGAGCCGATCCGCGCGGCGCAGGCGCTCGGCGCTGGCGGCGACGGGCAGGCGGACGAACGTGTTGTAGGCGGCGCTCTTCGGGTCGTCGCACCAGCCGTCCCAAGCGCCGATCGGCCGCGCCGGCAAGCCGGTCCGCGGCGCCGAGCCGCGATCGGGCCGATAGAACAGCCCTTCGAGCCGGAAGACGCCCGTCGGCGTCGCGCCGTCGCCTTCGCGCTTCGCCGCCGCGACGCCGGCGAGCCCGAGCGCGCAGACGAAGCGCCGGCCGGCGAAGCGGGCGAGGCCGGCGGGCGAGACGACGAGGTCATACGCGCCGCCGATGGTCACAGCAGATGGCCGCTCTTCAGCGCCTTGACCTCGAGATAGCCTCGGTTCTCGTCCGTGGCGTCCGTCCTGAGGGCGATCCGCTCGACGACCTCGACGCCGCCGGCCTCGAGCGCCTCGACCTTGGCCGGATTGTTGGTCATCAGCCGCGCCCTCGCGAAGCCGAGCGTCCGCAAGAGCGCGGCGCCGTCGCTCAGGATGCGCTCGTCATCCTGAAAGCCGAGCCGATGATTGGCCTCGACCGTGTCGTAGCCCTGATCCTGCAGCTGATAGGCGCGCATCTTGTTGGCGAGCCCGATGCCGCGGCCCTCCTGCTGCAGATAAAGGAGCACGCCCGCGCCTTCCTCGACGATCCGCCGGAGCGCGCGGTGGAGTTGATCGCCGCAGTCGCATTTCAGAGAGCCGAAGATGTCGCCCGTGGCGCAGGCCGAATGCAGCCGCGTCAGCACCGGAAGCGATCGATCCGGCGCGCCGATCTCGAGCGCGTAGTGCTCGTCGTCCCATCCGATGCGGCGGAAGACGCGCAAGGTCGCGTCGGGCGCGCCGGCGATCGGCACGCGCGCGTGGCTCGCCTCGCGCCAGGCGCTCGGCGGCTCGTCGGGCTCGCTCGTCATCCGAACGAGCGCGACCTCTTCCTCGAGGGCGAGATTCTCGGCGTCGGCCGACGAGCGCAGCGGAACCACGATCGCGGCCGGCAGCAGCATCGCGCGCGCGCAGAGCCGGAGCGCCGCTCGATGGACCCGCGCGTCGCCTTCGCGCAGGCTCGCATGCGGCCCGAGCAGCGGGCGCTCGAGCGCGCGCGCCGGGTCGACGATCGCCGCGATGTCGGCGACGCTGTGGCGGTCGCAAAGCGCCAGACGCGCGACGTCGCCGTCATAGGCGCGCGCGCGCAGGCCCTCGGCGCGCCGCCGAGAGACGGCGATCGCGGCCGGTCCGAGCGCGAGGCCGCTCGCCGCCGCCTGCCGCATCGCCGCGAGAACGCGGTCCGACAACGTCTCGGCGGCCGCGACGAGCGCCGCGCAATCGTCGACGATGAGCGCGACCGGCGCGCCGCGGCGCAGCTCGGCCCGGGCGCGCGCCCGTCGATCTTCAGCGGAAATGAGCATCAGAGGGGTTCTCACAAGCTCGTGACGACATACTCTGCAACAATTCGCTCCGCTGGCTGACGCGCGCGTGAGCCGCGCATGAGGACGGATTGTCTTCCGACCGGCCTTCGCCACGTCTCAGCGACGCGACCGCAGACGGTCCGCGCCCTTTCTTCTGCGCCTGAGACGCGACCTGACGATATAGGAGGCGAAAATGTCCGCGTTGAAAAAAATCTTGTTGATCGACGATGATCCGGATCTCCGCGAGGCGCTGGCCGAGCAGCTCCTCGTGACCGAGGAATTCGACGTATTCGAGGCCGACACCGGCGCCCATGGCATCGAGCGGGCCAAGACCGAGCTTTTCGACCTCATCATCCTCGATGTCGGCCTGCCGGACATGGACGGCCGCGAGGCCTGCAAGCTGATGCGGCGCAATCAGGTGAAATGCCCAATCGTTATGCTGACGGGCCACGATTCCGACGCCGACACCATTCTCGGCCTCGAGTCGGGCGCGAACGACTATGTCACGAAGCCGTTCAAGTTCGCCGTTCTCCTGGCGCGCATCCGGGCGCAGCTCCGCCAGCACGAGCAGAGCGAAGACGCCGTCTTCAATCTCGGGCCTTACGTCTTTCAGCCGAGCGCCAAGCAGCTGACGACCGAGGACGGCAAGAAGATCCGTCTGACCGAGAAAGAGACCAACATTCTCAAGTTCCTGCTCCGCGCCGCCGATCAGGTCGTGAGCCGCGACGTGCTCTTGCACGAGGTCTGGGGCTACCACGCCGGCGTCACCACCCACACGCTCGAGACGCATATCTACCGCTTGCGCCAGAAGATCGAGCCCGACCCGAGCAACGCGAGCTTGCTCGTCACCGAGAGCGGAGGGTATCGCCTCGTCTCCTGAGCCGAGCGGCGAAGCGACGGAGGATGGCGATGCGGCTGACGGCGGCGACCTGGAACATCAACTCGGTGCGTCTCAGGGCCGAATTGGTCGAGAAGTTGCTGACCGAGACGACGCCCGACATCCTCTGCCTGCAGGAGACGAAGACGCCGGATGCGAACTTTCCGGCCGAGCGCTTCGCGGCGCTCGGCTACGCGCATCAGGCGGTGGCGGGCGAGCCCGGCTATAACGGCGTCGCCATCCTCGCCAAGCATCCGATCGTCGCGACGGAGCGGATCGACTTCTGCGGCAAAGGCGACGCGCGCCATATCATGGCCCGCGTCGCGCCCGGCGGCGGCTCCGAGCTCGTCGTTCACTGCGTCTACGTGCCGTCGGGCGGCGACGAGCCCGATCCGGACGCCAACCCGAAATTCGATCACAAGCTGCGCTTCGTCGACGAGATGACCGAGCGATTGCGGCCGAGCGACGCGCCGACGATCGTCGTCGGCGATCTCAACATCGCGCCGCTCGAGACGGACGTGTGGTCGCACAAGCAGCTCTTGGGCGGCGTCAGCCACACGCCGATCGAGGTCGAGAAGTTCGAGCGCGCGCGGACCGCCGGCGGTTGGATCGACGCGAGCCGGCGTTTCACGCCGGAGTCGGAGCGGCTCTATTCCTGGTGGTCCTACCGCGCGCGCGATTGGCGAGCTTCCGACCGCGGCCGTCGGCTCGACCATATCTGGGCGTCTCCGGATCTGGCCGACGCGCTCCGGAGCTCCGTCATTCTCAAGGACGCGCGCGGCTGGGAGAAGCCGTCCGACCACGCGCCGGTCTTCGCGACGCTGACGTTGTAGGCCCGTGGACGCGCGCCGCGAGGCGCTTGCGCGTGTCAGACGGCGAGCGCGCGGAACCGCTCATAGCGTTTCTCGAGGGCGCCGAGGCCGCCGAGCCCGTCGATGAGCGGTCCGAGACGCTTCTCGTAGTTGCGCCAGTCGCCGACGGCGCCGTCGGTCGCCGCGCCGCCGCTCAGTCGGTCGTCGGTTTCGGGCTGGAGGCAGGCGTCGTCCCAAGCGACGCCGATCGCATCGACCGCCGCCCGCGCTCCGGCGCCGCGATCCGTGACGACATCCTCATGGCAGACGTGCTTGATGCGATCGGGCAAAGTCGCGACCAGGTGCTCGATGTAGCAGTAGTAGAAGTCGAGAAAATGCGCCAAATGCTCCAAGCGAGCAGCGAACAAATTATGCATGGACTCGTGCTTGAAACAGGCGACGCCGGCGTCAAGCGGGTGACAAAAACTATGAATTACACCGCTGCGCGGTAAGATGATTTGAATGAGTGGAATATGAGTGAAGTTGGAGAGTGTGACGTCGACAGTTCGGCTCGGATGCTTGCCGCTGAGAAGCTCCAGCGCGATTTTCTCGTATTTGTTCCCGCCGACCTGCGCATCGCCCTTGGAGATCGCCTGCAGGAAGTCAGATCGACTCCGAGCGGCGTCGGCTGATTTTTGCCGCTTCGACAGCGAGGTGGCGACCTGCGACAGGACGCCGGTCCGCCCGACGCTGTCGACCTTCGGATGCGCCGCCAGAATCCGCGCGAGAAGCGCCGAGCCCGACCGCGGCGCGCCGACGATGAAGACCGCGCGGTCGCTCTTGGCGCCGTAGCCGCGCCGCTCCTCGAAGAACCGAGGCGCAATCGTCGTCCGAAGATCCTCGAGCAGCCGATCGTAGAGCGCGCGATCATAGGAGGCTGGCGCGAAGCCGTTCGACTTGGCGAAGGCTTCGAAAGCCGCGTCGTAGTCCTTGCGCGCCTCGTGGACGCGTCCGAGCGCGTTGAACGCCCGATGGCGCGCGACGGCCGGCAATTGCGGCGACGCGGCCAGCTCTTCGAGCGTTCGGAACGTCGGTTCGTCGATCGACGCGCCCTCCAGTCGAGCGATGAGCGCGTATGCAGGAACGAATTTCGGATCGAGCGCGATGGCGTCGCGCGCCGCGGCCGAAGCGGCGGCCGAGTCGCCGGCCCGGGCGTGGAGTCCGGCTTTCTCGTGCAGGGTCACGGCGTCGCGCTTGACGTTCAGCGCCTCTTCCACGTCGCCTATGGCGCCGTCCGCATCGCGCAGTCCGCGCGCGCGGACCATGCTGCGCACGCGGAGCGCCCGGGCGCTGCGCGGCGCGATCTCGATCAAGCGGGTCAACAGCCGCTCCGCTTCCGAGAAGCGCGCGGCCTGAAACAGCCGAACCGCCTGCTCGACCCGAGCGTCGATCTCGAGGTCTCGGGCGGTCTTGGCGCTCGGTAACGGGACGGTCGGCGTGTTGAGGGACGGCGCCCGGTCCCGAGCGCCGGAGCGGATGCTCTTTCGCGCGTTCTTGCCTCGTTTTGTCGCCATGTCGCGTTCGCTCAGCGTCTCCGTCCGTCGGCCGGCTCAGTCGCCGATCCGCTCCTCTTCGGCCGACTCGATGAAGAACAGATCAGGATCGACGCGGGCGTTGAACGTCGCGGTGCGCAGGACGACGCGCGTCGTATAGCCGTCGGCGTCGGTCACCGTCCATTCCCGCAAGCGCAACGGATCCTTGTCGAACACGAGCTCGATGTCGCCGTCGATGTCGCCGGCCGGGTCGATCACCAGCACCCGAAAATACTCGTCGTCCTCGACCACGGTCTTGACCGCGTTCTCCTCGCGAAGATCGACGTCCTCTTGCAGGAGCAGGTAGAGCGGCGTTTCGCTGAGCAGAAACCGGTCGATCGCCGGATCGTCGACCTCGTCGAAGACGGCGACCCAGAACCCGTCGGCGACGACGCGGACCGGGTTCGGCGGATCGTAGCGGAAATACATGCGGCCCGGTCGGCGGATCGCGTATTCGCCTTCGGTGATCACGGCGCCGGGCTCGATCTGCACGAACTCGCCGGCGATCGTCTCGACCGAATTCAAATAGGCGCTGATCCGATCGACGAGCTCGTTTTCGGCGGTCTGCGCGGTCGCCGCGCCGGCGCTGACGGCGAGGGCGAGCCCGGCGGCGCCGGCGGCGCGGCGCCAGGCGCGAGTGAGCACGGCGATGGTCGTCATTTGCGTTCCCTTCCGATATCCGGGCCGCGTCCGTCGCCCGGACAAACGCGTCTATCGGGCGGGTGCGGTCATTTCGCGGCGGCGGCCGCGTCCTGCGGCGCCAGAACTTCTCTTTTGCCGGCCGGCGTCAAGGGGCTGACGACGCCGTCGCGCTCCATTTGCTCGATGAGCCGCGAGGCGCGGTTGTAGCCGATGGAGAGCCGCCGCTGAAGAAAGCTCGCCGACGCGCGCTTCTCGGCGACGACGATCCGTTTGGCGCGCTCGTAATAGGCGTCGTCGCCGCCTTCGTCGTCATGGCCGGGCGCCTCGTCCGGCGCGTCCTGGTCCTGTCGGTCGAAGGAGATCTGGTTCTCGGCCGGCCCTTGCGCGCGCAGATGCTCGGCGACGGCGGCGACCTCGTCGTCCGACACGAAGGCGCCGTGGATTCGCTCGAGACGGCCGCCGCCCGGCGCGTAGAGCATGTCGCCCTTGCCGAGGAGCCGCTCGGCGCCCGGCCGGTCGAGAATGGTCTTGCTGTCTGCGGCCGAGGCGGTCTGAAGGCTGATTCGCGTCGGAAAGTTCGCCTTGATGAGGCCGGTGATGACGTCCACGGAAGGCCGCTGCGTCGCCGCGACGAGATGGATGCCCGAGGCGCGGCCCATTTGAGCGAGGCGCAGCACGCAGTGCTCGATCTCCTTGCCGGCGACCATCATCAAATCGGCCATCTCGTCGATGATGACGACGATTCGCGCCATCTTGTCCGGCGCCAGCCGCTCGAACTCCACGATCGGCTCGCCGTTCTCCGGGTCGCAGCCGACCATGGTCTCGAGCTCGAACAGCCCGCCGGCGCGCCGGAGCTTCTCGGCGCGGGCGTTGTAGCCTTCGACGCCGCGGACGCCGAGCTTCGACATCAGCTCGTAGCGCCGCTCCATCTCGCGCACGGCCCATTTGAGCGCGGCGAGCGCCTCGCGCGGATCGGTGACGACCGGCGCCAGAAGATGCGGCGCGCCGTTATAGACGGAGAGCTCCAGCATCTTCGGGTCGATCAGCAGCAGCCGCAGCTCGGACGGATCGAGCCGATAGAGCAGCGAGAGCAGGATCGCGTTGACGGCGACCGACTTGCCGGAGCCGGTCGCGCCGGCGATGAGGAGATGCGGCGCGCGGGCGAGATCGACGGCGACGGGCGCGCCGGTCAGATCGACGCCGAGCGCGATCGGCAACGCTCCGGCGTGGGTGATGAATTTCGAGTCCTGCAGCAGCCGCCTCAACGCCACGGTTTCGCGCTCGGCGTTCGGCAGCTCGATCCCGATCACGTTCTTGCCCGGAATCGGCGCGACGCGGGCCGAGACGCTGCTCATGGCGCGGGCGATGTCGTCCGCGAGGCCGACCACGCGCGAGACCTTCACGCCCGGGCCGGGCTCGAGCTCGAACTGGCTGACGACCGGGCCCGGGCTGACGTCGATCACGTCGCCGCGCACGCCGTATTCGTTGAGCACGCGCTGGAGCCGCTCGGCCTTGAGCGCGAGGCGCCTCTCGACATCCGGGTCGGGCTCCGCGGCCCGGCCGAGATCGAGCAGATCGACTTCCGGCGGCGCGTAGCCGGGACCGGCGCGGCCGATCGTCCAACGCCGCCGCTTCTCCGGCCTTCGGCGCCCGCGGTTCGGCGCGGCGGCGTCCGGCTCGGCGGCGCGCCATTCCGCGTCGAGCGCGCCTTCTTCATCGGACGGATCGTCGGGCGGCGCGGCGCCGATCACCGGCTGGACGTCCGGCGCGACGCGTCGTCTCGGGCGCGGCGTCTCGATCGGGGCGTCGATCTCCGGCGCGTCCGGCGCGCCGTCGCCGATCTGGCGCGGATCGAGCGAGAAACTCGGCTCGACGCGACGCTGCTCCGGCGCCGGCGGAACGCGTCTCGGCGGGTAGAGCGGCGGCGCGACGACGCCTTCTTCCGGCGCGCGCGGCGGCCGTTTCGGCCGCTCCGGATAGGCGCCTGCGGCGCTTTCATGGATCCGCCGGCGATGGTCGCGATAGGCGAGGGCGAGCGCGGCGATCTCGCCGAGCGCCGACGCCATCCGGCTGAGGACGCTCTGGACGAGGCCGAAACGGCCGCCGAGCGCGTAAAGCAGCGTGAAGAACGCCGCGGGCCCGAGGATCAGCGTCGCGCCGATCAGGCGAACGCGCTCGATGTCGAGCCAAAGGAGATCGGCCAGGATCCGGAAGGCGTAGTCGCCGATGATGCCGCCGAGGCCGATCCCGGGCAGGATCTCGCCGCCATGGCCGGAGAGGAACGCCGAGACGCAGAGCACGGCCGGCGCTCCGGCGACGACCCGTCGCCAGACGCGCGGCGGCGTGCGCCAACCGAGCAGCAGCCAGACGGACCAGGTCGAGAGCGCGGCGAGAAGCGCGAAGGCGCCGTAGCCGAGCCACGCGAAGAGATGGGCCGAGACCGTCGCGCCGCCAGGGCCGAGCGCGTTCCTCGCGCGCTGCGGCGTCGCGTTGAGCGCCCAAGGATCGCCGCTGCTGTGGCTCGCGAGCGAGAGAAAAAGCAGAACGCAGCCCACGGCGAGGAACGCGCCCGCCGCCGAGCCGAGGGTGGCGATGAGCGCGGAGCGTTCGCGATGCGATAGGAACGGTCGGGTCACCGGCGATCTCCAGCACTTCGTCGCGCAATCGACGAGCTGAAAACGCCAGGCGCAGCTCGGCCGATCGAGCGGCTTTGCTAGCTATGCGCGGGAAACGTAAACAACACGTCTCCAAACCGGCGGCGCCTGTCGCGCAGGGTTAACGATTCGGCGGGAGCCGGCGCGGCAAATGGTCGTCCGGCTGGCTGTGCTGTGGACGGCGGAGGCCGGGCGCCCATTTGCTGAGGGTGTGATGACGAAGAGAAGTCGATGACGGCAGACAGCAAGACGCCGGAGGTGAGTGTCGAGGCGGCGATCGTCGGCGGCGGCCTCGTCGGCGCGGCGCTCGCGCTCGCGCTCGCCCAGCGCGAAATCCGCGTCGCCGTCTGCGACGCCCTGCCGCTGGAGCGCCAGCTCGCCGAGGATTTCGACGGCCGCGCCTATGCGGTCGCGCTCGCCTCGCGGCGGTTCCTGAGCTGGCTCGGCCTCTGGGACGCGGTCGCGCCGCACGCAGAGGAGATCCGCGACATTCTCGTCACCGACGGCCGGCCGGGCGAGCCCGCCTCGCCGCTGCGGCTCCATTTCGACGCGGCGGAGATGGGGCCGGACGGCTTCGGCCATATGGTCGAGGATCGGCATCTGCGCCGGGCGCTCCTGAACGCCGCCGCCGCCCATCCGCTGATCGACTATCTCGCGGCGACGCCGGCGGCGCTCGAGACGCCGGACCGAAGCGCCGGCCGCGTCGCCGATCCGGCGGATCGACCGATTCTGGCGCTCGGCGACGGCAGGCGGCTCCGCGCCGACGTCGCGATCGGCTGCGAAGGACGGTTCTCCGCGGTCGCCCAGGCGATCGGCGTCGAGCGCATACGCGCAGGGTATGACCAGGTCGGGCTCGTCTGCGCCATCGAACATGAGCGGCCGCATCGCGGCGTCGCGCATGAGCTCTTCCTGCCGTCCGGGCCGTTCGCGATCCTGCCGCTCACCGGAAACCGCTCGGCGCTGGTTTGGACCGAGCGGACCGATCTCGCCGAGAGCTTCGAGGCGGTCTCGGACGCCGTCTATCTCTCGGAGCTGCGGCGCCGGCTCGGCGGCTTTCTCGGCGAGATCTCGCTGATCGGCAAGCGCTGGGTCTATCCGCTCGGGCTCTCGGTCGCCGACCGGTTCGTCGGGAAGCGGCTCGCGCTCGCCGGCGACGCGGCGCGGGGCATCCATCCGATCGCCGGCCAGGGCATGAATTACGGGCTCCGCGACGCGGCGGCGCTCGCCGAGGTCCTGGGCGACGCGGCGCGGCGCGGAGAGGATCTCGGCGCGCTCGACGTGCTCCAGCGCTACGAGCGCTGGCGGCGGCCGGACAGCCTGGTGATCTCGGCGGCGACGGACGGGCTCAACCGTCTGTTTTCGAACGACATCGGACCGATTCGCTGGGCGCGCCGCTTCGGCTTGGCGGCGTTCGGCGCCGTCGGGCCGCTGCGCCGCGCGGCGATGCGTGTTGCGGCCGGCGATCTGGAGAGCTTGCCGCGGTCGATGCGCGGCTGACGAGCCGCCGCAAACGCGTCGACGGAGCGTTTGCGGCGGCGGCGCGTCGGAGCCCGAGCAGCGCCCTATTCCGCCGCCTCGGCCGTCGCGCCGGCGTGCTCCGCCAAAAACTTCTCGGCGTCGAGCGCGGCCATGCAGCCCATCCCGGCCGAGGTCACCGCCTGGCGATAGACGTCGTCGGTCACGTCTCCGGCTGCGAAGACGCCGGGCACGCTCGTCGCCGTTCCCTCGCCGGTCAGCTTCACATAGCCGCCATTGCGAAGCTCGAGCTGGTCCTTGACGAGTTCGGACGCCGGCGAGTGGCCGATGGCGATGAAGACGCCATGCGTCGAGATCTCCTTGGTCTCGCCGGTCTTGACGTGCTTCACCCGGATCCCGGTGACGCCGCGCGGATCGTCCTCGCCGATCACCTCGTCGAGCGTGTGGTCCCAGAGCGTCTCGATCTTCGGGTTGGCGAAGAGCCGATTCTGCAGGATCTTTTCCGCGCGGAGCTCGTCGCGGCGATGGATCAAGGTCACCTTCGAGGCGAAGTTGGTCAGGAACAGCGCCTCCTCGACCGCGGTGTTGCCGCCGCCGATCACCACGACCTCCTTGCCGCGATAGAAGAAGCCGTCGCAGGTCGCGCAGGCGGAGACTCCGAAGCCCTTGAACCGCTCCTCGCTCGGCAGGTTGAGCCATCGCGCCTGCGCGCCGGTCGCCAGGATGATCGCCTCGGCGACATAGGTCGTCCCGCTGTCGCCGACCGCTCTGAACGGCCGCTTCGAGAGATCGAGCGACAAGATGTAGTCGTGGATCACCTCGGCGCCCATCTCCTGCGCGTGCTCGAGCATGCGCTCCATCAGCGCCGGGCCCTGCACGTTGACGTCGCCCGGCCAGTTCTCGACATCGGTGGTGATGGTGAGTTGGCCGCCCGGCTGGACGCCCTGGACGAGGACCGGCTCGAGCATCGCCCGCGCCGCATAGACGGCGGCGGTGTAGCCGGCCGGGCCGGAGCCGATGATCAAGACCTTGACGTTTCGCGTCTCGCTCATGGTGAACCTCTTCGATCGGCGCGCCGCCATGGCGCGTCGCCGGGGCTGACGCCCGAATATCGTTTCCAAAGACTCGCTTCGACCATATGTCGCGAGGGCGGCGGAGAGTTCAACGGGCGCGGACGCGGATGAATTCACGAAAACTTAAAATGAGGGTCGCCGATGCGGCGACGCCGCTTCTGAGGCTGCTTGAACCCGAGGCGGCGCACCGCGCGGCGCTCGGCGCGCTGAACGTCGCCTTCGCCGCCGGCGCGCCGCCGGCGCCGCGGCCTCGGCTTCAACAGCGCGTCTTCGGCCTCGATTTTCCGCATCCGATCGGCGTCGCCGCCGGCTTCGACAAGAATGCGGTCGCGCCCGACGCGCTCCTGCGCGCCGGCGCCGGCTTCGTCGAGGTCGGCGCGGTGACGCCGCGTCCTCAGGCCGGCAACCCGAAGCCGCGGCTCTTCCGGCTCGCTGAGGATCGGGCGGTGATCAATCGGATGGGCTTCAACAATGACGGTCTCGACGCGGTCGCGGCGCGGCTGAGAGCGCGAAGAGCGCAAGGCGCGGTCCAGGGCGTCGTCGGCGTCAATCTCGGCGCCAACAAGGACGCCGAGGATCGGATGGCCGACTATGTCGCCGGCCTGCGCGGGCTTTGGGGCCTGGCCGACTTCTTCACGGTCAACGTCTCGTCGCCCAACACCGAGCGGCTCCGCGATCTGCAGGGCGGCGCGGCGCTTCGGGAGCTGCTCGGCCGCGTGGTCGCCGAGCGGGACGCGCTCGCGGCGGAGACGGCCGGATGGGCGCCGGCGCTCGTCAAAATCGCGCCGGATCTCGACGCTCGGGCGCTGGAGGAGGTCGCCGAGGCGGCGCTCGCCTCGGGCGTCGACGGCGCGATCGTCTCGAACACGACCGTCGCGCGGCCGGAGACGCTGAGGAGCCCGGCGGCGAAGGAAAAGGGCGGGCTCTCCGGCCTGCCGCTCTTCGGGCCGTCGACCGAGATCCTTAAGCGATTCGCGCGGGCGACCGACCGACGGTTGCCGCTCATTGGCGTCGGCGGCGTCTCGAATGCGGCCGAGGCCTACGCCAAAATTCGGGCCGGCGCCCGATTGGCGCAGCTTTACACGGCGCTCGCTTACGAAGGTCTCGGCCTGATCGAACGCATCCTGGATGGTCTCGAAGCGCTCCTCGATCGGGACGGCTTCGAGACCGTTTCGGATGCGGTTGGCGTCGACCTTTAGAACCCAAACCGCGCGCCGCTCACGTCTTTTGGCAGCGCGTGTTCGCCCGCAGCGCCTGCGCGCGTGAGATGATGTCGCTCTTGACGATGCCGAGCGCCGCAAGCGCCGCTTCGGGCGTCGCCAGCAGCGACGCGCGCTCCGCCTCGGCGTCGGCCGCCCAGGCGGCGAAATCCGCCTCGCGCCGCATCTCCGCCGCCGCGGACGGCCGCTCGAGCGTATCGTTGTGATCCGTTGTCGTAGACATGCCGCTCATCCTCCCGATTGTCGGGTTGGCCTCTCTCGCTTTTCGTCGCGCGAATCCTTCAGGGTCCTGTTTCCAATTCGCGCGGCTGGCGATCTGGCGTCGCCGTCTGCAACATATGATCAACCTGATCAGGCGACGGTTGACAATTGGTTAACGTCGTCCGGAGACAAGAAACCCGAGATCTCGGGCGAGATCTCGGGTCGATCCTCGGATCGAATCAGAGGACGCGTCAGGAAAATCGATTATCCTTCGGGAATCCGCGCGGCGCGTCGACGCCGTGAGTGGCGCGCGCCGCGGTCCAATCGCGCATGTCGGGCTCGGTCCGGGTGCGACCGGCGGGATCGGACCAGCTGAGGCCCGCGGCCGAGTCGAAGCTGGCGACGTCGGAGAGTCCGCCCTTCTTGTAGCGCTGTAGGATCACGCCCTTGCCGCGGGTCATCTCCGGCAACTCGGACGCCGAGAACACGAGCAGCTTCCGGTTCTCGCCGACGATCGCGACCATGTCGCCCTGGATCCGCGCGCTCGCCTTGGCGGTCGCGGGCGCCGTCGGCGTCAAGACCTGCTTGCCGGCGCGGGTCTGGGCGATGACCTCGTCCTCGGGCGCGATGAAGCCGCGCCCGTCGGAGCTCGCCACCAGGCGCTTCGCGCCGGGCTGCGGCGTGAAGAGATCGACGATGTCGTCATTCTCGCCGAGATCGATCGAGAGACGGAGCGGCTCGCCCATGCCGCGGCCGCTCGGCAGCTTGTCGCAGCCGATGGTGTAGAAGCGGCCGTTGGTGGCGAAGAGGACGAGCTTGTCGGTGGTCTGGGCGTGGATCACGAACCGGCCTTCGTCGCCGTCCTTGTATTTGACCTCGGCGTCGGGCGCGAGCCAGCCCTTCATCGCGCGAATCCAGCCCTTGGCCGAGCAGACCACGGTGATCGGCTCACGCTCGATCATCGCCTCGAGCGGCATGTCGTCGAGCATTGCCGGCGCGCCGAAGGTCGTCCGGCGGTCGCCGCCCGGCGTTCCCGCGCCGAACTTCTTCCGGGTCTCCTTGATCTCGCCGGAGACGCGGCGCCACTGCTCCTTGTCGTCGAGGGTGAGCGCGGTCAGCTCCGCCTGCTCGTCGAGCAGCTTCTCGCGCTCCTTGCGGATCTCCATCTCCTCGAGACGGCGCAGCGAGCGCAGGCGCATGTTGAGGATCGCCTCGGCCTGCATGTCCGTCAGCGCGAACTCCATCACCAGCGACGGCTTGGGCTCGTCCTCGGTGCGGATGATCTCGATGACGCGGTCGAGATTGAGATAGG
>CAZPTD010000048.1:0-358 GCA_964588915.1 uncultured Neomegalonema sp. | reverse complement strand
CCGCGTACGTCTCGCAGGGCTGCTCGATCCACAGGCCGAGCTCCGGCGGCAGCTGATCCGCGGCGGCGGCCACGCGCCGCGCATCCTCCATGGTCCAGCCGCGATTGGCGTCGCAGATCATGCGCTCCTCGGGGCGGAGGATCTCGTTGTCGCGGTCGAGTTTGTGATAGGCCTTGAGGTAGCCTTCCTGGATCTCGTGCCGATGCGCGATCTTGGAGAGCCGATGGCGCGACCGGCGCAGGAGCACGTCGCGGCGATGGTCGAGAAAGACCTGGAGCGCGCCCTTCAGAGACACCACCTCCGGCGTCTTGCCGTCGACGAGCACGTTCATGTTGAGCGAGAACCGCGTCTCGAGATC
>CAZPTD010000047.1:0-18392 GCA_964588915.1 uncultured Neomegalonema sp. | reverse complement strand
TGGATCGCGCGGCGGATCTCCTCGTCGCGACCGATCACCGGATCGAGCTTGCCGGCGCGCGCCTCTTCGGTGAGGTCGCGGGCGTAGCGCTTGAGCGCGTCGTAGCCTTCCTCGGCGGAGGCGGTGTCGGCCGAGCGGCCCTTGCGGATGTCGTTGATCGCGGTGTTGAGCGCCTGCGGCGTGACGCCGGCGTTCTTGAGCGCCGTCGCCGCCAGCGAGCCCTCCGCCAGCGCCACCGCGAGAAGCAGCCGCTCCACCGTCACATAGGCGTCGCCGGCCTTCTTGGCGATCTCGCTCGCCTGGGCGAGGAGCCGCGCCGTCTCCGGCGCGAGCTGGAGCCCGCCGGCGCCGGCGCCCGTGACCTTCGGCAGCCGGCCGAGGATCATCTCGACCTCGCGCGCGACCGCGTCCGGATCGCCGCCGGCGCGCTCGATCAGCGTCCGCGCCAACCGATCCTTGTCCTCGATCAGCGCCTTGAGAATGTGCTCGGGCTTGAAAAGCTGATGGGCGGCCGCGGTCGCCGCCGTCTGCGCCGCCAGCAGAAGGCTTCGCGCGCGCTCGGTGAAGTTCTCGAAATCCATGACTCTCTCCCGCCGTCCGGTCGGCCCGGCTTGGGCGCCCGCGAGGCGGCGCGCCGATCTGATCCACATGCGGCGCTCTTCGCGAGCCGCCACGCGCGAGATTTGGTGTCTCGGCGGCGGAGGCGCAAGCGGACCGAGACGCCGCGGCCGCTGGTCAAAACGGCGCGGCGAAGCGGCTGTAACCGCACAATTGCGCCGTTAGGGGAAAATTAAGCTTGACAGGCCAGAAAGGGACGCATTCGCGGCCAAAACCAGACGAGCGAAATGACTGGCACTTCGATCACGCGCAGAACGTTCTGCAACGGCGCGGCCATCAGCGTCGCCGCCGCGACCCTCGGCCCGGCGGCTGCCCAGGCGCGTCCTGAGCCCGTGACGCCCGCCTTCATCCGCCGCGCCGGCGCCGGAACCGAGTTCCGCACGATCCGCATCCTCCATCGCCGCACCGGCGAGCGCTATCGCGGCGTCTATTTCGAGAACGGCGCTTATATTCCGGAGGTGATGTCGCTGCTCGATTGGATCCTGCGCGACGTCCACGCCGACAAGACGCATCCGATGGATCCGCGGCTCATCGACGTGCTGAGCCGAATGGAGCGCAGCCTCGAGGTCGACGAGCTCTACGTCACCTCGGGCTATCGCTGCCGCGAGACCAACGAGTGGCTGCGCCGGCGCACGGGCATGGCGGCGCGCAACTCCTATCACATCGAGGGCATGGCCGCGGACGTCCACACGCCGCGGGTCTCGGCCCGGAGCCTCGCGCGCGCGGCCGAGCGCAACGGCGCCGGCGGCGTCGGCTACTATCCGCGCCACGGCTTCGTCCATGTCGATGTCGGCCCGTCGCGGCGTTGGCGCGGCTGACCATCAAAAAGCCCGACTTTTCATGACTCTTCCGGCTGCGGCGTCAAGGCGGCGGCGAGAGGGAAGATGGCTTCGGAACCGGAAGACGAGCGCAGCGTCGATGACGTGACGCGACGCGCCGAGGAGCGAGCCATCACTCTCGAGGCGGTCGCCGAGCGGCCGTGCGACTTCGACCTCTCCAGCGCGGCGATGCGCGATTTTTGCGAGCGGAACGCGGCCGCGCTGTCGGCGCGCCTGACCGAAGGGCTGACGGAGCGGCCGCCGCTCGAGCGGCTCGCCGTCGCGCGCCTCTTGGAGCTGGCGCGCGATCCGGTCGCCGGCGACATCTTGCTCGATCTTGCCGAGGCCGGCGCCGACGCGGTGCGCGAGGAGGCCCTCTTCGCGCTCTCGATGCTGAGGCCGGAGCTCATGGCGGCGCTTGACGCCGCGCGGGCGTTCGAACGCCTCAATCCGCTCTTCGTCACGTCGACCGGGCGCGAGCCTCGGCGATGCCTGGCCGTGATCCTCGTCAATCTCGATCTGCCGGAGGCGCGCGCGCTCGCTCGGCGCCTGCTCAAATCCGAGGACCTGGAGCTGCGCATGATCGCGGCGCGCAGGCTGGTGAAAGACGGCGACGTCGCGGCGTGGCCGGCCTTGAAGAGCCTGATCGGGTCGCTCGACGCGGCCGCTTCGGACCAACGCTATCACGCGCAGGGTCTCGCCGAGGATCTCGCCGAGGCGGCGCCGGCGCTGCGCGCCGACATCGCGCAGACCGCGGCCGAAGCCGTCGACGCGCGGCTGGGCGCGAGCGACAATGAGACCGCGAACGAGATCTGGCGGCTGCTCGACGTCGTCGCCGCGACGACGTCCGAGCGCGAGCCCGAGCTGCTCGAACGGGTCGTCCGTTCGTCGGCGGCAGGCTGGGCGCGCGGCGTCGCTTTCGAGCGGCTGGCGGCGCGCGAGGGCGCCGCCTTCGCGCCGCGCCTCGAGGCGGCGCTCGGCGATCCGGCGTTGCGGGCGCACGCGCTCGAGGCCTTGACGACGCTCGGAAGCGAGGCCGCGACGCCGTCGATCCTGGAGCGCGTTCGGACGCTCGTCGCGGAGGAGGGCGACGAGACGCTTCTAGGAACCGCGGTCGACGCGCTCCGCGCGCTCGCGGGCGGCGATGATCCGGCGCTGGCGGCGGCGCTCGGCCGGCTCGATCCGTGGCGGCGCTTCGCGTTGCGGTGTCGGCTCGACGGCGTCGACTTCGACGCGCTCGTCGGCGCCCTCGCGCGCGCGGAGCTGGTCGCGCCGGGCGCCGAGGCCGCCTTGACCGAGGAGGCGCGCGAAACCGGCGCCGCGGCGTGGGCGGAGGGCGACGGTTTCGACGCCGTCCTCGGGCTTCTCTTCGACCTCGACGCCCTGCACGCTTTCGACGCGAAGCACTTTCTCGTCCCGCCGGAATATGACGACCTCTTGGACGGGCTCGCGCGCGTCGCTGCGCCGCGGGTCGTCTTGAGCGCCTGGTCGCTCAGCCCGGCGGCGCGTCGGACGACGGACGACGAAGGAAAGGAGCGCCTGTCGCACGAGATCCGGCTCCTCGTCGACGGCGCGCCGGCCCGCGTCGAGGTCGCCGATTACGGCCGCTGGCGCGACGTCGCCGGGCTCCTCGGCGGGTTGAACGCCGCCCTTGCGGCGGCGGGGCGGGCGGAGCGGTTCGCCACGCTCCGGAGCGAAGACCAGGGCGTCTATGTCGTGGTGGCGACCGAGGCGGGCGTCGACGCGCTGCGCGCCGAGCTCGACTTCCCGTTCTCTGAGGATCCGGACGCGTCGATGCGCGCCGGCGTCTCCTACGCCCGGCGCGTGATCGGCGCGCTCGATAAAGAGTAGGGCGCGCGCCGCCTCGCCTCGGCCGTCGCGCCGTGCTAGTCGGGTCGGCATGACGCGAGAACGCCCCGAGATTCCGGACGACGAACGCCTGATCGTCGCGCTCGACTGGCCGCTCGGCGCGCCGAACGCCCTCGACGCCGAAGCGATGGCGGACCGGATCGGCGACGCGGCGCGCTGGTGGAAGATCGGCCTCGGCATGCTCGGGACCGGCGGCATGGGCGTCGCGATCGAGCTGATGAAGCGCGACGCGAAGATCTTCCTCGACCTCAAGCTCTTCGACATCGGCCAGACGATCGAGAACGCGGTGCGCGGCGTCGCGGCCTGGGAGCCCGACTATCTCACCGTCCATGGCGATCCGCCGGTGGTGCGCGCCGCCGTGGAAGGGCGCGGCGCGCGGCGCACGAAGATCCTTGCCGTCACCGTTCTCACCAGCCTCGACCGCGGCGATCTCGACGCGATGATGATGGCGGACGGCGCCGTCCCGGACATCGTCGTCGAGAGGGCGCGCCGCGCGCTCGAGGCCGGCGCCGACGGCGTCGTCTCCTCGCCCTTGGAGGCGGCGCGGATCCGGGCGCTGCCGGAGGCGGCCGGACGGCTGATCGTCACGCCGGGCGTGCGGCCGGCGACGGACGCTTTGGCGAAGGGCGGGCTCAGGGACGATCAGAAGCGCGTCGCGACGCCGGGCGAGGCGGTCGCCGCCGGCGCGGACCAGGTCGTGGTCGGCCGGCCGATCCTCGCGGCCGACGATCCTCGCGCGGCGGCGCTCGAGATTCAGCGGCAGCTCCGCTCGGCCGGATGACCGGCGGCGGCGCGCTCTGCCGGGATTGCCTCTGGCGCGCCGAGACCGACGCGGCCGAGGCGCCGAGCCGCTGCCCGGACTGCCGCTCGCCGCGCCTCCTCGCCCATGACGAGCTCTTCGCGCTCTCGATCGCTCATGTCGATTGCGACGCCTTCTACGCCTCGGTCGAGAAGCGCGACCGGCCCGAGCTCGCCCACAAGCCGGTGATCGTCGGCGGCGGCGCGCGCGGCGTGGTCACCACCGCCTGCTATCTCGCCCGCGCCTATGGCGTCCGCTCGGCGATGCCGGCGGCGCGCGCCCGCGCGCTCTGTCCGCAGGCGGTGTTCATCAAGCCGGACATGGCGCGGTATGCGGACGTCTCGGCCGAGATCCGCGCCCGCTTCGACGCGCTGACGCCGCTGGTCGAGCCCTTGTCGCTCGACGAGGCCTTTCTCGATCTCTCGGGGCTGGAGCGGCTCCATAAGGCGCCGCCGGCGGCGATGCTGGCCGGGCTCGCGCTCCGGATCGAGAAGGAGATCGGCGTCACCGTCTCGATCGGGCTCGCGCCCAACAAATTCCTGGCCAAGATCGCGTCGGAGCTCGACAAGCCGCGCGGCTTCGCGGCGATCGGCGCCGCCGAGGCGGTCGCGTTCCTCGACGACAAGCCCGTCTCGATCATCTGGGGCGTCGGCCCGCGCTTCACCGAGCGGCTCAACGCCGACGGCTACCGCACGGTCGGCGATCTCCGACGCGCCGATCCGAAGCGGCTCGCCGAGCGCTACGGCGCCGTCGGTCTGCGCCTCGCGTCGCTTTCCCGCGCCGAGGACGCCCGCGCGGTCTCGTCGCGGCGCGGCGCCAAGAGCGTCTCCTCCGAGACGACTTTCGACACGGACGTCAGCGATCCCGAACGTCTCGACGGGCTCCTCTGGCGACGCTGCGAGGCGGTCGCGCGGCGGCTCAAAGCCAAAGGAATCCTTTGTCGCGGCGCGACGCTGATCCTCAAGACCGCCGACTTCAAGCGGATCGTCCGGCGCCGCGCGCTCGGCGCGCCGACGGATCTCGCCGAAGACCTCTACGCCGCGGCGCGGCCGCTGCTCGCGCGCGAGCTCGCCGAGGGGCGCGCCTATCGCCTGCTCGGCGTCGGGGCGACGGAACTGATCGCCGGCGCCGACGAGGCGCGGCTCCCGGCGACGGCCGATCTCTTCCAAGCGGATCAGCCGCGCCGGGCGGAGGCCGAGCGCGCCGTCGACGCGATTCGCGCCCGCTACGGCGACGACGCCATCGCCAAGGGCCGCAGCCTCAAGGCGGCGCCGCGCGACAAGGCGCGTTAACGTTGATTGTCGCCCGATTAGAGCGCAACCGGTGCTTGCAGAGCACAAAGTGATCACGGCGAAGCGAGAAATCGCCTCGCGCAAGCCGCAGCCCCTTTTCATTCCGTGCTGCACACATATCTTTGGCTGGCGATGTTTGATCGCCGCCCTTTCGGGCGTTTCCTCCCAAGACTTGGGCCGCGCTCGTCGCGGCTCTTTTTTTGTCTGCAGGGATCTTGTCGCGCGCAAGAAGCCGCCGCGGTCTATTCCGCCGCCAGCGCGCCCGGCTCCGCCAGAAGCGCGCAGATCGACGACGCCACCGGGCGAAGCGCCTCGACGACGTCGTAGAAGGCGTCGCTGCGCGTCACGGCGTGCTCGTCGAGATAGAGCGCGCGGTCGATCTCGATCTGGATCGCGCTGACGCCGGCGGCCGGCCGCCCGAATCGCTCGGTGATATGTCCGCCCGCGAACGGCGTGTTGCGCGCGACGCTGAAGCCGGCGGCGCGAAAGGCCGCTTCGACCGCCTCGACATAGATCGGCGCCGCCGCGGCGCCGTATCGGTCGCCGAGCACGATGTCGGCCTTCTCGCCCGAGCGGGCGCGCAGGCGGGCGTTCGACGGCATCGAATGGCAATCGATCAGCAGCGCCGCGCCGAAGCGCCGCCGCGCCCGCGCCAACAGCTTGGCGAGCGCGCGATGGTAGGGCGCGTGCCAATGGGCGATTCGCGTCTCGGCCTCCTCGGCGGAGAGCCGGCGGTCGTAGATGGCGACGCCCTCGGCGACGATGCGCGGCACGACGCCGAGCCCGGCGGCGACGCGGGTGCTGTGCGGCTGCGCGGCCGCGCCGTCGACGAGCAGCGGATCGAGCTCGGTCGCCCGGCGGTTGAGGTCGAGAAACGCGCGCGGCGCGACCGCGGCGATCATCGGCGCGCCGAGCGAGACGCCCGAGAGGAAGAGCTCGTCGACGAAGGCGTCCTCCGAAGCTCGGAGCGCGGAAAGGCTGAGCGCCGAGCCGTCGATGAAATCCGAGAAATACGCTCGGCCGCTATGCGGCGAGCTGAACACCACGCCGGTCAGGAGCCGCTGCGGCTCGTAGATCCGAAAGGGCGTGTCGCGGCACGCCGTCTCTGCCGGCGCGAGCGCCGCGTCCGGATGCGGCGCCGGCCCGGCGCCGCCCGCGCCGCGGCGCGCGGCGAGGCGCAAGTCTCGATCGTCTGCTGTCACGTCGCGGCTCTGCTCGTCACATCTTTTTCCCGCGGTAGAGCTTTCGTTTACCGGGTTCTGTTTTCCTCAAGGGCGACCACAACGACAACGTCAAGGGCCTAGCTGATGGCGCGCATTATGCTCATCACCAACGACGACATGATTCGACGCTATATCGGCGAAAAACTCAAGCGCGCCGGACATTTTGTGACGCGCGTCGCCGATCAGGACGTCGCGCTGACGATTCTGTCCGAGAGCATCCACGACGCGCTCCTGCTCGGCGTCGAGGGCGACGAGGGCGAGGCGCTGTCCTTCGCCGCCGAAGCGCTCGAGATCGATCCGGAGATGCGGCTTCTCTTCATCGCCGGATTCGCGCTGGTGCCGCTGCTCTCCACCGCCGACGACGATGGCGGCCTCTACGACAAGCTCGGCGAGCCGGCGCATCTCAACCAGCTCGTCGACGAAGTCGGACGGATGCTGGCGGCCTGACCGCAAGCCCTAAGCTCTTGCGCGGCCGCGCTCCCATAGCTATACGAAGCGCCTCGCGTTGCGATGGGCGCGTAGCTCAGTGGGAGAGCACTACGTTGACATCGTAGGGGTCGCTGGTTCAATCCCAGCCGCGCCCACCATCTGAGGCAGCGCATGATCGCGTTGAGCGCGTCGCCGGCTGCGGAGGCGCGCTGTTTCTTGAGAGGAGGCGCTGCTCCGTCGGCGTCGGAGCTGAGGCCATGAAGATCAAGAACTCTTTGAAATCGCTGAAGAGCCGTCATCGCGACTGTCGGATCGTGCGGCGTCGCGGGCGCGTCTACGTCATCAACAAGACGCAGCGCCGGTTCAAGGCCCGCCAGGGCTGACGCGCTCGGCGCGGCGACGCGTCTTTTCCACAAGATCTAGCGCGGCGCGCTTTCGGGCGCGGAAGTTGTCTTGAGCAACCGCGACGGGTTGTGGATCGTTGTCGCCGCCATCTCTTTTCGGTCGATAGACTGATCGCCTCTTTGTGGATAAATGGCGCCGGCGCGGGAAACGAAAAACGCCCGCCGGCGAGGCGGGCGTTTCGGTGTCGTCGCGGTGCTATTGAGCCCGAAATTGCGCGATATTTAGGCGCGATCGGCCCGTTGCACTCCTCCCGTAGACTTGGACGCGCTCTGAAGGGCGTGCAAGCTGCGATCTATCGTCGCTTTGCGGGAGAATAAACGAGAGATTGTGATCGAGGTCAAGGGCGTCGACGAACTTTCTCGCCGCCGAAGCGCCCAATTTTGTCCACAGACCTCTGGCCCGGCGCCCTTATTCCGCCGCAATCCTGTCGGCGCGCGACGCGGTCTCGATTTCAATCTTCCGCGGTTTCAGCGCTTCGGGCACCTTGCGGACGAGTTCGACATTCAATAGGCCGTTCTCGAGCCGGGCGCCGACCGCGCGGACGTGATCCGCGAGCTTGAAGCGACGCTCGAAGGAGCGCTCGGCGATGCCGCGATAGAGATACGCGCGCTCGGGCTCGCTCTTCTCCTGGCGGCCGCCGGCGATGACGAGCTCGCCGTCCTTGGACTCGATGGAGATGTCGTCCTGAGCGAACCCGGCCACGGCGAGCGTGATTCGGTAGTCGGTCTCGCCGGTCTTCTCGATGTTGTAGGGCGGATAGCCGCCGCCGGCCTCGCTGCGGCCGAGCGCGTCGAGCATGTTGGCGACGCGGTCGAAGCCGATGCTGGTGCGGTAGAGCGGTGTCAAATCGATGCTGCGCATGGTCATACCCTCATCTTGAGCGATACGTCTGCGAGGCCGCCGCAGTCGGACACGGTGCGGCCGACAAGGCGCGCCTCTTCTGTCGCCGGGCCCGTCCGGCGCCCGACGCCGCTGACATGGTGAGAGGGAATTCGGGCGTCAAGCCCCTGAATGTGCGGATCTTACCGTCGGGCGATCGCGGCCGGCGCCGGTCCGCCCGTCGCCCAATCCAGGAGTTCGACCGTGTGGACGACCGGCGGAAAGACGGCCGAGGCGATCTGCGCGATGCAGCCGATATTGCCGGCGGCGATCACCTCGGGCTCGGTCTCCATCAGATGCGCCGCCTTGCGGATCTTGAGGCGATTCGCGAGCTCGGGCTGCAGCAGATTGTAGGTTCCGGCCGAGCCGCAGCACAGATGCGCCTCCTTCGGCTCGACGACCTGATAGCCGGCGGCGGCGAGCAGCTCCTTCGGCGCGGTCTTGATCTGCTGCCCGTGCTGCAGCGAGCAGGCGGCGTGATAGGCGACGCGGCGCGGCCGGCGCGGATCGGGAACGGCGTCCTTGAGCCCGAGCTCGAGCATCAGCTCGGTGACGTCGACCGTGAGCTTGGAGACCCGCGCCGCCTCTTCGGCCAGCTCGGCGTCGCTGCGGAACATATGGCCGTAATCCTTGACCGTCGTCCCGCAGCCGCTGGCGTTGATGACGATGGCGTCGAGCCCGTCGCCCTCGATCTCGCGGCGCCAGGCGCGGATGTTGGCCGCCGCCGAGGCGTGCGACGCCTCGGTCTTGCCCATGTGATGGGTGAGCGCGCCGCAGCAGCCGGCGCCTTCGGCGACCACCACCTCCACGCCATGGCGCGTGAGGAGCCGAATCGTCGCCTCGTTGATCTGCGGCGAGAGCGCCTTTTGCGCGCAGCCGGTCATCAACGCGACGCGCATGCGCCGCTCGCCCGTCGCCGGAAAGACCTGCGGCTGGTCGACCTTGGACGCCTTCGGAAGCCGCCGCGGCGCGAAGTCGATCATCGCGCCGAGCTTGCCCGGCACGAGGCGTCGGAAGGGCTTGGCGATCATCGCGCCGTAGAGGCTGAGGCGGAAGAGGCCCGGCTTCGGCAGCAGGAAAGCGAGGAGGCTGCGGAGCGCGCGCTGGCCGAACGGCCGGCGATAGGTCTTTTCGATATGGGCGCGCGCATGGTCGACGAGATGCATGTAGTGGACGCCCGAAGGGCAGGTGGTCATGCAGGCGAGGCAGGAGAGGCAACGGTCGATATGCTTGACCGTCTTCTCGTCGGCCGGCCGGTCCTCCTCGAGCATCTTCTTGATCAGGTAGATGCGGCCGCGCGGCGAATCGAGCTCGTCGCCGAGGAGCTGATAGGTCGGGCAGGTCGCGGTGCAAAAACCGCAATGGACGCAGGAGCGTAGAATCCGGTTCGAGACCGCGAGATCCGGATCCTGCGCGAGGCGCTCCTCGGTGAAGGTGGTTTGCATGGCGGAGGGCGTCCTTCGGAAGTCGGGTCGGGCGGCGTTGCGGCGGCGGGCTCTCAGCCGACCAGGCGGCCGGGGTTGAGAACGCCTTGCGGATCGAACGCGGCCTTGAGGCCGGCGGCCAGGCGCGCTGTCGTCGCAGGCTCGGGCGGGAAGGGCGGAACGGCGCTCCTGATCGCGGCGCTGGCGCGGAAGAGCGTGGCGCGGGCGCCGAGCTTGGCCGACTCGTCGCGGATCGCGGCCGCGCCGGCGTCGTCGTCTTCCGGCGTCAGCAGCCAGATCAGCCCGCCGCCGAGGTCGAACCACCAATCCGCGTCGCGCCGCGCCGCGATCGCCTCGGCGAGGCTCGGGCCCTCCGACGGCTTGACCGAGATCCGCCAGACCGCGCCGTCGCGGCCCGCGAAAGGCAGGCAGTCGCGGATATAGGCCCAGCCGGCGGCGACGCGCTCTTGATCCTCGACGATGTCGGCCGCGCCGAAGTCCTTCAACAGCGCGCGCAGCCGCTCGGCGCGGTAGGCGACGCTGTCGGCGAAGCCCTCGACGCGGATCATCGTGACGGACCTGTCGTCATCGACGGTTTGCGCCGGCGGCAGATGCGCCGCGCCGGAGACGTCGAAGGGCGAGCCGAGCGCAGAGCCGAGCGCGCGGACCGCGTCGGCGTCCGAGAGGCCGTGGAGCAGGATCGACGCCGCGCGCTCGGGCGCCGGCAGCACCTTGAAGGCGATCTCGGTCAGCACGCCGAGCGTGCCGTAGGCGCCGGCCATCAGCCGCGCGAGATCGTAGCCGGTGACGTTCTTCATGACGCGGCCGCCGGCCTTGACGACCTCGCCCTTGCCGTTGACGAAGCGCGCGCCGATCAGCGTGTCGCGGCAGCCGCCGACCTGGACGCGCCGCGGACCCGACGCCGCCGTCGCGACGACGCCGCCGATGGTGGGCTTGGATTTCACCTTCTTTAGGAGCCGCCGGCTGTCCATCGGCTCGAAGGCGAGGCGTTGGCCCTCCTTGGCGAGCAGCGACTCGACGCTGGCGAGCGGCTCGCCGGCGCGGACGACGAGGGTGAGCGCGCCCGGCTCGTAGAGGCTGACGCCCTTGAGCCCGGTCGTCGAGACCGTCTCGGCGGCCTGGACCGGCCGTCCCAGCGCCTGGCGCGAGCCGCCGCCCTCGATGAGGAGCGGCCTGCGCGCCGCGGCGGCGTCGCCGACGATCTCGGCGAGCGCGTCTTCGGTCTCCGGCCGCACCGCTCAGGCCGCCCGCCGATCTTCGCTCGCCGCGAGCGGGAACACCTTGGCCGGGTTGAGCAGCCACTTCGGATCGAAGACGTCCTTCACCGCCATCTGCTGCTCGAGATCCGCCGGCGCGTATTGCACCGTCATCAGGTCCCGCTTCTCGACGCCGACGCCGTGCTCGCCGGTCAGGCAGCCGCCGACCTCGACGCAGAGCTTGAGCACGTCGGCCCCGAACGCCTCGGCCTTCTCGAGATCGCCGGGCTTGTTGGCGTCGAAGAGGATGAGCGGATGCAGGTTGCCGTCGCCCGCATGGAAGATGTTGGCGACGCCGAGACCATGCGCGTCGGCGAGCCGGCCGATCGCGCCGAGCGTCTCCGGCAGCGCCGAGGTCGGGATGGTGCCGTCCATGCAGAGATAGTCCGAGATCCGCCCGATCGCGCCGAACGCCGCCTTGCGCCCGGCCCAGATCTTGGCGCTTTCCGCCGCCGAGGCGCTCTCGCGCACCGCTTGCGGCCCATGCGGCTCGGCGAGCGCGCGGATCTTCGCGAGCTGCGCCGCCATCTCCTCCTCGGAGCCCTCGACCTCGATGATCAGAAGCGCCTCGACGTCGAGCGGATAGCCCGCCCGAGCGAACTCCTCGCAGACCTTGATCGCCGGGCGGTCCATGAATTCGATCGCGACCGGAATCACGCCGGCGCGGATGATGTCGGCGACCGCGGCGCCGGCGGCCTCGTTGCTGTCGAAGCCCATCAGGATCGGCCGCGCGCCCTCGGGCTTCGGCAAGATCCGCAGCCAGGCCTCGGTGACGACGCCGAGCTGGCCTTCCGAGCCGCAGACGAGCGAGAGCAGATCGTAGCCGCCCTCCTGTCCGGCCGGCCCGCCGATGTCGACGATCTCGCCCTCGATGGTGACGAGCCGCACGCCGAGCAGGTTGTTGGTCGTGACGCCGTATTTGAGGCAATGGGCGCCGCCGGCGTTCATGGCGATGTTGCCGGCGATGGCGCAGGCGAGCTGCGAGGACGGGTCGGGCGCGTAGAAGAAGCCGTCGCCCTCGACGGCGCCGGTGACCGAGAGGTTGGTGGCGCCGGTCTGGACGCGGACGCAGCGGTTCTCGAGGTCGATCTCGAGCATCTCGTTCATGCGCGCGACGCCGATTATCACGCTGTCCGCCGTCGGCAGCGCGCCGCCGGCGAGCGACGTGCCCGAGCCCCGCGGCACCACCGGCGCGCCGAACGCGTTGCAGATCTCGAGGATCGCGGCGACCTCTTCGGTGGAGGCGGGCAGGCAGACGGCGAGCGGCGGCTGGCGATAGGCGGTCAGCGCGTCGCACTCATAGGCCGAGAGCTGGAACTCTTCCGAGACGACCGCCTCCTCCGGCAGGACCGCCCTCAGTCGCGCGATCAGCTCGTCCTTCCGCGCGAGGAGCTCCTCGTTCGGCTCCGGCATCCGCATGTCGTCTCCTCCCAGGTCGCGCCGTCGCGGCCGAGCGCTCGCCGGCCCGGCGGTCAGGCCGGTATTGCACCAGGTTCGAAGATCAATGCAAAGCCCGGATCGCGAGGCTGCGACGTCGGAGACGTCGGCCCGCGAGCCGACGGCGCGGACGGCGCCGGGAACGACCGGATCCCGCCGCCCGCGACGCATCGCGACGGTCGGGCGGCGTCAGACCCCTCCGGCGCCGATCCGCGCCGCGTGCGCCGCCGCCGCGCGGCCCATCTCCGCGTCGTAATAGGCGCGCAGCGGTTCGCGCGCGGATTCCGCGCCGCGCGCGCGCGCCGCCTCGACGACCGCGCGCGCCTCGTCGACGCGCACCGCCCGGAGCGCCGTCTTCACCGGCCCGATCGCCGCCGGCCGGAGCGACAGCGTCCGGAAGCCGACCGCCGCGAGCGCGATCGCCTCGACCGGCTTCGCCGCCATCTCGCCGCAGAAGGAGAGCCGGACGCCGGCGTCGTCGCAGCGTCCGACGATGTGCTCCAACACGCCGAGCCAGCTGGTCGAAAGCGCGTCGTAGCGCTGGCGCACGCGCTGGTTGCCGCGATCGGCGGCGAAGAAGAATTGGAAGAGGTCGTTGCCGCCGACGGAGACGAAATCCGCCAGTCGGAAAAAGCGATCGGAGGCGAACGCCATCGCCGGCGTCTCCAGCATCGCGCCGATCTCGACCGAGGCGGGCTCCGGGCGTCCGTCCTCGCCGAGCCGATCGACCTCGCGGAGCATGAGCGCGCGCGCCTGCTCGAACTCCGCGCCCGACGCGATCATCGGAAACATCACGCGCAAGGCGCGGCCGGCGGCCGCCCGGGCGAGCGCCTGGAGCTGCATGCGGAAGAGCAGCGGCCGGTCGAGCGCGATGCGGATGGCGCGCCAGCCGAGCGCCGGGTTCTCCTCGGCCTCGCCCTTGAGGAACGGCAGCCGCTTGTCGCCGCCCATGTCGAGCGTGCGGAACGTCACCGGCTTCTCGCCCGCCGCCTGGTAGACGCGCTCGTAGAGCCGCGTCTGCGCGTCCCGCCGCGGCGCGCGGTCGTTGACGAGATATTGCAGCTCGGTCCGGTAGAGCCCGACGCCTTCGGCGCCGCTCTCGACGAGGCTCGGCAGGTCGGTGAGCAGCCCGGCGTTCATCTCGAGCCGCACGCGCACGCCGTCGCGGCTTGTCGCCGGCAGCTCGCGGATGGCGCGGTACTGCTCGGCGAGCTGCGCCTTGAGCGCGATCGTCTCGCGATAGGCGTGAGCGACGCTCGACTCGGGCCGCACGAGCACGCGTCCGACATCGCCGTCGACGATGATCGGGTCGCCGTTCTCGACCTTGCTGATCAGACCGCGCAGGCCGACCGCGAGCGGAATGTTGAGCGCGCGCGCGACGATGGCGGCGTGGCCGCCCGAAGAGCCCTCCTCGAGCGCGAGGCCGCGCAGCCGTCCGCGGGCGTAGTCGAGCAGCTCGCCCGGCCCGAGATTGCGCGCGATCAGGATCGCGTTCTCGGGCAGGTCCTCGGGCGTCGGCGGCGCCAGGCCGAGCAGCATCCGCAAGAGCCGATTGGCGAGGTCGTCGAGATCCGAGAGCCGCTCGCGCAGATACGGGTCGGCGACGCGCTCGAGCCGCCGTCGCGTCTCGTTCTGCACCATCTCGACCGCCGCCTCGGCGGCGAGGCCGCCGTCGACCGCGTCCTCGAGCCGGCGCAGCCAGCCGCTGTCATGGGCGAAGAGCCGATAGGTCCGGAGCACGTCGCGATGCTCGCTGTCGGCGTCGGCGCCGACGAGATCGACCAGGCGCTCCTCGGCGACGAGCTTGTCGACCTCGCCGCGCAGCTTCTGCATCGCGTCCGCAAGGCGCGCTTTTTCGGTCGCCGCGTCCTCGGCGATCGGATCGGCGAGCAGGATCTTCGGCTCGTGCAGCACCGCGCCGCCCATCGCGACGCCCTCGGCGCCGGCGAATCCGTTGACGAGGACAGGACCCGACGGCAGCGCCTGCGCCGCCTCGCGCTCGGCGAGCAGCGCGCCGGCGTCGGCCATCTCGGCGATGACCATGGCGACCAGATCGAGCGCCTCGACCTCGTCCTCGTCGTAAAGCCGCGGCGCCTTGTTCTGGACGACGAGAACGCCGCGCACGCGGCCCTGCCGGCGGATCGGCGTGCCGAGAAACGAGCGGTACACCTCCTCGCCGATATTGGGCACGAACTTGAAGCCCGGCGTCTCCATGGCGTTGTCGGTGTTGATCGGCTCGCCGGTCTCGGCGATGCGGCCGACGAGGCCCTGGCCGCTCCGGAAGCGCGCCAGCTCGCGGGCGCTCGGCGCGAGGCCTTCGTTGGCGACGAGCTCGAGCTCGTCGGTCGGGCCGAGCATGTAGATCGAGCAGACCTCGGCGACCATGTTGGTGGCGATCAGCCGCGTGATCCGGCGCAGGCGGTCCTCGCCCTGGCCGGACTTGGCCAAGGTCTCGCGCAGCTGTCGGAGCATCGCCCGCGTCCGCGCGCCGCTCTCGCGTTGATGCGGCCTAGACATCGCCCTCCAACACCGTTCGTCCGCGGCGCGGCCCGCGCGTTCGGCGCGATTCGTCCGCCCGGCGCTCGGACGCGCCGCCTCGGGCGCGCACGAACGAGCCGCCAGTCTAGCGGTAAAGCCTGGGCAGCGACAGGTTTAGATTGCAGTGTGGTTCTCGCGCGCCGTCACGCGCGAGCGAGGCCGGGTGATCGCCGCCGCGCGCGCCGCCGGCCTTCGCGCCGCCATATTTTCGCCGTTTCGCCGCCGCGAGTATTCCCGCCGAAAAGCGCCGGAGGGAGGCATGACGGAGACGGCGGCGGATCTGGGCCCGATGCGGGCGCGCAGCTACGACGTGTTCATCTCCTACGACAAGGAGCATGAGAAGGAGAGCTTCGTCGCGGCGCGGCTCGCCGAGGGGTTGCGGGCGCGCGGCTACTCGGTCTGGTGGGATCGGGCGCTGCTCGCGAGCGAGTGGCTGCCGCAGATCGAGGATGCGGCGGCGTCGAGCCGCGGCGTGCTGACGCTCGAGACGGTGCGGTTCCATCAGTGCAAATACTGCAAGCGGGAGATGGAGATCGGCGCGAAGCGGCGGACGCTCAAGCGCTTCCGCCTCGAGGACTGCGCGCCGGCTGAGGAGTTGGCCGCGCTCGTCGGGCCGTTTCAATGCACGAAGGTCGATCCGGCCTCGGACCGCTTCGTCGCGGAGGTGATCGAGCGCCTCGACATCGCGCCGTCGGAGGCGCCGAAGCCGAAGCCGGAGCCGCGCGCCAGCGTCCGGCTCGGCAATCTGCCGGAGGCGCCGGCGCGGCTCATCGGCCGCGAGCGCGAGATGGAGATCCTGAAGGGCGCCTGGGAGGGCGGGACGACCAATCTCGTCGTCCTGCACGCGGTCGGCGGCGCCGGCAAGTCGGCGCTTCTGGCCGAGTTCGTCGCCAAAATCGCGGCCGAGCGCGGCGAGAACGGGCCGCGGATCTTCGGATGGTCGGCCTATTCCCAGGGCTCGGAGGAGCGGAAGGGCGGCGACGCCGACGGCTTCATTGCGGACGCGCTCGAATTCTTCGGCGGCGATCCGGCTGATCACGCCGACGGCGTGGCGCGGGCGCGCGACTTGGCGGCGCGCCTCGCGGCGGAGCGGGCGCTCCTGCTGCTCGACGGGATCGAGCCCTTGCAGAACCCGCCGCTCGTCGTCGGGGATGTGAAAGACCCGTCCGACGTCGAGGGCGGGCGGCTCAAGAACAAGGCGCTGGCGACGCTCATCAAGGCGCTCGCGGTCGAGAACAAGGGGCTGGTCGTGATCACCTCGCGCCAGGAGCTGCCGGAGGTCGCGAAGCAGGCGCAGACGGGCCTCGTGATCAACCGGCCGCTGGAGCGGCTCGGGACGGCGGCGGGCGTCGACCTCCTGGAATGGCTCGGCGTCGCCGGCCGGCAGAAGGATCTGGAGAAGGCGGTCGAGGAGCAGGCCGGCCACGCCCTCTCGCTGACCTTGCTCGGAACCTATCTCGCCTCGGTCGAGGCCGGCGACGTCGCGCGGCGCGACCAGTTCCGTTTCGAGGAGGTCGCGCCGTCGCCCAACGAGGCGGCAGCCGATCCGACCGACGCCCTCGCCCGCCGCGCCGAGCGGGTGATGGCGCACTACCTGGAGCAGCTCGACGGGCTGGAGGCGGTCGGCGGCGGCGCGCCGGAGCGGGTTCTGCTGTCCCTTCTCGGCCTCTTCGACCGCCCGGCCGACGGTCCGGCGGTGCGCGCGCTGCTCGAGGGCCCGGCGATCGCCGGCCTGACCGAGCCGCTCTTCGCCGCCTTCGGGCTCGCAGAGGACGGGCTGAGCGAGGCGGCGCTCGCCGATCCGCGGATCGCGCCGCGCTGGCGCTGGGCGAAGGAGCGGCTGCGGCGGCTGAAGCTGCTCGCGCCGGCGGACCCGGCCGACCGCGACGCGCTCGACGCCCATCCGATCGTCCGCAACTATTTCAGGAAACGCCTCTCCGAGCGCGCGCCTGACGCATGGCGCGCGGCGAACGAGCGGCTCTACCGGCATTACGCCGAGATCGCGCCGAAGCTGCCCGAGACGTTGGCGGAGATGCAGCCGCTCTTCCACGCCTGCGCCCACGGCGTCGCCGCCGGCAAGGCTCAGGAGGCGTTCATCGATATCTATTTCGCGCGGATCCGGCGAGGCGGCCAGGGATCTTTCATCGTCAGCCAGCTCGGCGCGTTCGACGCCGATCTGACGGTTCTGGCGCAGTTCTTCGCCCGTCCCTGGTCGACGCCAGCGCCGGAGCTGACAGCGCACGATCAGGGCTCGGCGCTCAACTACGCCGCCTTCGCCCTGCGCGGCCTCGGCCGCCTCGCCGACGCCGCCGAGCCGATGCGGGCGGCGTCGGAGATCCCGGCCGCGCTACAGAACTGGACGAATGCGGCAGTGAGCGCCGGCAACCTCTCGGAGCTGCTGCTGACGATCGGCCGGGTCGCCGCCGCGCGGGCGGCGGCCGCGGAGGCGCTCGACCATGCGGAGCGGTCGCGCGATCTCTTCCAGCGCATGGTCGCGCGGACGCAGGCGGCGGACGCGGCGCATCAGGCCGGCGCGGTCGCCGAGGCGACGCGTCTCTTCGAGGAGGCCGAGCGTCTGCGGGCGGAGCGCCAGCCCTCTCTGCCGCGGCTCTATTCGCTCTCGGGCTACCGCTATTGCGACCTCCTTCTCGGCGCCGGCGCGGCGGCGGAGGCGCTGGAGCGGGCGGAGTGGATCGGCGATTTCTACAGGCAACTTGGTGAGCGAGTAACGCTGCTCGATCGTTCCCTCAACGCGCTCCTCTTCGCCCGCGCTGAGGCGGCGTTGGCGGGCGCGCCGCCGGCGCGCAGCCGGCTCGACCGTCTGCTCGGACGCGCCGCCGCGCCCGACCCGGACCGCGCCGCCCGCCTCGCCGCCGCCCGCGACCGCTTCGACGCCGCCGTCGCCGGCCTCCGCGAGGCGGGAACGGAGCACATGTTGCCGAGCGGCCTCCTCGCCCGCGCCGGTTTTCTCCGCCAGCGCTGCGAAGAGGGCGAGGCGGCGTCGCGCAAGCCGGCCGAGACCGACCTCGACGAGGCGGCGGAGATCGCCGCGTATGGCGGCATGCGGCTCTTTGAGGCCGACATCGCCCTCGAACGCGCGCGCTGGGCGCTCTTCGACGAGGACGAGGCGACGGCGACGGCCCGTCTCGCCGAGGCGCGGACGCTGATCGAGGACTGCGGCTACCAAAGGCGCGCGCCCGAGCTCGAGGCGCTGGAAAAACGCCTCTGAGCGCCGCCCTCCTCGCAGCCGTCGCGAGACGCGCCGTCATCCCGGAACGCCGCAGGCTTATCCGGGATCCAGGGCCGGTTCGCCGCACGCTCAGCCCCTCGGCCCTGGATCCCGGCTCTGCGCGCGTCGCGCTCGGCCGGGACGACAAGGGCGAG
>CAZPTD010000046.1:0-18416 GCA_964588915.1 uncultured Neomegalonema sp. | reverse complement strand
GGCGCCGGATCCGACCTCCTTCATCAACCTGTTCGGCCTGCTGCCGTTCGACAAACCCGAGCTCGGTTTCCTCAGCTTCTTCTTCATCGGCGTCTGGCCGATCCTGATGGGCGTCAGCATGTGGCTGCAGCAGTCGCTCAACCCGGCGCCGGCCGATCCGATGCAGGCGAAAATCTTCGCCTGGCTGCCGTTCATCTTCATGTTCATGCTCGGCAGCTTCGCGAGCGGCCTCGTCATCTACTGGACGGCGAACAACACCCTGACGATCATCCAGCAATACACGATCATGCGTCGGCAGGGCGTCGAGGTCGATTTCATCGGCAACCTCAAGGGCAAGCTCGGCCTCGGCCCGAAGAAGAGCCCGAGCGGCTGACGCGAACGGCCGCGCCGGTGACGAGAACAGATGCCCGATAAGCCGCGCTTCGCGTTTCGGATCGATCCGGAGACCGATCCGGAGCTGGAGGAGGCCGGAAGGCTGCTCTTCGCCGGGCCGGTCGATTTCGTGCTCGGCGCGGCCGCGCTCGAGCAGCTGCCGCCGGGCGACCGGCTCGAGATCTGCTTCGCCGGCCGCTCGAATGTCGGCAAGTCGTCGCTGATCAACGCGCTGACCAATCGCAAGGCGTTGGCGCGGGCGTCGAACACGCCCGGACGCACGCAGCAGCTCAACTATTTCGACGTCGGCGGCCGGCTCTATCTCGTCGATCTGCCGGGCTACGGCTTCGCCGAGGCGCCGAAGAAGGTGGTCGACGCCTGGCAGGCGCTTCTCAAAGCGTATCTGCGCGGGCGCCCGACGCTGCGCCGCGTCTTTCTGCTCATCGACGGGCGGCACGGCCCGAAGCCGGCCGACGCGGAGATCATGAGCCTGCTCGACGCCGCCGCGGTGACGTTCCAAACCGTGATCACCAAAGCCGACAAGCCGAAGAAGGGCGCCCTCGAGGCCGCGATCGCCAAGACGGCCGAGACGCTGCAGAAGCATCCGACCGCGTATCCGGAGATCCTGGTCACCTCCTCGGAAACCGGTCGCGGCGCGCCGAGCCTGCGCGCGGCGATCGCCGCGCTGTTGTGACGGCCGCGCCGGACGAGGTCCTCGGTCGCCGCGGGTTCGGGGCGGCGAAATTTCGCGTCGCATGCGTCTTTGCGCTGTTGTAGTGACGGTTCGGGGTCTGCTGCAGCGCAGTATCGTCGCGTCGTAGGCTCGGCGTTCGAGAGAAGGGGTTGGAGAATGCGGGTTGCGCTTCTTGCGCTGGCGGCCGTCGCGGCGATCGTCGGCGGGCTCGCCGTGTTCGGGCCGAGCGTCGAGGCCCAAGACGCGGAGCCGACTCCCGTCCTGCGTCCCGTCAAGTTGATCACGCTCGAAACGGAGTCGGCCTGGCCGACCCGCCGCTTCTTCGGCCGCGTCGTCGCGCGCAGCACCGTCGACCTCGCCTTCCAGGTCGGCGGCGAGATACATCTCTTCGGCGTGCAGGAGGGCGACAGGCTTCCGCAAGGAGCGACGCTGGCGCGGCTCGATCTCGAGCCCTTCGAGCTCACGCTCAGAGCGGCGGAGCTCACGCGCGAACAGGCCGCCCGCGCCTATTTCCGCCTCGCCGAGCTCGGCCCTCAAACGGCGAGCCAGGCCTCGATCGACGACGCCGAGACCGCCCGCGAGCTCGCCATCGTCCAACAGCGCGAAGCCGAGCGGGCGCTCCGCAACGCCACGCTCAAGGCCCCTTTCGATCTCCTGGTGGCGCGACGCTATGTCGACGCCTTCACGACCGTCGCGGCCGGTCAGCAGGTGATCCGCATCCACGACATGTCCGAGCTGCGGGTCGAGATCGACGTGCCGGAAATCCTCTTCCGCCAGGCGCAGGGCCCCGACGACTTCGTCCTTTACGCGACCCTGGTCGGCGACGCGGCGCGCTATCCGCTCGAGGCGCGCGAGTTCAACGCCGAGACCTCCGATATCGGCCAATCCTTCGCGATCACGCTGGCCTTCACCGGCGCCGTCGACCCGCGCGTCCTGCCGGGCGCGACGGTGACCGTGACGGCGGAGCCGGCGACGCGGCTCGAAGCGCTCTACATCCCGCAAAGCGCGATCGTGGTCTCGGACGGAGCGACCAACGTGATGGTGTTCGAGCCGCGGCCGTCGTCCGAACGCGATCCGGACGACGGCGACCAAGAGGAGATCGGCGTCGTCCGCGAAGTCGCGGTCGAGATCGACACGAGCGGCGGCGGCGCCCGCATCCGCGCGGTGTCGGGGCTCGAACCGGGCGTGCGGATCGTCGCCGCCGGCGCGGCGCTGCTCGAAGACGGTCAAACCGTGCGCGTCTACAAGGGCTTCGAGCAGTGAGCGGCGCGTCCGGCTCCCGCGGATCGATCGCGCGCGCGTCGATCGACCGCGAGCTGCTGACCTGGCTGCTGATGCTCGGCTGCCTCTTGGGCGGGATCTGGGGCTTCGTGAGCATCGGCCGGCTCGAAGATCCGGCCTTTACGATCAAGAACGCGACCGTCGTCACGGCCTATCCGGGCGCTTCGGCCGAAGAGGTGGCGCTGGAAATCTCCGAGCCGCTCGAGGCGGAGATCCAGAGCCTGGCCGAGGTCGACACCATCGAGTCGACCAACCGTCCGGGCGTCTCGCTGATCGAGGTCGAGATCAAGACCGAGATCCCGGGCGACGCGCTGCCCGACATCTGGTCGAAGCTGCGCGAGCGGATCGGCGACGCGGCCGCCGATCTGCCGAGCGGCGCCGGCGCGCCGCTCGTCAACGACAGCTTCGGCGACGTCTACGGCGTCTATTTCGCGGTGACGGCCGAAGGGTTCTCCGACGCCGAGATCCACGACATCGCGCGCTTTTTGGAGCGAGAGCTCCTCGCGGTCTCGGGCGTCGCCTCGGTCGAGATCGCCGGCCTTCCCGAAGAGGCGATCTTCGTCGAGCCGATCTTGCCGATCACGGTCGCGCTCGGCGTGCCGACCGAGGCGATCGTCAGCGCCATCTCGACTTCCGACACGCTCGTCGACGCGGGCGCGGCGACGCGCGACGGCGCCCGGCTGATCCTGGAGCCGCCGGAAGGATCGGACAGCCTCGACGCCGTCGCCGGGCTCTCGATCGGGTTCGGCGGCGAGGTCGTCAATCTCGCCGATTTCGCTCGGGTCTCGCGCGCGCCGGTCGATCGGCCGCGCCTGCTCGTTCGGCATGACGGCGTCGACGCCTTCACCCTCGGCGTCGCCGGGCTGTCGAGCGAGAACATCGTCGAGGTCGGCGAACGGATCGACGCGCGGCTCGCGGAACTCGAGGCGGAGATTCCGATCGGCGTCGAAATTTATCCTATTTATCAGCAGCATGTCGTTGTCGACGAGTCGAGCACGGGCTTCATCGTCAACTTGGCGACCTCCGTCAGCATCGTCGTCCTGGTGCTGGCGCTCTTCATGGGGTGGCGAGCGGCCGTCGTCGTCGGCGGGACGCTGCTCCTCACCGTCGTCGGCACGATCTTCTTCATGGCGATCTTCTCGATCGAGATGGAGCGGATCTCGCTCGGAGCGTTGATCATCGCCATGGGCATGCTCGTCGACAACGCGATCGTGGTCGCGGAGGGCATGCAGATCCGGATGCTGAGCGGCAAGAGCTCGCGCGAGGCCGCCGAAGACGTCGGCGACAAGTCGCAGACGCCGCTGCTCGGCGCCACGGTGATCGGCGTCATGGCCTTCGCCGGCATCGGCCTCAGCCCGGATTCGACCGGCGAGTTCCTGTTTTCGCTCTTCGCGGTGATCGGCGTCTCGTTGCTTCTGAGCTGGGTCCTGGCCATCACCGCGACGCCGCTGCTCGCGCACTACGTCTTCGCCCGGCGCGACGCGTCGCCGGGCGATCTCTATTCGGCGCGGCTCTATCGCCTGTACCGAGGGCTGCTCGCGCGCGCGCTCCAAGCCCGCGTCGCGGTCGTGGGCGCGCTCGTCCTGCTCACCGCCGTCTGCTATGTCGGCTTCACGCAGGTCAAGCAGTCCTTCTTTCCGGATTCGAGCACGCCGCTCTTCTTCGCCCATATGAAGCTGCAGCAAGGAACCGAGATCCGCACGACGGCGGCGGAGCTCGCGATGGTCGAGGAATGGCTCGCCGAGCGGGACGACGTGGTCTCGGTGACGAGCTTCGTCGGCCAGGGCGCGACGCGCTTCATGCTGACCTATTCCGCGCAGTTCCCGAATCCGAGCTACGGCCATCTCGTGATCCGCACGCGCGATCTCGAGTCGTTGCCGGCGCTGAGGGCGGAGCTCGACGCCTTCGCGGCGGCGAACCTGCCGGCGGCCGAGTTTCGCACCGAGCGCCTGAAATTCGGGCCGGGCGGCGAGGCGCCGATCGAGGTGCGCTTCAGCGGGCCCGATCCGGAGGTGCTGCGCGCCCTCGCCGCCGAAGCCGCCGCCAAGATGGCCGCCGCCAATGATCGGCTGCAGCATATCAGGGTGAGCTGGCGCGAGCAGGAGCTCGCGCTCACGCCGATCTACGCGGTCGACCGCGCCGAGACGGCCGGCGTCGACCGCTCCGACATCGCCGGCGCGCTCAGATTCGCCACCGACGGCGTCGTCGCCGGTCAGCTGCGCGAAGGCGATCGGCTGATCCCGATCGTCGTCCGGCAAGCGCGGGCGTCCGAGGTCGGGCTCGTCGACCAGGTCGTCTACTCGTCGACGGCGGGCGGCTTCCTGCCGCTGGCTCAGGTGATCGACGGCTTCGAGCCGCGCCTGGTGAACACGCTCTTCACGCGGCGGGACCGCCGACCCACGATCGCCGTCGCCGCGGACATACCGTCGGACGAGACCGCCGAGGCGATGCGCGTCCTGATCCTCGACGCGATGGAGTCGATCCGGACGCCGGTCGGCTACAGCATGGCGTGGGGCGGCGAATTCGAAAGCTCGAGCGACGCGCAGCAGAGCCTCGGCACGCAGCTGCCGCTCAGCCTCCTCGTCATGGTGCTGATCTCGATCCTGCTGTTCGGGACGCTGCGCCAGCCGATCGTCATTTGGCTCATCGTGCCGATGTCGGTGAACGGCGTCGTGATCGGCCTGCTCGGCTCGGGCCTGCCCTTCACCTTCACGGCGCTGCTCGGCCTGCTCAGCCTCTCGGGTATGCTGATCAAGAACGGCATCGTTCTCGTCGAGGAGATCGACATCACGCGCCGCTCGGGCGTCGACTTCGACAGATCCGTCCTCGACGCCAGCGTCTCGCGTCTCCGACCGATCGTTCTCGCGGCGGCGACGACGATCCTCGGCATGACGCCGCTGCTCTGGGACGCGTTCTTCGAGAGCATGGCGGTCACGATCATGGGCGGCCTCGCCTTCGCGACGATCCTGACCTTGATCGGCGCGCCGGTCCTCTACAGCCTCATCGTGCGTCGCGACTTGCCGACGGACCGGCCGGCTCGAGCTCCGGCCGAGACGTCGGCGCCGGCGGGCGCAAGCGCCTAGCGAGCGCCGCGCGGAAGAGTTGTCGCGCGGCGCCTCGGGCGGTACCACTTTCCCTCACGCCGCCGCGTCAGCCGAGTTGGACCGCCCGATGATCGAGACCCGCCCGATCCGCCGCGACTGGATCGCCACCGCCCGCACGCTCTCCGAAGCCCTGCCCTTCCTTCAGCGCTATGACGGGCGCATCGTCGTGATCAAATTAGGCGGCCACGCCATGGGCGATCCCGAGTTGATGGACCGCTTCGCCCGCGACGTCGTGTTGATGAAGCAGTGCAACGTGCAGCCGGTCGTCGTCCATGGCGGCGGGCCGCAGATCAACCGCATGCTCGAGAAGCTCAACCTGGGCGCGGAGTTCGTCGAGGGCCTGCGCGTCACCGACGAGCCGACGGTCAAGGTGGTGGAGATGGTGCTCTCGGGCGCGATCAACGGCGAGATCGTCACCGCGATCAACCGCGCCGGCGGTCACGCCGTCGGCCTCTCCGGCAAGGACGCCAACCTCATCATCGCCGAGAAGCTCCTGCGCAAGAGCAAGGACCCGGAGTCCCAGATCGAGAAAGCGCTCGACATCGGCTTCGTCGGCAAGCCGGCGAAAGTGGATCCGAGCATCCTCAACAGCTTCATCGGCTCGGACTTCATTCCGGTCGTCGCGCCGGTCGGGGCCGGCGCCAAAGGCGAGACGTTCAACATCAACGCCGACACCGCCGCGGGCGCGATCGCCGGCGCGCTCAAGGCCGAGCGGCTGCTTCTGCTCACGGACGTGACGGGCGTGAAGAACAAGGAGGGCGAGGTCGTGACCGACCTCAGCCGCGCCGACGCCGAGCGGCTGATCGCGGAGGGCGTGATCTCGGGCGGCATGATCCCGAAGACGCAGACGGCGCTCGACGCGATCGCCGAAGGCGTCGGCGCCGCGGTCATCCTCGACGGACGCCAGCCGCACGCCGTGCTCCTCGAACTCTTCACCGATCACGGCGCCGGAACGTTGATCAAGGCCTGAGGCGCGCCTATAGCCGCCGCACGTCTATTCCGGGGAGGAACGCAATGGGACTTTCGCTGAGCGCGGCGCCGGCCTGGCTCGGGCTGATCGCCGCCTGCGTCGGCGGCTACGCAGGCTTGCTCGAATACGAGCAGCAGAACGATAAGACGCTCGACGAAGCGTCGATGAACGCGATCAATTTCGTGCTGCGCTTTCAGGATCCGGAGTTCATGCGCATCCGCGAAGCGGTCACCGGCTACATCTTCGAGGGCGGCGCGGCGCCCAACTTCACCGAGCTCTCGGCCTATGTCGAGTTTTTCGACGCGGTCTATGTGTGCGTCGAGAACAACCTTTGCGACGTCGAGGTCGTCAACGCGTCGCTGCAGACCTACGCGCTCGGCCATTGGCCGTGCCTCGCGCCGGACGTGCTCGCGGTGCGGGCGCGCGAGGTCAGCGCCGGACTGCCGGACAGCTACGGACGCGGCCTCGAACACTTCGCCGGCGCGACGCCGGCCGCGCAAGGCGGAGCGCAAGAGGCGGAAGGCGGATCGGCGAGCCTGCAAACCGACTGCGCCAACCAGAAGGCCGGCTCGTTGCGCTCGACGGCGACCGACGTCGAGACGGTCCGGAGCCACAAGGAGACGAGACTATGACCGAATCGCCGACCATCGTCGCCACGGGCTGGCGCGTCTATCTCTCGGGCGAGATCCATACCGATTGGCGCGACCGGATCATCGCCGGCTGCAAGGAGGCCGGCCTCGAGCTCCGCTTCGACGCGCCGGTGACGGACCACGGGGCGAGCGACGCCTGCGGCGTCGAGATCCTCGGGCCGGAGGAGAAGCCGTTCTGGACCGACCACAAGGGCGCGAAGATGAACGCGATCCGCACCCGGACCTTGATCGAGAAGGCGGATGTCGTGGTCGTGCGCTTCGGCGACAAATACAAGCAGTGGAACGCCGCCTTCGACGCCGGCTACGCCGCGGCGCTCGGCAAGGCGCTGATCGTCAACCACGCCCCGGATCTGACGCACGCCCTCAAAGAGGTCGACGCCGCGGCTCTCGCGGTGTGCGAGACGCCGGAGCAGGTGGTCGCGGCGCTCCGCTACGCGATGACCGGACGGCTGTAGCGGAGCGGTTCGAGCGGGGCTCGGCGCCGAGGAGAGACGACGGAAAGGCGCCCGTTCTCGCCGCGGCCGCAGACGTGGCGAAGCGCGCGAGCGAGACCGCCGCCGAAGATCGACCGCGTTGGAGAACTCGGGCTTGCGCCGGCGAATTCCCGCCGGCGCGGGAGCTTCCGTCGGCAGGCGAGATGTCCGAGAGATGACGGAGCCGGGTCGCGCGGGGCGTGGGCGCCGGCTCGGCGTAGGCGCTTTTCGGTTTGACGCCGTCACCCGCCGCGCAAGATCCGTGACGAGGGGCGCCGTTCCGACCGGAGCCCGCGAACGTCTCGCCTTGAGCCGGATATCCCCGATCCTTCGAGCGTCGGAGCGGCGCGCGACGCTCTCGGAGCGGAGGCGTCCCGCCCGGAACCGGCCCGCTTCGGGGAATCGGTCGTTCATCGGCGTTCGCAGCCGAGTGCGGACGCTTTCGCGGAGTGGCGCTTCAGCGGCTCCAGTCGTAGTCGTCGCCAAAGCGCTCCGCCAGAAAATCAACCAGCGTCTTCACCTTTGGCGGCACGAACCGCTGGTATGGATGGACGGCGAAAAGCGGAACGCGCGCCGGGTTCGGCGAAACCCCGGGCATGATCTCGACAAGGTCGCCCGTCGCCAAAGACGGCCCGACAAGCCAACCCGGCGACAGAATAACGCCTCTGCCGGCGCAGGCGGCGTTGACGAGGGCGTTGCCGCTGTTGGCGGAAAAGCTGCCCGACGCGCGAACATCGACCACGCCGTTCCCGGTCTTGAACCGCCAGACATTGTAGCCTGGAAGCGCCCTGTAGATCAGGCAGTTATGATCCTCCAGGTCTTCAGGCCGCTTGGGCGCGCCGGCCTCCTCCAGATACCGCTTGCTGGCGCATAGATACCGACGCGCCGCGGCGATCCTGCGCGCCTTGAGGGTCGAATCCTCCAATTGACCGATGCGGATGGCGAGGTCGAAACCTTCTCCGACCAGATCCGCGATCCTGGCGCTCACATCCAACACGAAGCCGACATCGGGCCACCGCGCCTGGAAGTCGCTGATGGCCGGCGACAAGTGACGCTCCATGCCTTCAGGAACCGTCATCCGGATCAGGCCGGAAGGATGATCCTGCAGTCGCCCGGCGACTGTCCTCGCCTCTTCCAAATCGAGCAAGACGCTGCGCGTTCGCTCATAGAACGACAGGCCGGCCTCCGTCAGATTCAACTTGCGCGTGGTTCGATGGAACAAAGCAGAGCCGACCCAAGCTTCAAGCTCATCGATGCGACGGGAGACCGACGACGGCGACAAGCCGGACTGCCGCCCGGCCTCGGAGAACGAGCCGGTTTCGACCGCCTTTGCGAACAGCGATAGGGCGCCCAGTCTGTCCAATGACGCTCACCTGTTGATTTGTGCATTTATTGCAAAAAACAATTTCATATTAATGAGGTTCTCGTAAAGATATTGCTTCTCCACACTCCTCTCACGCTCAGAGATAGAGGAGCACTTCCAATGCCGGAGACATTTCACCGGTTTCTGCCGGGAGGCGACCCGGAGACGGGCATGGGGCCGTCCCACGCCGTCCCTCCGAGCGCCTTCACGACCGACGATCAGACGGAGTCGAGACACAAGGTCTATGAGACGGCCGACGGCTCGATCACGTCGGGCGTATGGGAGTGCGCGCCTATTCTGGTGGAGATCGACGCCTATTCGGTCAACGAGCTGATGACGATCGTGTCCGGAAGCCTAACCCTCACCGATGCGGAGGGAAGGAAAGCGACTTTCACCGCCGGCGATACCTTCCTCATTCCGAAGGGCGCGTAAGTGACGTTGGAAATCACCGAAACGCTCCGCAAGTTCTACATGATCGTCAAGTAAAGCAGCGAGAACAACTGTGACCGACCAAGCCGGCTTTCAGCTGAAACAGGGTGGCCCGGAGGTCTACGAGCTCTGCTGGGTCCGCGCCCAGATGGGCCGGTGCGCCGAGGAGCTGGTCGCGGCCGCCGGCGTCGCGCCTGGCGAGCGGGTGGTCGATATCGCCTGCGGCGCCGGCGTCGTGGCGCGGATGGCGGCCGCCCGCTCCGGCTCCGCCGCGAACGTGACCGGAGCCGACGTCAACGCCGGCATGCTGGAGGCCGCGGCGCGGTTCGCCGCCGAGGCCGGGCTCGAGGAGATCGCCTGGCTCGAATGCGACGCCGCCGCCATGCCCCTGCCCGACGACGCCTTCGACGTCGCGCTATGCCAGCAGGGATTGCAGTTCATGCCCGACAAACCCGGCGCGATGGCCGAGATGGCGCGCGTCCTGAAGCCCGGCGGCCGGATCGCCCTCAGCGTCTGGAAGACCCGCTCGCCGATCGGCGCGGCCTTCGCCGCCGTGCTCGATCGGCGTTTCGGCGCCGGAACCACCGCGCCGTGGGAGATGATCTATGCGCTCGGCGACCGGGACCGCCTGCACGACCTCGCCGAGGGCGCCGGCCTCCGCGACGCGCATGTCTCCTTGGACGTGAAATTCGCCCGCCATCCCGACCCGGAGGCCTTCATCGCCGGCGCGATCGCCGGCTCTCCCATCGCGGAAACGATGACCGACCTGCCCGAGGCCGAGCGCGCCCATCTGATCAAAGAGATCGTCGATGAACTCGCGGACTACCGCGACGACGACGGCCTCGCCGCCCCGGCGCAATGCCTGACCATGACGGCGCGGAAATAGACATGCCCAACGGCCGCATTGCGCTCAGCGCGGCGCGATCGGCTGACGCTTGCAAATTTCCGGGGCCGCCGCCGCGCGCGCCGTCCTCGAGGCGCCGGAGCGGATCGTCGCGGCGCCGCGCCATCGGATGAGGAGATTGTCCTCACGGCGCGCCGCCAGCCGTCGGACGGCGCCGGGATCCGCGGCGGTCGCGTCTGGGCGGGGCCGGGCGCCGGCCAGCGTCACTCCGCTCGGCGAGCGGGCGCGAACCGGCCGCAAGGCGCGCCGCCGCCGGCGACGAGGGGCGGGCAGCCCCGAGGAGCAGGCGGCGCTACGCCGTCGGCGTCCGCCCGGCCAGCGCCTCCGCGAACACCGCCGCGTCGATATTGCCGCCGCAGAGAATGACGCCGGCGCGCTTGCCGGCGTAACGCGCGCGCTCTCGCATCAGGCCCGCGAGCGGCGCCGCGCCGGCGCCTTCGGCGAGATTATGCGTATCCCGGTAGTAGATCCGGATCGCCTCGGCGATCTCGCCCTCCGAGAGCGCAATCACGCGCGCCGCGCCTCGGCGCACGATCTCGAAGGCCTCCGGCTGCGGATCGCGGCAGGCCACGCCGTCGGCGAAGGTGCGCGCCGTGTCGGTCGCGACCGGCCGCCCGGCCTCGAAAGAGAGCGCGAAGCACGGCGCGTTCTCGGCGACGACGCCGACGATCTCCGTCTTCAAACCGAGCAAATCGCGCGCCGCGATCAAGCCGCAGATCCCGGAGCCCATGCCGATCGGGACATAGACGACGTCGAGATCGGGCGCGTCCTCGAAGAGTTCGAGCGCATAGGTCGCGACGCCCTTGACGAGCTCGCGATGGAACGACGGGAAGAAGTGATAGCCGCGCTCCTCGGCGATGCGGTCGGCGACGACGCGGCTCTCGTCGAAATCCTTGCCGGCGACCACGAGCTCGGCGCCGAAAGCGCGCATCGCCGCGTTCTTCTCGACCGAGTTGCCGTCCGGAACCACGACCACCGCCGGCAGGCCGGCCCTGGACGCGGCGAGCGCGACCGACTGCCCGTGATTGCCGCGCGTCGCGGCGACGAACCCGTTCGGCAGCGGGCCGGCGCGCCGGAGCGCCTCGACATAGACGACGCCGCCGCGGACCTTGAAGGCGCCGGTCGGCGTGTGGTTCTCGTGCTTGACGAACGTCTTGACGCCGGTCCGCGCCTCGAGGAGCGGCCAGGCGTAGGTCGGCGTGCGCGGGACGAGACGCCGCACGATCGCCTCGGCCGCCGCCAGATCGTCGCGTGAGAAGAGATCCATCGTCGGCTCCCGTGTGTCGGCCTTGCTTAGCGGCAATACGCCCGTCGACGCTGAGCGGCGTCGAAATGGAAATGGTCGCGATGCGCTTCGTTCGCCAAAGGCCCGAGCACCGTGCCGAAGCGGTCGCAGGCCGCCCGCCAGAGCGCCCGAAGATAGACCCTTTCGTCCAGCGCGCCGCTCCAGCCGCTCTCGAGCCGCACGACGCGGCCGCTCTCGAGCGTGAAGGCGGCGATGTCGATCGCCTTGGCGAGCGCATGCTCCGAAAGACGCGCGCTCGCGTCGTCGCCGCCGCGGCGGTTGCGGCAGGAATAGGCGTCGACCACCGTCATCGTCGTCAAGCGCTCCTTCAGCACCGTCGCCGCGAGCGGCGCGGCCGCCTCCTCGGTCCAGTCCGCGAGCAGACGCGCCGCCCGGCACCGCATCTGCGCGCCGGGCGAGAGCGCGACCGAACCGCCTTCGAGGAGAATCGCGTCGACGCGCACCGGCTCGGGCGCGCCGCAAAGGGGCTCCTCGGCGTCGTCGAGCGGCTCGAGCGCGACGCCGACGAGACGCGGATCGCCGCAGCGCGCGGCGGCCGTCTCCGGGTCCGGCGGCGGCGCGTTCGCCGCCTCGGGAAGCGTCGCCGTCTCCACCGCCTCCACGCTCTCGACGGCCGCCTCGCGGACGAGCGGCGGCGCGCGCCCGATCTCCGGAAGCGCCGGCGGTCGCGCGTCGTCCTGAACGTCGATGAACGTCTCGGGCGCGACCGTCGGTTCGTCGCCGGTCTCGGGCAACGCCGGCGGCCTCAGATCCTCGAGACCGTCCGCAGGCGTCTCCGGCGTCCGCTCGGAACGTTCCGGCGACGGATCGGCGCCCTCGGAAGTCGCCACGGGCGGCGGTCCGATCTCCGGCGCGGCGAGGTCGCTCGGCGGCGCTTGCGTCTCCGGCTCCTCTTCCGGCGGCGGCGGCTGGAGCCCGGTCGGATCGATCGGCCCTTGGACGAGCGCTTCGGTCAGCGGCGGATCCGCAGGCGGCGCGCCCGTCGGCATGACGACGACGATCACGAGCGCCGCCATCAACGCCGTGATCGCGTGCCCGGCGAGCCAGCCGATCGCGCGCGCCGCGCGCTTCACTTTTCCTCGCCCGCGCTCGGCTCGGCCGCGTCCTCGTCGCCCGGCGTCTCCGGGTCGCGCGGCGCGGCGGCGCGGCGGCCGAAATCGGGCGCGGCGGTGTCCTGGCCGAGCGCCAAGATCCCGCGCCGGATCGCCCTGGTGTGCGTGAAATGGCGCTCCAAGGTCTCGCTCTCGCCCCAGCGGATCGCGCGCTGCAGCCGTATCAGGTCCTCGGTGAAGCGGCCGAGCAGCTCGAGCACCGCCTCCTTGTTGGTGAGGAACACGTCGCGCCACATGATCGGATCGGAGGCGGCGATCCGCGTGAAGTCTCGGAAACCGGCGGCTGAAAACTTCATCACTTCCGATCGCGTGACTTCTTCGAGGTCGCTGGCGGTGCCGACGATGGTGTAAGCAATCAAATGCGGCAAATGCGAGACGACGGCGACGACGCGATCATGATGCTCCGGCGTCATGTACTCGACCTCCGAGCCGAAGGCGCGCCACAGCGCGCGCACCTTCTCGGCCGCCTCCGCGTCGACGCCCGCGACGGGCGTCACGATGCACCAGCGATCCTCGAAGAGCTCGGCGAAGCCCGCCGCCGGGCCGGACTGCTCGGTGCCGGCGATCGGATGCGCGGGCGCGAGGCGCGCATGCGCCGGCAGATGCGGCGCGACGGCGTCGATCACCGCGCCTTTCACCGAGCCGACATCGGAGACGACGACGCCCGGCGCGAGATGCGGCGCGATTTCGGCGGCGATCGCGCCGGCCGCGCCGACCGGCGCGCAGAGGCAGACGAAGTCGGCGCCCTTCACCGCCTCGGCGGCGCTGGCGAGCACGCCGTCGCAAAAGCCGAGCGCCTCGGCCTCGGCCCGCGCCGACGGATCGGGCTCGGCGCCGATCACCGCCGCCGCCGCGCCGCTGCGCTTGATCGCGCGCGCCATCGAGGAGCCGATGAGCCCGAGGCCGATCAGCGCGGCGCGCTCGAAGAGCGGCGTCTCCAGCCGACGCCATCGCGGCGCCCGGGAGGGCGAAGTCACTTCGTCGGCCCCGCCGTCTTCGGATCGCGCATGAAGTCGGCGACCGCGGTGGCGACGGCGAGACAGTCCTCCGGCGCGCCGACGGTCACGCGCAGATAGCCGGGCATGGCGTAGCCTTCGAGGCGCCGCGCGATCAGGCCGCGCGAGCGCAGGAACGCGTCCGCCGCCGCCGCCGAGCGCGGCCCCTCGACGCCGAAGCGCGGCAGCACGAAATTGCAATACGTCTCGGGCGACGGCGCGCCGGCGTCGCCCAGCTTCTTCGCCAGCCAGTCGCGCCAGACCTCGTTCTGCAGCGCGCAATGGGCGACGTATTCCTGGTCGCGCACCGCCGCTTCGGCCGCGGCCTGACCGGGCGCCGTCACGTTGAACGGGCCGCGGACGCGATTGAGCGCGTCGATCACCTCCGGGCGCGCATAGGCCCAGCCGATCCTGAGCGCGGCGAGCCCGTAGATCTTGGAGAAGGTTCGGAGCACGACGACGTTCGGCCGCGTCTCGACGAAGCGGGCGCCGCTTTCGTAGTCGCCCTCGCGCATATACTCGGCGTAGGCGGCGTCGAGGACGATGATCACCCGCGGCGGAATGCTGTCGATGAGCGCCTCGATCGCCGGCGCCGGCAGCAGCGTGCCCGTCGGATTGTTCGGATTGGCGAGGAAGACGATCTTCGTCTTGTCGGTGACCGCGGCCGCGAGCGCCTCGATATCCGCGCCGAGCCCGTCATCGGCCGCCGTCACCGGCCGCGCGCCCACCGCGAGCGACGAGATTCGGTACATCGCGAAGGCGTGGGTCGCGTGCACGGTCTCGTCGCCCGGGGCCGCGTAGGCGAGGCAGATCAAGCTGATCAGCTCGTCCGACCCGGCGCCGCAGACGATCCAATCGGGATCGAGCCCGTGAGCCTCGCCGATCGCCACCCGCAGCATCGTCGCGCCGCCGTCCGGGTACACGCTCAGCTTGTCGGCCGCGCGGCGATAGGCGTCGAGCGCCCGCTGCGACGGACCGAGGGGGTTTTCGTTCGAGGAGAGCTTGACGACCCTCTGGGAGCCCGGCGCGCTCCCTTCTCCGCCCTGATAGGGCGTGATCTCACGCAGCCAGGGGTTCAACTCCGGCGCGATTCCACTCTCAACAGCCTTCTCCGCGCCCATGCGCCCGCACGCTCCCTCTGTCCCGTCTGCGCCCCGAACCGCGACGAGATGAGCGAAGCCGTCGAGCTTCGTCAAGAGCAACGGCGCGATCGCGCCAAAACGGGCCCCGGCTCGGAGACGGCGCTGGGCGGCGCGGTCGCCCGAACCGGACTGCCCGAGCGCGGGGCGGCGACGCGCTTCACCGCCTCGACGCAGAGCACGCCCGCGAGCCGCCGCAGGTCGAGCCGTTTTCCGATCCGCTCGGCGATGTTCGCCGAGCGATGCCAGTAGCGCCGGCCGCTCGGCGGGAAGAAGAGCGCGCCCTCGCCGCGCTCGACGCCGAAGCCCGAGGCCTCGAGCTGCGCGGCGAGCTGCTCCATCGAATAGGGCCGGCCGTAGCCGAACGGCGTCGCGTCGCGCCGGGCCCAGAGGCCGGAGCGGTTCGGCGCGATGACGAGCAGCCGACCTTCGGGCGCGAGCACGCGCCAGCACTCGTCGAGGAGGCGTCCGGGCCGCTCGGCCGCCTCGAGCCCGTGCGCGAGCAGCAGCCGATCGAGAAATCCGCTTCGGATCGGCCATTGATACTCTTCGCAGAGCGCCGAGACGTTCGGCCCTTCGCGCGGCCACTGCATCGCGCCCTGGCCGGCCGGCATCAGCGCGAGCACGCGCGCCGCGTCGCGCCGAAGCGGCCGCATCAACGGCGCGGCGAAGCCGAAGCCGCCGACGCTCTGGCCCTTCGCCGACGGCCAAATCTCCTCGACGGCGAGCTGAAGCCGCTTCTGAGCCAACTTGCCGAGCGCCGTGCCGTAGTAGAAATCGCGCAAGCGCGTCGCGTCGAGATGCATCTGCCGCCGGTCCCGCGTAAGATCCGCGAATCGAGAAGGTAACGCAGAGAGGACCGCTCCGCCATGTCGACGCTCGAGGCGCTTGAAATCAAACTCATTCCCTTACTGACGGACAACTACGCCTACCTCCTGCGCGACGCCGACGACGAGACGGTCGGCGTGGTCGATCCGGGCGAGGCGGCGCCCGTCGAGAAAGCGCTGACCGAGCTCGGCTGGAAGCTCGACTGGATCCTGCTCACGCATCACCATGGCGACCATATCGCCGGCGCGGAGCGGCTCGCCGGCGGCTACGGCGCCAAGATCGCCGGCGCCGCCGCGGACGCCGAACGCCTGCCGCCGCTCGACGCGGCCTTGACCGAGGACGGCGGCTGGGAGTTCGGCGCGCAGACCGTCGAGATCATCGACACGCCGGGCCACACGGTCGGCCATATCGCCTACCACTTTCCGCGCGCGCGCGCGCTCTTCTGCGGCGACACGCTCTTCGCGCTCGGCTGCGGGCGGCTCTTCGAGGGCGCGGCGGCGCAGATGTGGGACTCGCTCTCGAAGCTCGCGGCGCTGCCGCGCGAGACGCGGGTCTACGCCGGGCACGAATACACGCAAGCCAACGCCGCTTTCGCGCTGACGATCGACGCGGCGAACGCCGCGCTCAAGGACCGCGCCGAGGAGATCGCGCGGCTCCGCGCCGCCGGCGAGCCGACCCTGCCGACCACGATCGGCCGCGAGCTCGCGACCAATCCGTTCCTCAGGGCCAACGAGCCGTCGCTGAAGCAGGCCGTCGGCCTGCCGGACGCCGATCCGGCGGCGGTGTTCGCGGAGATCAGGCGGCGCAAGGACGCCGCCTGAGCGGCTCTCGTCGCCGCGCTCATACGCCTTCGAGGGCGTTGAGCGGGCCTGCGACGGCGCGCAGCGCCGAGGGCGTCGGATCCGCCGCGAACGGGCCGGCGGCCGCCGGGCCGACATCGTCGACGAACTCGGCCCAGAGCGCCTTCCAGCGCTCGGCGTTGACCGGACGGCTGGCGATGCCGCCGCCCGGCGCCAGCGGAAACGGCCCTTGGCGCGAGAGCCATTTCTCCACCGACGCGCGCACCCGCTCGGCCGCCTGCGTGTTGCCCGGACCCTCGAGCTGGATGATCCGCGCCGCGCCGACGCGGTTCGGATCCGGCCGCAGCTCGAGCGAGGCGACGCTCTTGCTTCCCCGGCGCACGGCGAAGAGCAGGCAGCCGCCACGCTCCATGAAGTGCGTGTAGGTGGCGATGCAGTTGTTCATCCGATCGGCCTCCGCCTGCAGCTCCGCGGCCGTGGTCAGCGGCTGGATCACGAACCCGCCCGCGCGCTGCGCGGTCCGCCAGGACCGCGTCGCCGCCTCGTCCTCGGCGCAGGCCCGGCTCGTCGCGCGCTCGAGCCAGATCCGCGCTTCGGTCGCCGCGTTGCGGAACGTCATGTGCTTCGTCCAGAAGCGGTCCATGAAGCTCCGCGCGCGCGCCTCGCGATGGACGCTGTGCCAGGCGTAGGCCGCCACCGGCAGCGTCGCTTGCCGCGCGAGCTCCGGCTCGGCGCTCCAGATCGCCTGCTTGGCGAGCCACGCCGCGACCTTTTCGCCCGCCGCGCGCGAGGCCGCCACCAGCGCCTGCAGCCACGGCGCGACCGCCGACGGCTCCTCGGGCGTCACGTTGACGACGAAGCGCGCGAAGTTCGGCCCGACCAACGGCGCCTCGACCGGGCCGGCGAAGGCCTCGGGCGGCAGGCGCCGGTACCAGACCGGCAGTCCGAGCGCGTCGGCGACCGCCTGAAGCGGCGCGCCCGACTTGACCGCGGCGACGCCGGCCGCCCGCGCCTCGGAGCTCGGCCCGCCGATCGCGATGGCGTAGGCCGCGCCCGGAAACGAGAACAGGAGGTCGCCGAAGCGCGGCGAGCTCTTCACCAGCTTCCGCAAACGCTTGCGCGCCGCTTTCTCGAAGCGCTTGATCTGCGGCTCGACCGGCGGCCGGCCGATCCGACCGGCGTCGAGCGGCGAACGATGCGGCCAGGCGCGCGTTTTCTTCGTTTCAATCGGCATCGTCGTCGCCGGCGGCCCCGAGGCGCGCGCCGGCCCTCCAAACGGCGGCGCGTCGGGCGCAATGAGGCCCTTGCGACGGCCGAAAAGCCGCCACGGACGCGCAGCGAGATAGACGCGAGCTCCGCCGGCGACGCCGAAGCGCCGTCCGAAAGAGCAGACGAACGTTTGGTCGGTTTAGCTATGCGGCTCGAACCGCGCCTCGCGCCCGGCCTCCGAGAGACGCCGGCGCAGAAGAGGATGACTTCAGACGCGTCGAATGATGGGCCGAAAGCCCGTTCGCGCCGCGATCAGACGCCGCCTCCGTGAAGAACGCGCGCGCCGGTCGCCGACCGTATGTCTCGATCTGACGATTCACTCGGCATTTACGTTCCTTCTACGGTTGTCTTGCAGCGATGGGCTCCGCCGGACGACCGCCGCCCGGGGCTCGCCGCGCCCCTGATCGCGAGGCTGCGGCGAGACGCCTCAGATGGGCGGAGGAGAAGGCGGAAACAAGGCGACAACCGGGCGATTGTCGCGCATTGGCGTCGACGCGGCGCCGCCGCCGCGCATCGACGCCGCGAAGTCGCCCGGCGGCGGCCGCCGCGGTTGCCAGACGGCCGCGCGCCCTGTACCTGCGCACACGAAAACGAACCGCGTCATCCGGAGCGATGGGCATGAAGATCAACGGCAACGAAATCCGTCCCGGCAACATTCTCGAGCACAATGGCGGGCTCTGGGCGGCGGTGAAGGTGAGCCATGTCAAGCCCGGCAAGGGCGGCGCCT
>CAZPTD010000045.1:18090-18444 GCA_964588915.1 uncultured Neomegalonema sp. | reverse complement strand
GCGCCTCGCCGGGAAGGTCGGCGAGGCGCGTCGGCAAAGGCGGTGCGGGTCGCGGTTCGGGGCGCGCCCGCGCCGCTCACGCAGATGCGGAGGGGTTACGTGAGCGACTGCTTGCCGAACTCCGGATAGGCCTCCATGCCGATCTCGGCGTTGTCCATGCCGGCCATCTCGTCCTCTTGCGAGGCGCGGATGCCGACGGTGAACCGCAGGATCGCCCAGATCACGAAGCTCGCCACGAAGACGAAGGCGCCGACGAGGCCGATCGCCAGAAGCTGAGCGCCGATGTCGCCGTCCGGGTTGGTGATCACGACCGCGATCGTGCCCCAGACGCCGGCGAAGAGGTGCACCGGGATC
>CAZPTD010000045.1:0-18080 GCA_964588915.1 uncultured Neomegalonema sp. | reverse complement strand
CCACGTCGTCGATCCGCAGCCGGTCGAGCAGCGGCACGGTGAAGACGACGATCACGCCGCCGACGCCGCCGATCAGGGTGGCCATGCCGAGGCCCGGCGTCAGCGGCTCCGCCGTGATCGAGACGAGACCGGCGAGAGCGCCGTTCAGGACCATGGTGAGGTCGACCTTGCCATAGAGGATCTGCGTCAGCAGCGCCGCAGCGATGGCGCCGCCGGCGGCGGCGGTGTTGGTGTTGGAGAAGATCCGGCTGACGTCGGCCGCGGCGCCGATCGTGCCCAAAGCGAGCTGCGAACCGCCGTTGTAGCCGAACCAGCCGAGCCTGAGGATGATCGTGCCGAGGGTCGCCAAAGGCAGCGAGGAGCCCGGCATCGGGTTGATCCTGCCGTCCTTGAACTTGCCTTCGCGCGCGCCGAGCAGGATGGCGCCTGCGAGCGCGGCCCAGCCGCCGACCGAGTGCACGACCGTCGAGCCGGCGAAGTCGAGGAACCCGACCTCTTCGAGATAGCCGCCGCCCCATTTCCAGGACGCCTGGATCGGGTAGATGAAGGCGGTGAGGGCCACGACGAAGATCAGGAACGGCCAGAGCTTGATGCGCTCGGCGAGCGTTCCGGAGACGATCGACGCGGTGGTGGCGCAGAACATCAGCTGGAAGAAGAAGTCCGAGCCGGTCGAGGCGTAGCTGATGTCGTCGACGGCGGTCGGATTGACGCCGACGGCTTCGAGAACGCCGGGCCCGAACGCGCCGATCCAGCCCGGGATCGTCCAGTTGAGCGTGTTGCCAGCCGCCGCGAAGGCGTCAGGATCCTCGAGATACTCCGTCCAGCTGTCGCCCAGCGGATACATGAGATTGTAGCCGATCAGGTAGTAGGCGACCGCTGCGATCGAAAACAGCATCACGTTCTTCGTGCACTGCATCGCGACGTTCTTGCTGCGGACCAGGCCGACCTCGAGCATCGTGAAGCCCGCGGCCATCCACATGACCAGGAAGCCGCCGATGAGGAAGAGCAGCGTGTTGAAGACCCAGTTGTCGCGGACGTCAGGGTTGTTCGCGGCGAAATAGCCGGCGGCGGCGCTCTCGGCCGTCGTCGCCTCGTCGCCGTCGTCGATCGCCGCCTGCGCCGCGGCCGCCGCGGCGTCGATCGACGACGTCCGCGCGGACGCCGCCGAGTCTTGGAACGCGCTGCGCGCGGCCGAGACGGCTTCCGCCGACGGCGGCGCCGCCTCCTCTTCCTGCGCCGAAGCCGGCGCTGCCCCGAGCGACAGCAAGCCGACCAAGAGCGCAATGCTCAAAGTCTTTAACCAGGCAGAAATTCTCATCGAGAGACCCCCATTTTACGCATGACAGGCTAGGGTTGGGCGAAGTCCGCGCTCAGAGCGCGTCTTCGTCCCGTTCGTCGGTGCGCACGCGCACCGCCTTGTGGACGTCGACGACAAAGATCTTGCCGTCGCCGATCTTTCCGGTGCGCGCGGCGCCGGAGATGGCTTCGATCGCGCCGTCGACCTGATCGTCGGCGACCACGAGCTCGAGCTTCACTTTCGGCACGAAGTTCACGACGTACTCCGCGCCGCGATAGACCTCGGTGTGGCCGCTCTGGCGTCCGTAGCCCTTGACCTCGGACACCATGAGCCCCTGCACTCCGATCTGAGTCAGCGCTTCGCGGACTTCCTCGAGCTTGAACGGTTTGATGACGGCGATGATCAGCTTCATGGCCTCGAACTCCTTGGTGGATCGCGCGCCGGCGGCGCGCTCGGCGAACCCGCGCGACTGCCTAGCGTTTCAATATCGAGGCCAAACTCGGAAAACTTTATAAGTATATGAAATTACTGATATTCTTGCTCGATCACCGACAGCTCGCGTCGTCGCCGGCGCCCACCGTTTAAGCTTTCTTTAACAATCTGACTCTTTTTTCGGCAGGCTCTCGCCGCAAGAACGCCACGGTTTCACCACGCTTTCGCTGGAGCCTCGGCGCGTCCTTGCAGCGGCCTCGACGCGGTCGGCGGCGACGGTCGCGGACAGCCCGGCCGCGCGCCGTCGACTGCGCTCCCGACGTCGTAAGATCAACGATTTCCGACGGGGCGTCGCTCCGCCGCGGGCGCGGGTCGTGCAATCGGGCGCCGGGTTTGCGAAGATGCCGGCGCTGCGTAGGCGCGCCGCCCGTTCGCGGACCGAGCCGACGGGCGAAGGGAGGAGCTGGGAGAGCCGAGCCGTGCGAAAGCTGTCGCTCTACGCGCATCGCGTCGCCGTCGCCTTGGTCTGGGCGATCTACAACGCGCCGTGGCTGATCTACCGGACGATCCGCGGCGCGCTGATCGGCGTCGTCGCGGTGTGTCTGTGCGCCTATGCGGTCGTCGAGACGGCGAAATGGGAAATCTCTCTGCGCTTGCCCGGAGACAGCCGCGACATCAACGACGCGCGCGAGAGGACGTCGGTCACGGTCCTCGACTCCGACGGCGCGCTGCTCGGCGTCCGCGGCCAGCGCTTCCAGACCGTCTCCGTCGCGGAAGCCGGCCCGCTCATCGTCAGCGCGATCCTCGCCGCCGAGGATCGGCGCTTCTACTGGCATTCGGGCGTCGATCCGATCGGCGTCGTCCGCGCGCTCATCATCAACTGGCGCACCGGCGAAATCGAGCAAGGCGGCAGCTCGATCACGCAGCAGGTGGCCAAATCGTTCGTCGGGGCGGAGCAGACCCTCGAGCGGAAGATCCGCGAGCTCGCCTTCGCGCTGGCGCTCGAGGCGCGCTACGACAAGGACGACATCCTCGAGCTCTATCTCAACCGCGCCTATCTCGGCGCCGGCGCCTACGGCTTTCGCTCGGCGGCCAAGCTCTATTTCGGCGTCGAGCTCGAGAACGTCACGGCCGGGCAAGCGGCGCTGCTCGCCGGACTCGTGCGCGCGCCCTCGGAGGGCTTCGCCGGCGCGCGCGCCCGAGCGCTCAGCATCGTCGAGGGCATGTATCGCAGCGGCGTCCTCACATACGAAGAGACGCTCCTCGCCTGGGTCGAGGTCGAGACGATCCAGCCGAACAGCTTTCCCGAGAGCGCGTCCTATTATGTCGATTGGGTCCGCGACACCGTGCCGCCCGAGGTCTGGGAGCTGACCAACGACGCCATCGTCCGAACGACGCTCGATCTCGCGACTCAGCGGATCGCGGAGACGTCGATCGAGTCCGTCTTCGCCGAGCATGCCGGGCGGGACGCGGACGCGGAATCGGCCGTCGTCGTGATCTCGCACGACGGGGCGGTGCGGGCGATGGTCGGCGGACGCGCCTATGAGCCGGTGACGCTCGAGTTCAACATCGCGGCTTACGGCACGCGGCAGCTCGGCTCCGCCTTCAAACCCTTCATCTACGCCTCCGCCTTCGAGGCCGGCGTGTCGCCCGGCGCCAACGTGCTCGACCGGCCGATCACGCTGCAGACGGGCTCGGGCCCGTGGTCGCCGAGAAACTACTCGCGCCGCTATCTCGGCTCGATCCCGATCCCGGTCGCCCTCGCGCGGTCGAGCAACGTCGCCTCGGTTCGGCTTCTGCAGCGCGCCGGCCTCGACCGCACCATCGCGCTGGCGCGTCGCGCCGGCTTCGCCGGCGAGCTGCCGCCCTACTATCCGATCGCCCTCGGCACGCTCGACACCAATCCGCTCGAGGTCGCCGGCGCCTACGCGATCTTCAACAATGGCGGCCGGCGCGTCGAGCCCTACGCGATCGTCGAGATCACCGACCGCTCGGGCCGCGTGCTCTGGCGCCGCGAGCCGCCCGAGCCCGAGCAGGTGATCCCGGCGCGGCACGCGGAATGGATGGTCGGCCTGATGCGCGGCGTCGTCGAGCAAGGGACGGGTCGCCGCGCGCTCTTCCAGGACGGAAGGCCGGCCGCGGGCAAGACCGGCACCACGCAGGACTACAGCGACGCCTGGTTCGCAGGCTTCACCGGCGACTATCTCGCCGTCGTCTGGGTCGGCTACCGCGACTCGCGCCAGCCGATGGTCGAGAAGATCACCGGCGGCAACATGCCGGCGATGATCTGGGCCGAGATCATGCGGCCGATCCATGAGGGCTTGCCGATCGCGCCGCTGGCCGAGAGCCGCTTCCCGCCCTCCTACGAGACGATCGGCGACGGTCCCGGCGTCGCGTCCAATCGCCGGCGGCGCGAGCGCGCGGAGGCGAGCCGAGACCGCGAGCGTCGACGCGAGGCGGCCGCTCGGGAGCGGGAGCGTCGCGCCAGAGAGCGCGAGCGGCGCAGGGACCGCCGCCGCCGCATGCGCGAGCGGTTCCGATAGCGCGATCGAGCGCGGAGCGCCGGCGCCGGACGCGGCGGCGTCAGGCGGCCTCGTCCTCCTCGATCGCTTCGACCGGCTGGTAGCGATGGAGATCGGCGCCGTTGCGGCGCAGCCAGTCGCGCTGGCGCCGCCAATCCGGCCGGGCCTTCTCGACCTCGGCCCAGAAACGCCGCGAATGATTGAGCTCGCGCAGATGCGCGACCTCGTGCGCCGCGACGTAGTCGAGCACGTCGTCCGGCGCCAGGATCAGCCGCCAGCTGTAGGAGAGCGCGCCGGTGCTGCTGCAGGAGCCCCAGCGGCTGCGCGTGTCGCGGATCGAGACGCTGGCGAACTCGACGTCGAGCGTCGCGGCATGGACGAGCGACCGCTCGAGCAGCCGCGCCCGCGCCTCCTCGCGCAGATGCGCGACGACCCGCCGGCCGACCGGCGCGCGGCCCTTGCCGACCCAGATCGCGCCGGCGGCGATGTCCGGCGCGACGCCGCGCTGAGCGGCGCTGGCCTGGATCGTCAGCGGTCGGCCGCGATAGGGCATGACGCAGTCGAGATCGATCGGCGCGAGGCCGGCGGCGCGGCTCGCGGCTTGGCGGAGCCAGGCCTCGTGGCGCTCGAGAAAACGCCGGATCTCCGCGGCGCCGCAATGCTCGGGCGCCGTCAAGCGCGCGCGCCCGTCGATCATGGAGACGCTGAGCGACAGTCGACGCGCGCCGGCGCGCCGGCGCAGCGCGACCTCGATCGGCGGCGCGCCGACCGTCACATGCCCGCTTTTCGGCGCGTTCGCGCCCTGACGCGCCAGGCTGCGCGTCGTCGGACGTCGCGTCATCGCTCTCTCGCCCTCGCTCGCTCTCTCGCCCGCCCGTCGGCCGCGCCCCCGCGCGCCCGCGTCACTCGTCGCGCATGGCGCGGATGAACTCGGCGACGCGCGGCTGGATGTCCCGCCGCCACTTGCCGCCGTTGAAAACGCCGTAATGGCCGACGTCGGGATGCACGTAATGCGTCCGCATCGACGCCGGCAGCTTGGTCGCGAGCGCGTGCGCGGACTCGGTCTGGCCGAGGCCGGTGATGTCGTCGCGTCCGCCCTCGATCGTCAGGAGCCCGATATCGCGGACCGCCGCCGGCCGGATCGGCCGGTCGCGATGGGTCATCTCGCCCGTCGACAGCAAGTGGCGCTGGAACACTTTGTCGACCGTCTCGAGGTAGAACTCCGCCGTCAGATCCATCACCGACAGATATTCGTCGTAGAACTTGCGATGCGCCTCGGCCGAGTCGCCGTCGCCGCGCACGAGATGCCGGAACTGCTTCAGATGCGCGTCCATATGGCGGTCGAGATTCATCGCCATGAAGCCCGAGAGCTGCAGGAAGCCCGGATAGACCGAGCGCATGAAGCCGCGATGCGGCCACGGCACGGTGGTGATGACGTTGTCGCGGAACCAGCTCAAGGGGCGGGTGCTCGCGAGCCGGTTGGGCTCGGTCGGGCAGACCCGCGTGTCGATCGGGCTGCCCATCAGCGTGATCGACGCGAAGCGCGCGGGATCCTCGTCCTCGGCCATCAGGCTCGTCGCGCAGAAGAGCGGCACGCCGGGCTGGCAGACGCCGAGGCTGTGCGGGCGCTCGCCATGCGCCTCGTAGAGCCGCTGCGCGAACTCGATCAGATAGTCGATATACTCGTCGAGACCGAAGCGCCCGTCGCTGAAGGGCACGTTGCGCGCGTCGGTCCAGTCGGTGATGTAGACCTCGTGGGTCGGCAGCATCGCCTCGACGGTGCCGCGCAGCAGCGTCGCGAAATGGCCCGACATCGGCGCGATGATCAGCACCGGCGGATCGCGCCGCTTCTCGGCGCCGTCGCGCTGGAACCAAAGAAGATCGCAGAACGGCAGCCGCGCGACCACGCGCTCGTCGACCTCGGTCTCGACGCCGTCGACGAAAGTCGCGTCGAGGCCGAACTCAGGCTTGGCGTAGCGCTTGGTCGCGTTGACGAACATTTCGAACGCCGCCGCGGTGGCGCGCGCGCCCAAAGTCTCCGAAAAAGGATTGGCGGGATTGCGCAGCAAGTCTCTGCTCGCGACCGCCGCTTGACGAAGCGGAGCCACCGCCGCGTGCGAAAACTCGTACAGCTGATACAGCATGCCTCGCCACCCATTAATTTGTTTCAGACACTATATTTCGCGGTCTTAAAGCGCAAGATAACAGACGAGGTTACCACCGCGCCGCCGTTTCGGCGCTGCAAAAACGACCTTGGGCGCCGCGACGCGACTTTACAACCGACGCGGCGCGCGTAGAGAGAGCGCCGCGCGAAACGCGACCGACCGGCCCTTCGACGGGCGTCGGCGCGCTGCAGGATCGGCGCCGGCAAACGGTCGCCGAGCGTAACGCTATGGAGATCGGCGCGGCGACGGCGGCGTCGAGATGGGAGCTTGAACGATGGGGAAACCCGAATGGGGCGTCAAACGCACCTGCCCGAATTGCGGCGCGCGGTTCTACGATCTTCTGAGGGATCCGATCACCTGCCCGGACTGCGAGAGCAGCTTCACCCTCGAAGCCTTCGCGCGGCCGCGCCGCGGAAAGACGCTGACCAGCGCGCGCGCCGCGGCGCCGAAGGCGCGCGCCAAGGTGGAGGAGGACGAGGAAGAGGTCGTCGAGGTCGAGGCCGGCGAGGATCTCGTCGAGGAGGAGGACGGCGGCGACGATGACGACGACGTTCTCGACCTGAACGAAGACGACGCGACGGCGAAGACCGCGTCGGACGACGACGACGACGACGACGACGACAGCGACGACTCCTCGCTGCCCGGCTTCAGCACGGACGACGAGGACGAGCTGCCGGACGACGACGACGACTCGATCGCCGCGCCGCTCGACGACGACGACGACGATCTCGACGTCAAGGTGGATGTCGAAGTCGACGAGAGCGACGAGGACAAGAGCCGCTGAGCTCCGCCGAAGCGGGGCGGGCGCCGCGCGCATTGCCTCTTGCGCGGCGTCCGCCCGAGGGCTAGTTAAGGCGCTCTCGAGGCGGCCGCCCAAACCGCCGGGAAAACGGGGCCATAGCTCAGTTGGGAGAGCGCTTGAATGGCATTCAAGAGGTCAGGGGTTCGACTCCCCTTGGCTCCACCACCGCGCTTTCGCTAGAAGGCGCGTGACGACGCCAGCCCGTCCGCAGGGCGACAGCGGCTTCGATTTCGAAGACGCGAAAGCCCACTCGTTCAAGATTTCGTCGTCCAGCTCCACCACCGCGCTTTCGCTCGAAAGCGCGTGACGGCTTCCCGAGAGACTAACGCGCGTCAGTGGTTCTGCTCGGGAAATCGCGAGGGCGCCCGGGTTCGAGCGGCGTCCTGTCCGCCGTCCTTCGCGACGGCCTCATGCGCTCCGAGCGTTCTCCGGCGCCGGCGGACCGAGTTTTCGGCCCGCATAGGGAACAGCCCCGCCGACCGACCGGCGCGCGCCCTCCGTCCCGCCGGCCTCCACGCCGCTTGAAGAGACGCCGCGGCCGCGCCACATGTTGTGTGCGGGAGCCGAAACGGTCCCGCCGCGGACGGTCATTGGACGTTGGGCGCAAAACATGTCGCGGTTCAGCTTGAGCGGGCATCCGCTTCTGCTCGGTTTCGAGCAGGTCGAACAGATGGTGCAGCGGGCCGCCAAGAGCGGCTCGGACAGCTATCCGCCCTACAATATCGAGCTGACGTCGGAAGACGCCTACCGCATCACGCTCGCCGTCGCCGGATTTCGGCCGGACGACCTCGAGGCCATGATCGAGGAGCAGAACCTCCTCGTCGTGCGCGGTCGCTCGAGCGAAACCGACGAGGCGGACGGATCGCGCGTGTTTCTGCATCGCGGCATAGCGGCCCGACAGTTCCAGAAGACATTCGTGCTGGCGGAGGGCGTCGAGGTGGTGAGCGCGCAGCTCGCCGACGGCCTCCTTCACATCAATCTCGTCCGGCGGGCGCCGGCCTCGACGGTTAAGCGGATCGACATCGACAGCGCCTAACCTCGAGCGAAGCGCCGCCTCGCAGCCGCGAGGCGCCGGCCGAGACCGGACGCCGCGCTCGCATGAGGCGGCGGGACCAGGAGAGCGACATGAACGACGAGACGTTCGACGAGATCGACGGCGAGCCGAGAAAGATCGCCTATATTCGCGCAGTGATGAAGTCGGAGATCGCCGACGCCCCGGACGACGCGCCGGACACGCTTTACGCGCTGCACGACGCAGAGGGACGGCCCTTGGCGGTGTTCAGCTCGCGGCGCACCGCGATCTTGACGGCGCGCAGCCACAATTTCGAGACCGTGACCGTGCACTGAGGATCGCGCGCCGGCGGCGGATCGCGCTCGCGTCGCCCGCGTCTTACGCGGCGCGGGAGCGCTCCTCCGCCGCGAGGAGCGCATGAAGCGCCGCGGCGTTCTTGGCGCCGCGAAGCTTCGCCAGCGCGTCCTCCTCGCGGAAGATGCGCGAGACCCGCGCGAGCGCCCGAAGATGCTCGGTGCCCTCGTTCTCCGGCGCGACGATGAGATAGACGAGATCGACCGGCTCGCCGTCGATCGCTTCGAAGTCGACCGGCGCGTCGAGCCGCGCCAGCCCGCCGACGATCTTCTCGATCACCGGCAGCCGGCAATGCGGAATCGCGACCCCGCGCCCCGCGCCGGTCGAACCCAAACGCTCCCGCTCGAGAAGCGCCGCCAGGAGCTCGCGCGCGTCGACGCCGGCGATCGGCGCCATCCGATGCGACAGCTCCTGGAGCAGCTGCTTTTTGCTGGTCGCTTTCACGCCCCAAAACACAGCCTCGATCGGCGTCATATCCGTGAGGTCCATGTCGACCCTCTTGCCTCGCAAACCTGTCGACGCGGTCCGGGTCTTGCCCTTTCGAGGCCGCTGAACGGCCGCCGCGTCTCGCCCCATAATTTTCAAAAGCGTCATGCCGAAGCGCCTGTCTCCACAGCAGGATCGATCCATCCGATATGCCCGTCGTCGCGCCGGTAGACCGCATTGAGCCGTCCGACGCCGTCATTGACGAACAACAAGAAGTTCGCGCCCGCGAGCTCCATCTGCATCACCGCCTCGCCGACGGTCAGCCGCGCGACCGCCTCTTTCGTCTCGGCGATCACAGCGGGCGTCCAAAACGCGTCGGCCTGCTCGGGAGCGGCCTCCGACGTCGCCGGCGCCGCTTCCTCGTCATATTGTGCATCCAGCACGTAAGCGGTCGCGTCGAAAGCCGCAATCGGCTCTGACCGCTTGTGATGATGATCCTTTAGGCGCCGTTTGTAGCGCCGAAGCTGCTTTTCGAGCCGCGCGACCGCCTGATCGCACGCCGCGTAGACTTCGTCAGCCTTCGCAGAGGCTTGAGCGGTCAGTCCCGTGCTCAGATGCGCCGTGCAGTCGCACACGAAATTATGAGCGTCCCGAGACACCGTCGCCCGCGCTTCCGTCGCCCGCGCCGCGTATTTGAGCACCACTTCCTCCAGACGGCCGCTGATGTGCTCACGCAGGGACTCGCCAACATTGATCTGTCGGCCGGCGACTTCGATTCTCATAACTCCGCCTCACCAGAACTGACTTCGCGGCGTCGCCGTGCCTCCGCCATCCAGCGCGAGAGCGGTTAAAATACGGTTACCGCCGCCTTTTCGCGTCGCCGCTGGATAGAGGACGGCACGCCGAGCGCCTCGCGGTATTTCGTCACAGTGCGGCGGGCGATGTCTACCCCGGCGCCGCGTAAAATGGCGACGATGCGGTCGTCCGACAAAACGTCGTCCGGCCGTTCGCCGTCGATCAGCGCTCTGACGAGTTGACGGATCGCCTCGGCGGAGTACTCCTCGTCGCCGTTGGTCGAGGCGATCGACGGCGTGAAGAAGTATTTCAGCTCGAAGACGCCGCGCGGGGTCGCGACGTATTTGTTCGAGGTGACGCGACTGACGGTCGACTCGTGCATGTCGATCGCTTCGGCCACGCGTTTGAGATTGAGCGGGCGAAGTCCGGCGACGCCATAGGCGAAAAACCCGTCCTGCTGCCGCACGATCTCGGTCGCGACGCGCAGGATCGTCTTGGCGCGCTGATCGATGCTCTTGACCAGCCAATTCGCCGCCTGCGCGCGTTCGGTCAAATACTCGCGCACCTGCGTCGCGCGGTCGTTCTTCGGCAGTCCGCGCATCACCTCGGCGGCGTAGCGCTGATTGACGAGGACGCGCGGCAAGGTCTCGCTGTTGAGCTCGACCGACCAGCCCCGGGCGCCGTTGTCGATGACGAAGACGTCGGGCGAGACGGTCTGCGCGGCGTCATGCGCGAACTGGCGGCCCGGCTTCGGGTCGAGCGCCCGAATCTCGCGCACCATCTCCTTGAGATCGCTCTCGTCGACGCCGCAGATCTTGCGAAGCTTCGCGACCTCGCGCCGCGCCAACAACTCGAGGTTCTCGATCAGCGCCGCCATCGCCGGATCCAGCCGGTCGAGCTCGCGCAGCTGGAGGCTCAAACACTCCTTCAGCGAGCGCGCGCCCACCCCGGTCGGCTCCAAGCACTGCACCGCCCGCAAAGCGCTCTTCACCGTGTCGAGATCCGCGCCGAGCCGCGCCGCCGTTTCGTAGAGATCGACGCGCAGATAGCCGGACTCGTCGAGCTGCTCGATGAGATCCGCGGCGATGAGCCGCGTCGTCGCGGCGAGCTTGAGCTGCCCGAGCTGGTCCAAGAGCGCGCGGCGCAAGGTCGGCGGCTCGCTCAGGCGATTCTCGAGCGACGTCGCGTCGTCGTCGAACTGCGCCGTCCCGCCTTTGCCCACATTCGACCACGCGCTCGCCTCATCCGGAGACGCGCCGGTCGCGCCGAGTTCGTAGATCGAACCGTCCGAAGTCGGCGCCTCGCGGCGGTCGGCGACCGCCTCGTCGGCGAAAATATTCTCGGAGCCGGTGTCGAAAGTTTCGGACGCGCGCTCGATCCGATCCTGCGCGAGCGCCTCGTCGCAGCGCTCGGGCGATTCGCGTTCCGCGCGAGCCGGCTCACCCGGTTCGTCGCTCTCGGCGCCGACCGGTCCGCCCTCGGCGGCCTCGAGGAGAGGGTTCTGCTCGAGCTCCGACGACACATAATCTTGTAGTTCGATGTTGGACATCTGCAGCATTTTGATCGCCTGCTGCAGCTGAGGCGTCATCACCAGATTCTGGCTCTGACGCATATCTAGTCGTTGGGCGAAGGACATCGCCAGTGAACCTCCAAAAGACACCCGCGACACGCGAAATCCGCGCCGCGCTGACGTCGCCCTGCGAGACCGATCCGAGCGTCTCTCGGTCGGCCTTTCTACAGGCTGATGTCCCGGAGGCTAAATGCGGAATCCTTCACCAAGATAAACGCGCCGTACATTTTCGTCATCGACTACATCCTCGGGAGGTCCTTCCATCAGCACCGATCCGTTGTGCAGAATATAGGCCCGATCGATGATCTCCAGCGTCTCGCGGACATTGTGGTCGGTGATCAGAACGCCGATGCCGCGATCTTTCAATTGCCAAACGAGCGCCCTAATGTCGCCCACAGCGATCGGATCGACGCCGGCGAAGGGCTCGTCGAGAAGAATGAAGGACGGGCCCGCCGCGAGCGCGCGCGCGATCTCGACCCGGCGCCGCTCGCCGCCGGAGAGCGCCACCGCCGGCGCCTTGCGCAGCCGCGTGATCGAGAACTCGCCGAGCAGCTGCTCGCGCCGCTGCTCGCGCTTCAGCCGGTTCGGCTCGACGAGCTCGAGGCCGGCGCGAATGTTCTGCTCGACCGTCAACCCGCGAAAGATGGAGGCTTCCTGCGGCAGATAGCCGAGGCCGAGGCGCGCGCGCCGATACATCGGCAACCGCGTCAGGTCCTGGCCTTGCAGCGTGATCGAGCCCTGGTCGCAGCTGATCAGCCCGGTGATCATGTAGAAGCAGGTGGTCTTGCCCGCGCCGTTCGGCCCGAGCAGGCCGACGATCTCGCCGCGCCGGACGTCGAGGCTGACGTCGCGCACCACCGCCCGCCCCTTGAAGCTCTTGCCGAGATTGTTGGCGACGAGCCCGGGCATGCGCGTCTGGCGCATCACGGTCGGTCCGGAGAAACGCGCAACGCCGCGCGGCGTTCGACGACGACCGCTTTCCACCATCGACAGCCCTTTCACTCAACCAGAACGCCGCGCGAAGGCGCGCCGCCGCCCTTTGATCGGCGCGGCCAACAAACGGCGAGACGCCGTCAAACTCAACGAGAAATACGCGATCTACGGGCAGTCGGCGCCGGCCTCTCCGGCGCCGATGAGCACGCGGGTCGGCCCCTGCATCGTCGCCGTTCCGGAGGTCAGATTGATGCTGAGGCGCGGGCCGGCGACCGCGTTGCGGCCCTGGAGCAGCATGACTTCGCCGCTCATCAAGACCTCGCCGGCGGCGATGTCGTAGTCGGCGCGGTCGGCCCGGGCGGTGTCGCATCCGTTGGTGATGATCACCTCGCCGATCGCCTCCAGCCGGTCGATGGCCCCGGTGGAGGACTCCGCCGACGCGTAGGTGACGCGCAGCTCGTTCGCCGTCATCGTGACCTCGTCCTGGCGGACCCGGACCGAGCCGCGGAAGATGGCGACGCTGTCCTCGTTGCGCACCTCGAGACTGTCGGCGGACACCTCGATCGGGCTGCCCGAATTGTAGTCGAAACCGCCGCCGAAGGGCGTCTGCGTCTGAGCGCTCGCGACGCCCGGGCGCGCGCCGCATATCAGGCACGCGACGAGAAGCGCGGCGACGACGCGGCCGACCGCCGCCCGCCCGACGCTGTTTCCGTTGCTGGTCATCCGTCTCTCCCGGCGCCGCGGTCAGGACGCGGCTGGCGAAAAGGTTGCACTTACTGCTCTAAGGCTCGACGGGCGCGCTGACAAACCGTTCGAGGTTCGTGATCCGCGCGCCGCGCGCGCCCGCTCAGAAACCGAGCGCCCAGACCGCCCGTTGACAGGCTGTTTGTTCTTCTCCGTCCGCCGGCGGCGTCAGCGCCGTCGCTCCGTCGGCGCCGCCCGCGCCCGGCAGATCGGTCAACACCACGACGACGTCGCCGTCGAAGCGCGCGACGCCGCCCTCGGCGTCGTCGAGCGTCATGCTCTCGGCGCAGATGCGGCCGGCCGGACCGTAGCCGAGAACGCGGCCGTCGCTGCGAATGACATGCGCGCCGGTGTCGGCGGCGATGCTCTCGGTCTCGACGCGATAGCCGTCGCTCGTCGCGACGACGACGCCGCCGTTCAACCGAGCGGTCTCCTCGCTGCGCAGGAACAGCCCCGTCGGCGCCGTCATCGTGACGCTGCGCTCGCCCTCGAGCGCGATGACGCCCCTGAAGTCGTCGAGCTCGAGCCTCGTGGCGTCGAGCCCGTCCGGCCGCGCTTCGGCGGCGCGCACATTGTAGGCGTAGCCGTCCGGCGTCACGCCGCTGAAGGTCGCGTTGACGCCGCGGCTGCCGCGTAGGTCCCCGATCTCGCCGGCGACGCTCGTCGTCGCCTGATCGTCGCCGAAGAGGGTGCTGCCGAAGAAGATCGCCGCGACGAGCGCGAAGGCGGCGAGCGGAAGAACGACGCGAAGGAGGCCCGGATAGTTGACCCCGCGCAGTCGCCCGGCGCGGTGACGCGGCGTGCGCACCGGGCCGACCCGGATCGGGTCCGCCGTTTCGTCGACCATGGTCAAACCTCGCCTGCCCTTCCGCCCTCGGCTCGCCGGCCGCGCCTGCTCGCGCTCGGCCGCTTGCCGCTTTCGGTTGGCTTACGCAATTCCGGCGCGGAGGCAATCGTGGATGTGAATAAGTCCGATCGGCGTGCGGTCGCGCGGCTTCGGGGCCGCATTTTCGCCGTCTTCGCCGTCGCGGCCTTGGAGAACGAAGAGGCACGTCACTTTATGCGCGTTCATGATCGCCAGCGCCTCGCCCGCGAGCGAATCGGCGGCGATCGTCTTCGGAGACCGCGTCGCGACCTCGCCGGCGCGGCGGCTCATCAACCCGTTCATCGAGCGCCTGAGATCGCCGTCGCTGATCACGCCGGCGAGCGCGCCCGCCGCGTCGAGGACGCCGACGACGCCGAAGGACTTCTCCGACATGGTCAGAATCGCCTCGGACATCGGCGCCGCCTCGCCGATCAAGGGCAGCGCGTCGCCGGAATGCATCAGCGCGGCGACGTCGAGCAGCTTCGCGCCGAGCTTGCCGCCCGGATGGAAGGCGCGGAAATGCCGCGGCGTGAACTCCCGGCGCGCCATCACCGCGATGGCGAGCGCGTCGCCGAGCGCGAGCGTCATCGTCGTCGAGGTGGTCGGCGCCAGGCCCATCGGGCAGGCTTCGGGCGTCGCCGGCAGCAGGAGGCGGATGTCGGCCTGGCGCATCAGCGCGCTCTCCGACCGGCTGGCGACGCCGATGAGCGGAATGCCGAAGCGCCGCGTGTGCTCGATGAGATGCGCGAGCTCCGGCGTGTCGCCCGAGTTCGAAAGGACGAGCGCGACGTCCTTCTCGGTCACCATGCCGAGATCGCCGTGGCTCGCCTCGGCCGGATGAACGAACTGCGCCGGCGCGCCCGTCGAGGCGAAGGTCGCCGCGATCTTGCGGCCGACATGGCCGGACTTGCCCATGCCGGAGACGACGACGCGGCCCTCGGCCGCCAGGATCGCCTCGACGGCGCGGTCGAACGCCGCGTCGAGCTTCTCCGCGAGCAGCGCGATCGCTTCGCTTTCCGCCGCGAGAACGCCGCGAGCGATCGACCGGCTGTCGCCGTCCGGAAATCTCGACGCCGCCATGGCCGCCCCTTTGCTCATACGCCTCAGGAATGGGCGAAGATGTCCGTCTCTTCCCAGCCGGCGAGATCGAGCCGCGCGCGCGTCGGCAGGAACTCGAAGCAGGCTTCCGCGAGCGCGACCCGGCCTTCGCGCTCGAGCATCGCGTCGAGCCCGGCCTTGATCGCGTGCAGATGCAGCACGTCGTCGGCGGCGTAGGCCTTCTGCGCGTCGCTGAGCGTCGCGCCGCCCCAATCCGACGATTGCTGCTGCTTCGAGATCTCGACGCCGGCGATCTCGCGCGCGACGTCCTTCAGCCCGTGCCGGTCCGTGTAGGTGCGCGCGAGCTTGGACGCGATCTTGGTGCAGTAGACCGGCGCCGCCATCACGCCGAGGCGATGGGCGAGCGCCGCGAGATCGAAGCGCGCGAAATGAAAGAGCTTGAGCCGCGTCGGATCGCCGAGATGGGCGACCAGGTTCGGCGCCTTCTCCGCCGCCGTCTCCGGCGCGCCGATGCGCACGAGATGCGCGTCGCCGTCGCCGGCGGAAAGCTGGACGAGACAGAGCCGGTCGCGATGCGGCGCGAGGCCCATCGTCTCGCTGTCCACGGCGACGAGGGCGCCGAGATCGAGCCCGTCGGGAAGGTCGTCTTCGTAGAAGTGGATCGTCATTCAGCGCATCCGCCTCGAGATCGGAGTGTCCAACGCCGCCATCGATCCGCGCGGCGCCAGAGCGATAGCGCGAGCGACGGCGCGAGATCAATGCGCCGCGCGCAGCGGCCGGCCCGGTAAGGGCTTCGTAACGATCCGCTGAGAAACTTCGCGATCAGGCCGCCGCGCTAGCCGAAAGAACTCGCATGCTCTTTTCCGAGACCGATTGGACGTCGGCGCTCATCGCTTCCGCGCTGCTGCTGTTCGGCGCGCTCATCGCGTCGAACATGCTCGCGCGCGCCGCGGCGGAGCAGGCGGTTGGCCGCTTCGCGGCGCTCGGCGTCGGCGCGACGTCGCTCGGCGCGATGATCTGGACCGCGGCGATCGCGCTCGATCGGCTCGACGCGGCGCCTCTCGACGGCGCCGGCGTCCTCGCGGCCGCGGCGCTCGCCGCGCTTGTCGTTCTTTATCTGATGCTCGTCGCCGTCGACGGCGCGCCGCGGCGCAATCGCGTGGCGGCGACGGCGGCGCTCGTCGCCATCGCCGCGGTCACGCTGCTCGCGCTCGTCGCGCTCGGCGAAGCGGGCGCTTTCGCCGGCCCGACGGCGACGGCGCTGCGGCTGGCGCTCGTCGCCGGCGCCTGCACGCTCGGCATGCGGCTCGCCTCGCGGCGCAAGCGCTTCTCGCATTTCGCGATCGCCGCGGTCGGATTGATCGCCTGCGTCGCGCTCGAGCCCGCGCCGACGCCCGAAACGGCGCCGAACGGCGTGAACGTCAGCGCGATCGAGACGCATTCGATCGGCGCGCCTGTCGACGACGGCCGCGGCCTGACGGCGGCCGCGATGACCGCGACGGTCTTGACGCTTCTCTTCGGCGCCAGCGTCCTTTTCGCGGGCGCGCCCGTCCGAGCGGCGGGTTTGGTTTTCTCGGGCGCCGGCCGTCGCCCGCCGTCGACCGCGGCCGGGACGGTTTTCGCCGCCCTCGCTCGCCCGAGAGCGGCGGAGATCGATCCTGAAGAGCAGATCGCCCGCGCGCTCGAGAGCGCGATCCGGAACCGCGAGCTCGATATCGACATTCAGCCGCAGCGGCGCCTCTCGGACGGCGCGCTTCTCGGCGGCGAGGCGCTCGTGCGCTGGCGCCGCGGTCCTCACGCCGGGCTGCGGCCGGATCAATTCGTGCCGGCGGCGGAGAAGCACGGCGTGATCGACGCGCTCGGCGCCTATGCGCTCCGCGAGGGCTGCGCCGCCGCCACGCGCTGGCCGCAAGCGCTGCATGTCGCCGTCAACGTCTCACCGATCCAGCTTCAGAGCCCCGCTTTCGAAGCGACGCTGAGGCGCGTTCTCGCCGAGACCGGCCTCTCGCCGCGGCGGCTCGAGCTCGAGCTCACCGAGACCGCCTTCTCCGACCAGGACGCGTTCGACCCGACCGTCATCGATCGGATCCGCGCCCTCGGCGTCTCGATCTCGATCGACGATTTCGGACGCGGCCAGTCGAGCCTCGCGCGGCTGCAGAGCCTGCCCGTCGACCAGATCAAGCTCGATCGGTCGCTGGTCTCCGCCGTCGAGACGTCGCGCGCGGCGCGGGCGATCGTGCGTTCGGTGGTCGATCTCGCGCAGGAGCTCGGCGTCAAGGTGCTCGCCGAGGGCGTCGAGACGCTGGATCAGATCGATTTTCACCAGACCGCCGGCTGCAGCGTCGTCCAGGGCTTCGCGATCGGCCGGCCGATGCCGGCGGACGCCTTTCCGCGCGAGGCGCCGCCCTGGCCGCTGGCGCGCGACGCGGACGCGCTGCAGGCGTCCTAGCGCCGATCCGCAGCGCCGCCGGCGCGATTGCGGCTTGATCTCGACGGTCGCCGCCGTCTTGTTTCTGCTCTTCATACGCGTGGCCGTCCGGCCGGTCCGGCGGCGATTCGAAGAGCGGAGTGAGACATGGCCGAGCTGGAGAAGCGCATCGCCCAGGGCCGCGGCGACGAACCGGCCGATCTCGTGCTCCGCGGCGGCGCCGTCTTCGACCTCGTCACCGGCGCCATGCTCGACGGCGGCGTCGCGCTCTGCGGCGACACCATCGTCGGCGCGGCCGCCGCCTATGAGGGCCGCGAGATCGTCGACGTCGCCGGCCTCGTCCTCGTCCCGGGCTTCATCGACGCGCATCTCCACGTGGAAAGCTCGCTCGTCACGCCGCTCGAGTTCGACCGCTGCGTGACGCCGCTGGGCGTGACGACGGCGATCTGCGATCCGCACGAGATCGCCAACGTGATCGGCGCCGAGGGCGTGCGCTATTTCCTGGAGGCGAGCCGGCGGACGCTGATGGATCTGAGGGTCCAGCTCAGCTCCTGCGTGCCGTCGACGCATATGGAGACCTCGGGCGCGACGCTCGGGGCGGAGGATCTCGCGGCGCTCATGGGCCATCCGTCGGAGATCGGCCTCGCGGAGTTCAAGAACTATCCGGGCGTCATCC
>CAZPTD010000044.1:12658-18791 GCA_964588915.1 uncultured Neomegalonema sp. | reverse complement strand
TGGAGCAAGGCGGCTCCGAATGGTTCGAATGCGCTCTAAACAGATCCTACTCTAGAAGCCCTCGGCCCGCACCAAATCCACCAGCTCGGTCAGCTTCTCGTCGAAATTGCCGGTCATGTCGAAATACTGCCTGCGCCGGATCCGCAAGGGAACCGAGCCGAAGCCGATGCGCACCGGAATGATGATTTTGCGCGCATCCACCGCGTAGCTTATCTCGTCCAACACGCTCTGCGACTCCGCCGCCGCCTCCGAGAGCGCGACGAGGAAATGCGAGCTGCGCTTCAATCCGGCCTCGATCGCTTGATCCCAAGGCGCGCCAGTCTCGAGATGCGTCTGGTCCATCCAAGTCTCGACCCCGGACGCGTTCAATGCGTCGACGATGCGCCGCGCGGCCGCGCTGTCGGCCCGAGCGTAGCTTATGAACACGCGCCGGAGCGGCGGACCGGCGCCAGCGGTCGCGGTCTCGGCGAGCTTGCCGGGCAGATCGGCCGTCTCTTGGGCGATCCCGCCGTCGAGACGATAGACGCGATCCGCCCCGCTCGCGCCCTCGCCGCTGCGATCGCTGAGCAGCACGCAGGCGTTCAAACGTGTCGTCAGATCGCGCAGCAAACGTTCGAAGGCTTCGACCGTGAAGGCGTCGAACTGCTTATAGGGCTCGTCGAGCAGGATCAGCTTTGGCGTCGCGACCATCAGCTCCGCGATTTCCACCCGCGTGCGCATGCCGGCGGACATCTCCGAGAACCTGCGCTGCAAGTACTCCGACGGCATGGCGACCGCCTCGAAAGCCTGCGCCGCCAGGATCCGTCGGGCGCGCGCCGGACGCACGCCGCGGGCCTTGGCGCGCCGAACCAAACGCGCGCCCACGCTGGGCTCGGCAACCGCATCGGCCAGACGCCAGGCGAGCGGATCCGGGAGCAGCGCGCTGCTGACGCCCAGGCCGACCCGCGCTTTGGGCGACATGCCCGATAGCGACCGGCCTTCGAGCAGAATCTCGCCGGCGTCAGGCGCGTCCAAACCGAGGATCAGCTCGAGCAGCTTCTTCTTGCCGACGCCGCGCGCGCCGTAGAGGCACACGATCTCGCCCGAATGCGCCTGCAACGACAGGCCTTTGAGCAGACGCAGCATGCCAACGGATTTCTCGACGTTGCGCAGCTCCAAGAGCGGGGCGTGCATCGCTTGCTCCTCTTCTGATCTCCAAAACAAAGAGCCCGAGCCGCGCGCGGCGGCCATTGGTCCAACACCTTGGCGCAATCAGGGCTCGTCGCTCGCGCGGAGTCGGCGACGCGACAATAGCGAGCCCCGGCGGACGGTCAAAAACGTCTCGCTTCGTCGACCCTTCGGATCCGTGTCGGCGGCTCGCGCCCCAATACAGCGCGGCCGGTCGACGCCGGGTTAGCGAGCGCGCGTTCAGGATCGGACCGAATGTTTCCTGCGCGGAGTCTTGAGGGCGTTGGGCCGGAGCGCGGCCCGTCAAGATCCCTCGTCCGATCGAGCGGGCCTGAAGGCCGTTCGAACCGAGGCGCGGGGCGCGCTCGTTCCCGTCTTCCCTCCCTCGCGCAGCTTCCGGTAGGCGGCCGGCGAGAGCCCGACGACCTTCTTGAACGCCGTCGCGAAATACTGACTCGAAGAGAAACCGAACTCCGTCGACACCGCCGTGATCGAATGGCCCGAGCGGATGAGCGCCCGCTTGGCGGCGTTGATCCGCCGACGCATGTGATAGGCGGACGGCGTGTCGTCGATCTCCTTGACGAACAATTCGTAGAAATAGCCGACGCTGAGACCGACGGCGCGGGCGACGTCGTCGACGCGCACCGTTTCGCAGAGTTGCGCGTCGTAGATCTCGAGCGCGCGGCGCACCGCCGGCGAGAAGTTGGTCCTCCGGCCGCGGCAATAATCCTCGACCGCCGTGAACAGGATCTGATGAAAGGCGGCGCGGCTGACCTCCTCGGCGAAGCTGGAGGGCGCCCGCTGTTCGGCGAGCAACCGCAAGAAGAGGCTCGCCATGTCGGTCGAGGCCGGAAAGTGGCGGACTTCCATGCGCTCGAACCGCTCTTCCAGCGCCGCGATCGTGTGATCGGGCAAACCCGGCAGCCGTCCGGCGGGCGGAAAGTTGAACCGCACCCAGAAGCGTTCGCAGGGATGCACGAGCGCGTTGACGCCGCCCTGCCAATCGCCCGGCCAGTCGATCACCACCCGCCCCGGACCGGCTTCGTCGAGGCCGTCCTCGGTCAGCCATTCGATGCTGCCGCGGCGCAGAAGGCCGATCTCGTAGCCGCGGCGGCCGTCGGTGCGCGGACCGCCGAGCCGCGGCGCGTCGGTCTTGCACCAGCCGAGTCCGACCAGCTCCGGCAGCGCGAGGCCGCCTGCTTCGGAATAAATCTCGAAGATGTCGTTGTTCAAAATTCTCATCCTCGGATGCGGAACGACAGCCGAAGGGCGGTCATATAGTCGTATCCGATCTGCGATCGGGCAAGCGGAGGAGACGGCCGACCGCAAAGCGCGCAGCAGCCAATGATTTCAGGAGCGAGACATGGGCAACAAGGGCGTGAAGCTGACCGTCATCGGGGCCGGAAGCCTGTTCTTCGGACGTCAGGCGATCTGGCAAATGGCGCATTCGCCGCGCCTGAACGACGGCGTGCTGGCGCTGGTCGACACCGACGCCGAGCGGCTCCGCAAGCTCGACGCCCTGGCGCGCATGGTCGTCGCCGAGACCGGCGTTTCACTTGAAATCCAAGCCTCTACGAATCGCCGAGAGGCGCTGAAGGACAGCGACTTCGTCGTCCTCAGCTTCGCCAAGGACACGGTGCGCTATCGCGGCCTCGACACGGTGATTTCCGAGAAATACGGCGTCCGCATGTGCTCGGGCGACACGATCGGGCCGGGCGGCGCCTTCCGCGCCATGCGCGAGCTGCCCGAGATCATGAACTGCGCCCGCGACATCGAGGAGCTCTGCCCGGACGCCTGGGTGATCAACTACATCAATCCGTCCGCCGTGAACGGGATGGCGCTGCAGCGCTACGCGCCGAAGCTCAAGAGCTTCGCGCTCTGCGACAGCCTGCATATGCCGCATGTCAAGCGCGCCTACGCCGAGCGCGCCGGCCTGATCGCCGAGAACGCTGATCTAGCGCCGGAGATCGACGCGCGGTTCGACCTGCGCATCGCCGGCGTCAATCACTTCACCTGGGTCCTGAAGGCCGACTTTGACGGCGTCGACGTCATGGCCAAGATCGCCGAGGCGATCCGACAGAAGGCGGCGACCGAGACCGACGGCGGCGACGAGGGCGCCAAGGCGATCCACAACAACGCGATCGGCTGGCAGCTCTACGAGATGTTCGGCGTCGTTCCGGCCTGCGTCTCGCACACCAAGGAGTATGTCCGCTTCTGGCAGGGCCATGGCGTGACCGAGGAGAGGACGCCGCCGCTGTCGCTCTGGGAGACCGACGCGCGCTATCGGCGTCACCGGGAGATGTGGGCGGAGATCGACGGCTTCCTCTCCGGCGCGACGCCGATCGGCGACTACATGACGACCTACGGCCCGGACCACGCCACCGACATCGTCGAGAGCATGGTCGGCGGCCTCGGCAAGCCCTTCTATGTCAACACGCGGAACGACGGCGCGGTGTCGAATATGGCGCCCGACGCCTTCCTCGAGCTGCTCTGCGACATCGACATGAACGGGCCGCGGCCGCGCCCCGTCGGCGAGATGCCGCGCGGTCTGAGGGCGATGCAGGAGACCGTTCTCGACACGCACGAGCTGACGGCGGAGGCTGTCGTGACGGGCGACTACGCGCTTCTGCGCCGGGCGCTGCTGGTCGATCCGCTGACCAATTCGATCGCCGACACCGAGGCGTTGATCGAGGAGCTGCTCGACGCCGAACGCGACGCGATTCCGCAGCACTGGTACGGCGGAGACGGCTCGGTGCGCGGCGGCGAGAGCTGATCGCAGCCGGAGATGTTCGAAAAATTCCGCCGGCTATCTCGAACGCGCGGCCGGCGGAGCGATACTACGGTGATCGCATCGGGAACGAGCGAACGGGCGAAAAGCGGCCGCAACAGAGCCGCGCCGTTCGAGTCGTCCGGACGTCTGGGAGGAAACGATGTCTGCAAAGAGTTTCCGCGGCAGCCGCCGCACATTCCTGAAGTTCTCCGCCGCGTCGGCCGCCGTCGGCGCCGCCACGTTCGGCAAGGGGCTGCCGGCGCTGGCGCAGAGCGGACGCTACAGCGAGGCGCCGGAGCTCGCCGAGCTGGTCGCGGCGGGCCGACTGCCGCCGGTCGAGGACCGTCTGCCGCCGACGCCGGTCGTGATCGAGCCGTATGAGAGCTCGGGCGTCTATGGCGGCGCCATCCGCACCGGCATCATTCAGAACCGGGGCTTCCAGGCGCGCTCGGCCTGGGGGCCGGAGCCGATCCTGCGCCTCGGCTGGGACGGCAAGACGATCGAGCCGAACTTGGCCGAGAGCTGGGAGTACACGAACGACGGCAAGACCTTCACGCTGCATCTGCGCCAGGGTCTGAAATGGTCGGACGGCGCGCCGTTCGACGCCGACGGCTTCGACTTCTGGTGGAACCACGTCAACTTGAACACGGCCATCACGCCGTCGCCGCTCAGCCAGTTCATGCTGCGAGGCGAGGTTCCGGCCTTCGAGAAGGTCGATCAGCACACGGTCAGCTGGACCTTCAGCGCGCCGCACGCGAACCTGCCCGGTCTTCTGGCGCATTGGGCCGGCTCGCAGATCCCGCGCTGGCTGCCGCATCATTATCTCAAGCAGTTCCACGTCGATTTCGTCGATGCGAACGAGCTCGAGCAGAAGGTTTCGGAGGGCGGGTTCTCCACCTGGGACGAACTCTTCAACAACCGCGCGGCGGCGCAGTATCTGATGCCGTTCGAGCATACCGACATGCCGACTCTGCTGCCGTTCAAGCTGCGCGATCCGATGGAGCTCAACACGCTGGTCGCGGACCGCAACCCGTATTACTGGAAGGTCGATCCGGACGGGAAGCAGCTGCCCTACATCAACGAAGTGATCGTCACCAACTTCGAGAGCGGCGAAGTGCGCGACGCCGCGATCGCGGCGGGACAGCTGAACTGGGTCAACACCGACACCACCTTCACCAACCTGCCGCTCTATCGAGAGAACGCCGCGAACGGGAACTACGAGGCGCGTCTCTGGCAGACGAGCCGCGGCGCCGAGCACACCGTCATGCTCAATCACACCGTCAAGGATCCGGTGCTGCGCGCGCTCTTCAACGACATCCGCTTCAAGCGCGCGCTCTCGATCGGCATGGATCGCCAACTGATCTCGGGCTCGGTCTATCTCGGCTTCGGCGCGCCGGCGCAGGTGCAGATGGTGCCGGGATCGAGCCTCCGCATCGAAGAGCTGGTGACCAGGGACACCGAATACGACAAGGACGGCGCCAACGCGCTGCTCGACGAGATCGGCCTGACGGAAAAGAACGGCGACGGCGTTCGCCTGCGCTCGGACGGCCAGCCGCTGACCCTCAACCTCGACATGCCGGTCGACGATCCTGGTTCGCTGCAGGTCGGCGAGCTCTTGATCGAGGTCTATCGCGACCTCGGAATCGTCTTCAACGTTCGCACGATCTCGCGCGAGCAGGTGCGGACGCTGATCGACGGCAACGACATGGAGGTCGGCATCTGGATCGCCGATAAATGCACCGACACCATGTTCTCGCACTCGCCGGAATGGCACGTGCCCTATCTTGCGGGCACGAGCTGGAACGTCTGGGGCCAAGCCTACGCGCAGTGGTACGCCAGCGGCGGCTCGCAGGGCGAGGAGCCGCCGGCCGAGGTCAGGCGGGTGTTGGATCTCTTCGACGAGATGCAGGTCACGGTCGATCAGGAGCGCCGCCTCGAAATCGGCCGCGAGATCCTGACGATCAACGCCGACAATCTCTGGAACATCGGCGATGTCGGCGGCGTCCCGATTCCGGTCATCTTGGGCGACAACTTCAAGAACTACCCGGAAGAGGGCTTCACCAGCTACGATTGGCTCGGCAATCACCACTATCACATCGAGCAAACCTACTTCGAGGGCGGACGCTGGAGCGGCGAACGCGCTTGAGGCCGAGCGGCGGCGCGACGTCGGGCGGCTCCCGGGCCCGCGGCGCGCCG
>CAZPTD010000044.1:0-12648 GCA_964588915.1 uncultured Neomegalonema sp. | reverse complement strand
CCGGGGGTCGGGCTACCGCGTTTTTGCCGTTGGGGCGCCCCTCGGCGGGGGGCCCCCGGGGCCGGGGCCGCCCCGCCGCTTCGTCCGCGGCTGACGCCTCGGAGGTGACCGATGCTCGCTTACGTGGTTCGCAGGTTGCTTCAGATGCTGGTGACCGTCTTCGTCATCAGCATCATTGCGTTCATCGTCATCCAGTTGCCGCCGGGCGATTTCGTCACCTCCTACGTCTCGTCGATCGCCGGCGGCGACCGGATCACGCCCGACGCGGTCGCGGCGCTGCGGCAGCAGTTCCGGCTCGATCAGCCGTTCCACATTCAGTACTGGCACTGGATCACCAACGTTCTTCAGGGCAATTTCGGCCTCTCGTTCCAGCTGCAGCGCACCGTCGGCGATCTTCTGGCCGAGCGCCTGCCTCTGACGCTCGCGATCACCATTCCGACGACGATCTTCGTTTATCTCGTGGCGGTGCCGATCGGCATTTACTCGGCCGTGCGTCAATATTCCGGACTTGACTACGTCTTCACCTTCTTCGGCTTTATCGGCCTGGCGATCCCGAACTTTCTACTTGCCATCGTTTTCGTCTATTTCAGCACTCAGTATTTCGGCGGCAGCGTCGGCGGCCTGTTCTCGCCCGAATACGAGTTCGCGCCCTGGTCGGTCGGCAAGGTGCTCGACATGCTCAGCCATATCGGCCTCGCCGTCCTGATCATCGGCACGTCGGGCGTCGCGGCGACGATGCGCGTGATGCGCGGGATGCTCCTTGACGAGTTGTCGCAGGCCTATGTCGAGACGGCGCGCGCCAAGGGCCTTTCCGAGTGGCGGCTGATCATGAAATATCCGGTGCGCGTCGCGGTCTCGCCGGTGCTCTCCACGATCGGCTTTACGTTGCCGGCGATGATCTCCGGCACCGAGATCACCGCGACGGTGCTGAACCTGCCGACGACCGGCCCGCTTCTGCTCAACGCCGTGCGGTCGCAGGACATGTTTCTCGCGGCGTCGATCATCCTGATCCTGAGCGTGCTCACCGTGATCGGCGCCTTCATCTCCGACCTGCTCTTGGTCTGGGCGGATCCGAGGATCAAGCTGTGACCGCGGGCCGGTCGGACATCGAGACGGCGGCGCAGGACGCCGAAGGCGCGCCGAGCGAAAGGGCGGCGGCGCGGATCGTCTCGCCGGGTCGGCTGATGTGGTGGAAGTTCCGCCGCCACAAGGTCGCGCTCTGGTCGCTCAGGTTTCTCGGCCTCGTCTATCTGATGACGATCTTCGCCGGCTTCTTCGCGCCCTACGATCCGTCTACCCGCTCGCAGCATCTCTACGCGCCGCCGCAGACGATCCACATCGTCGACAGCGAAGGCAATTGGCGCCTGCCGTTCGTCTACGGCTACAGCATGACGCGGGATATCGACACGCTGCGGCCGATCTACGAAGAGGACACCAGCAAGATCTATCCGATCGAGCTCTTCGTGCGCGGCGAAGAGTACGAGCTGCTCTGGCTGATCCCGACCGACGTGCATCTCTTCGGGACGTCGGAAGGCCGCGTCTTCCTCGCCGGCGCCGATCATTTCGGGCGCGACATGCTCTCGCGGCTCATCTACGGCGCGCAGATCACGCTCTCGGTCGGCATGATCTCGGTGCTGCTCAGCCTCGTGCTCGGTCTGGTGATCGGCGGCGTCTCCGGCCTCTATGGCGGCTGGGTCGACTCGATCACGCAGAGGGTGATCGAGGCGATCATCGCCATACCGACCATCCCGCTCTGGCTCGGCCTCGCCGCCGCGGTGCCGAGGGATTGGCCGCAGGTCTATCAGTATTTCGCCATCCTGCTGGTGCTGTCGCTCATCTCCTGGACGAACACGGCGCGCGTCGCGCGCGGGCGCTTTCTGGCGCTGCGCGAGCAGGACTTCGTCACCGCGGCTCGGGTTTACGGCGCGAGCCAAGCGCGGATCATCCGGCGGCATCTCGTGCCCAACATCATGAGCTACGTGATCGTCACCGTCACTCTGGCCATCCCCTTGATCATCGTCGGCGAGACCGCCTTGAGCTTCCTCGGCGTCGGTCTGCGCGCGCCGACGATCAGCTGGGGCGTGCTCTTGCAGGAGGCGCAAAAGATTCAGGTGATCCAGTTCTTTCCGTGGCTCTGGATCGGGCCGGCGGCCTGCGTCGTCGCGATCGTGCTCGCGTTCAACTTTGTCGGCGACGGCGCGCGCGACGCGGCCGACCCGTTCTCGCGGTAGGAGAGCGCCGTGGCCGCCCGATCCGACGCCGAACCGCCGGTCTTGGAGGTGCGCAATCTGCGCAAGTATTTCGGCGGCGGCAGGCGGCTGTTCTCGCGGCCGTCGCGGCCGATCAAGGCGGTCGACGGCGTCAGCTTCGACATAAGCGAGGGCGAGACGCTCGGTCTCGTCGGCGAGTCGGGCTGCGGCAAGTCCACGCTCGGCCGCTGCGTCGCCCGCGCGATCGATCCGACGGAAGGCGAGATCCTCTATCGCGGCGCGAGCGCCGATGGAGAGGCGGTCGATCTCGCCCGGCTGTCGACGCGCGAGCTGAAGGCGTACCGCACGCACATCCAGATGATCTTCCAGGATCCCGTCGGCTCGCTCAATCCGCGGATGACGCTGCTCGACATCATCGGCGAGCCGATGATCGTGAACGGGCTCGCATCGGGCGGCGCGCTGAAGCGGCGCGTCGGCGAGCTCTTGGACAAGGTCGGCATGCGCGCCGAGCATATGAACCGCTATCCGCACGCGTTCTCCGGCGGCCAGCGCCAGCGGATCGGCATCGCCCGAGCGCTGTCCCTCAACCCGAAGCTGATCATCTGCGACGAGCCGGTCTCCGCGCTCGACGTCTCGGTGCAGGCGCAGATCCTCAATCTCCTGAAGGACCTGCAGCGCGACGAAGGGCTGACCTATCTCTTCATCGCCCATGATCTCGGCGTCGTCGAGTATCTCTGCGACCGCGTCGCCGTCATGTATGTCGGCGGCGTCGTCGAGCTGGCGGAGACGGACGATCTCTTCGAGCGGCCGCTCCATCCTTACACGGAGGCGCTGATGTCGGCCGTGCCGACGCCGGACCCGCACATGCGCGGCGCGCCGAGGCTTCTGCAAGGCGAAGTGGCGAACGCCGTCAATCCGCCCAGCGGCTGCACGTTTCATCCGCGCTGCCAATTCTGCGTCGAACGCTGCCAGACCGAAAAGCCGGAGCTGCGCGAGGTTCTGCCGGGCCGCCTTGTCCGCTGCCATCGCGCCGAGGAGCTGTCGCTCGCGGGCGCGATCACGGCGCCGACCGAGGAGGCCGCCGATGGCTGAGCGCCGGAAAGAAGCGCCGCTTCTGCTGAGGATCGAGGATCTCAAGACGCATTACAAGCTGCCGCAAGGCGTCGTGCGGGCCGTCGACGGCGCCAGCCTGAGCGTGCGCCGCGGTCAGACCGTCGGCATTGTCGGCGAAAGCGGTTGCGGCAAGTCGGTGATGCTGCGCTCGATCCTGCGCATCGTGCCGAAGCCGGGCCGGATCGTCGGCGGCAAGATCGAGTTCGCCCGCAAGGACGGCGGCGGCATGGCGGACCTCACGACTCTCGATCCGGACGGCAAGGAGATCCGCGCCATTCGCGGCGCCGAGATCTCGATGGTCTTCCAGGAGCCGATGACGTCTCTGAGTCCGGTGCACACGATCGGCGATCAGATCGGCGAGGCGCTGATCCTGCATCAGGGCCTCGAGAAGCGCGCGGCGCGCGACAAGGCGGTCGAGGCGCTCGAGCTCGTGTCGATGCCGCGCGCGTCGCTGATCGTCGATCAGTATCCTCTCCTGTTGAGCGGCGGCATGCGCCAGCGCGCGATGATCGCGATGGCGCTCTGCTGCGAGCCGCGCCTCCTGATCGCCGACGAGCCGACGACGGCGCTCGACGTCACCACGCAAGCGCAGATCCTCAGCCTGATGCAGGAGCTGCAGCAGCGGCTCGACATGGCGATCCTGTTCGTGACGCACGATCTCGGCGTCGTCGCGCAGATGACCGAGTTCGTCGTCATCATGTATCTCGGCCGCGTGGTCGAGGCCGGCCCGGTCGAGGACATCTTCCACCGGCCCCGGCATCCCTACACATTGGCGCTGTTGAACTCGATACCGCGCTTCGGCCAGCGGCGCGCCGGCGAGCGGTTGTCGGCGATCGCCGGCGACGTGCCCGACCCTTACGCGCAGCCGAAGGGTTGCCCGTTCCATCCGCGCTGCGCCTTTGCGGACGCGTCGCGCTGTCGGACCGAGGCGCCTGAGCTGCGCGAGATCGCCGAGCTACGCCAGGTTCGCTGCCACCACGCGGAGACGCTGGCCCTGCGGGCGGATGCGGCGTCATGACGGAGAAAGCGATTTGGCGCCGGGCTCTGGGCGGGCTGCGGCTCGACCGGCCGGTGTTCCGGCGCGGCGAGGCGATCGTCGTCGAGCTGACCGAAGCGGCGGCCGAGCCCTGCCTCGGCGCGACGTTGCGCCTTCGGCACGCCTCCGGGCGCACCTACGCGCAGACCGAGACCACGCTGCTCGAGGCCGGCGCGCGCATTCCTCTCGGCAAGGCGCTGAACATGCCTTCCGGCGGCTACGAGGTGGTCGCCTCGCCGCCGCTCGGATCGGCGAACTATTGCGAGCGGCGGATGCCGATCCGCGTCGAGAGCGCCGCCGTCTCGTCGCGTCCGACGGGCGCGTTCGACGAGAGGAGAGAGCAGGCGCTTCGCGTGATGGCGGCGCAGCCCGGCGCGGAAGGCGTCCTGGCGAGGATCCTGTTGGACAAGGGCGGCGACAGCGATTGGGGCGGAGTCGCGGAGCTTGTCGCGACGCGCGGACTCGATGTCGCCCTGGCGGCGCGCGCCGTCGCCGACGCCGCGAGCGTCTCGACGATCGACGCGGCGCTCGCCGAGCGCCTGCGCGCGGCGGACGGCGACGGGCTTGCGGAAACGGCGGCTCAGTTTCTGATCGGCGACGACGTTGACCCGTCCGCATCGATCCGGCGCTTCGGCTTGCGACACGAAGCCGATGACGACGAGGCGACGGCGATCGCGGCGCTCGCCGCGCTTTACGCCCAGCGGCGGGACGACGCGTTGGCGGATCTCGCCGCGGTCGCTCTCGACAGGGCGCATCTGAGCTTCGCGCTGCGCGCCAGCGCCGGCGCGCTCAACGAGCCGGGCGCGGCGGCGGGCCTGAGCGCGATCGCGCGTCTGCAATGGGGCGTCGGCGGCTATTCCGGCGGCGACGCGGCGCTGCTGGCGCTGGCGGCGTGCGGCTACGAGGCGCCGAGCGTGATTCAGGCGATCGCGCTCGACGACGGCGAGGACGACAGCATCGATGGCGGGCGACTCTGCTGGCGCCGGGGCGGCGCCGGGCTGATGGCGGGCGGCGGCGCGTGGCGCGCGCGTCTCGGCGTCGAGGTCGCGCTCGGCGGACGCTGCGGCCTCGCGACGATGGACGGAGACGCGCTGCTCGCGACGGGCGTCGCGCCGTTCGAGTTTCCGTATTGGGCGGTCGACGAACAGCGCCTCGACGGCGCGCGCCTCTTCGCCCGCAAAGGCGAGGACTATCTCGCCTTGATCGGCGACGCGCCCTGGCGACTGGAGCCGCGCGAGGACGGCGCGGGCGATCGGCTGACGGGCGGCGAGAGGCTCTACGTCCAACTCGGCCGCGCCGAGCGCGACGGCGATTTCGACGATTTCCGGACGCGCGTCGCCGCGCTCGACGTCGATCTTGGCGCGGCGCCCGGCGCCGACACGCTGTCCGGCGCTCGGCTGGAGCCTCCGACGACGCGCCAAACGTCGCCAGACGCGCTTGTCAGCGCCTATGCGCGCCGCCTTCCCGGCTCCGCCCAAATCGAGATTCGCCATGGCGATGACGGCCTTTTGCTGGATTTCAGCTAACCCTCCCGCCCCAATCGGAGACGTCGGATGATCGAGGAGCGCCTGATCGAGCCGCGGCGCATCACCAGCGGCAAGCACCACTTCTTCGGCTACTACGACAAGTCGCCCTGGGATCTCGCCGGACGGCGGCATCTGGCGATGGAGGTCGACTTTCTCGACCGCCAGCCGACGAGAGACGACGCGGCGGTCATCGGCTATGTCGACACGGACAATGGCGACGCCTGGACGCCGGTCGCCGAGACGCGGGCTTGGTGCTGGCAGCAGGGCGCGATGGCGCAATGGCTGCCCTCCGACCCGGCCGACACGATCATCTACAATGTCCGCGAGGCCGACGATCGTTTCGCCGCCGAGATCCGGAATCTGAGCTCGGGCGAGACGCGGCGGCTGTCGCGTCCGGTCTACTTCGTCGGCGACCGCTACGGCCTCAGTCTCAATTTCGCGCGTCTGCATCAAACGCGTCCCGGCTACGGCTATCCGGACGGCGCCGAGGCGAATGTCGAGGAGCCTCACCCGGCCGACGACGGCGTCTGGCGCGTGGATCTGAAGACGGGCGAGAGCGAGCTCATCGTCAGCCTGCAGCGCCTCTACGAGAACCAGCATGTCGACAGCATGGATCTCGGCCCGATGTGGGTGAACCACCTCACCTACTCGCCGGCCTGCTCGAACTTCGTCTTTCTCAATCGGTGGTTCCGCCAGCATCCGCGCCGGCCGCATAGCGACCGCTTCTACCGCGCCTCGGCCGACGGCTCCGAGCTGAGGGTCGTGCACGACAACAACTACTTCTCGCACTTCTGCTATTTTTCGGACGACCGTCTGCTCGGCCATGCGCGCAAACCGGATGGCGACGACGCCTATCTGATGTTCGACCTAGCCTCGGACGCCGTCGAGCCGCTCGGCGAGGACGTCTTCGACTGCGACGGCCATTGCAGCTTCTCGCCGGACCGGCGTTGGATGATGACCGACACCTATGCGGATGCGAACAACATCCGCACGCTGATGCTCTACGAGATGGCGACCGGCAGGCGGATCGATATCGGCCGCTTCCTGTCGCCGCCGGCGTTCCAGCACGGACCGCTGCGCTGCGACCTTCATCCGCGCTGGAGCCGCGACGGCCGAAGGATCAGCATCGACAGCGCGCATGACGGCGAGCGGCAGGTCTATGTCCTCGACGTCCAGGAAATCACCGGCGGTTGACGTCGACGAGCGCTCGCGTTGGCGAACGCGCTCAAGTCGCAGGGCGTCACGCCGGCGTCGGGGCGCGAACAGCGAACCGCCGCCGATGCGCGGCCGACGGCGCCACCCCCCGGCGCCTGACCGAAAGTCGGCGGAAGCGCGCTTTCGAGCCGAAACGTCGGCGAAAAGGTTGGGCGCGGCTCGGGGAGACGCATGCGCGGTCTGCGCGGCCCGATCGGCTGCAACGCCCGCGGCGCTGCGGCTCGACATGGCGCCTGAGGCGACGTTCGAGCGGCTGAACGACGAGATCTCGCTCCCCGACGGCCGGCGGGCGAGGTTCGGCGCGACGCGCGCCGCGAACCGATCGCCGTCGTTGGCGCCGCCCGCGCGCTCGGTTATGCGGAGATCTGCTCCTCGACGATCTCGGAAGACTCGCTCTATCGCAGGATCGGCTATCGCATGGTGGACGCCGAGCCGCATCGGAGCGACACCGTGTATCCGATCCGCAAGGAGATCGCGCCGGACGCGCAAGGGGCGCCGCAGTCGAGGGAGGGCGAGGAGTGCCGCAGCCAGACGCCGTCATGGAGCTGACCGGCCGCGAAGACGCGGCGGTTCCCGAGATCCTGCGCGCGCGCGTCGATCGCAGCCGGGACGCCGTCTTCCTGCAGCACCACGACGCCGAATGGAGCTACGGCGCCGCCTGGGACGAGATCGCCGGTTTCGCGCGCTTTCTCGCGCAGCTCGGCCTCGACCCGGCCCGCGACCGGGTCGCGACCTATCTCTCCAATCATCCGGCCTTCCTCTGGGCGTGGTTCGGATCGCTTCTCGCCGGTCTCGTCTTCGCGCCTGTCCACCGCGAGCATCGCGGCGCGCTTCTGAAGGACATGCTTGCGCGCTCTCGGGCGCGCGTTCTCGTCACCGAGCAGGCCGCGCTTGCGGAGCTCGACCTGTCCGACACGCCGATCGAGCATGTCGTCGTCATCGATCTCGACGACGCGCCGCAAGACGCCGGCGTCCGCTGGAGGGATTGGGCGGCGACCCGAGGCGCGCCGCAGGTCGAGTTTCCGACGTCGGCGCCGACGGATCTCGCGGCGATCCTCTTCACCTCCGGCACCACCGGCCGTTCGAAGGCGGCGATGATTCCGCACAACCAATATGTCCGCGGCGGCGCGGCCGTGGCGGCGGCGATGCGCATCGGGCCCGAAGACTGCTTCCACGCCTGGCCGCCGCTCAGCCATGTCGGCGGTCAACTCGACCTCGTGATGGCGGCTCTCATCGGCGGCGGCCGCGTCGCGCTGATCGAGAGATTTTCGGCCTCGCGCTTCTGGGACGAGATCGCGCGCTGCCGCGCGACGCTGTTCATCGGCTTCACCACCTTGCTCGAGATCCTGATGAAGCGCCCGGCCGACGCGAGAGACGCGCAGTCCGGTCTGCGCGCCGGGTTGATCGGCTTCGTTCCGCCCGATCTGCGCGATCCCTTCGAAGAGCGCTTCGGCGTCCGGCTCTTCGACGTCTACGGCATGACCGAGGCCGAGCCGATCGCGCTGCCCGACGCCGACGATCGCGCGCCGGCCGGGTCCTGCGGCCGCGTCAACCCGGATTTCGAGCTGGCGATCCTCGACGAGAGCGGCCAGCCGGTCGCGACCGGCCAGATCGGCGAGATCGCCGCGCGAGCGCGGCGGGCCGGCGTCATGTTCGCCGGCTACGAAGACGACGAGGAAGCGACGCGAGAGGCGTTCCGCGGCGGCTGGTTTCACACCGGCGATTTCGGACTGGTCGACACGGACGGTTACGTCTTCTTCAAGGATCGCAAGAAACAGATGATCCGCCGGCGCGGCGAGAACATCTCGTCCTGGGAGCTGGAGATGGCGATCGGCCGGCATCCCGACATCGAGGCCTGCGCGGCGCTCGGCGTTCCATCGCCGCTCGGCGAGGAGGACGTTAAGGTCGTGGTCGCGCTCAAGCCCGGGCGGAGTCTGGCGCCGGCGGAGCTGCACGCCTGGTGCCAAACGGAGATGGCCCGCTTCATGGTTCCGAGGTTCATCGAGTTCGTTGACGCCCTGCCGGTCACCGATATCGGCAAGGTGCGCAAGGAGCTCTTGCGCTCGACGACCGGAGAGACCGTCTTCGACGCCGAGGCGGCGTCTCCGCGCGCGGTCGAGCCGAAGACGCTCACGCCGCAAGAGGCGATCGGTCGAGAATTGCAGCGCTTCGAGGTCGCGGTCGAGCGCGGCCAGCTGCGATTGTTCGCCAAGGCGATCGGCGAAACCGATCCGATCTTCTTCGACGCCGCGGCGGCGCGCGCCGCCGGGCATGCCGACATCGTCGCGCCGCCGACCTTTCTCTACTGCCTGAGCGAGGACGTGCCCGACCCGAACGCCGCGATGACGATCCTCGGCCTCGACGTCTCCAAAGGCTTCCACGCCGAGCAGAGCATCGCGCTCAGCCGGCCGTTCTGCGCCGGTGAGGCGCTGTCCGGCGTCACCGTCTTCGCCGACTATTTCGAGAAGAAGGGCGGCGCGCTAAAGTTCCTCAAGACCGAGACGGTGTTCGTCGATCAGGAAGGGGCGGAGGTCGGGCGGCTCGTCACCACCATCGTCGTTCAGGAGGCCGCGCCCGATGTCTGATCGACCTGTGCTCGAGAAGGGCGCGACGCTGCCGACGTTGGAGATCCCGCCGCTCAGCCGCACCACGCTCGCGCTCTATTGCGGCGCGTCGAACGATCACCATCCGCTCCATGTCGACGTGGATTGGGTGCGCGAGAACACCGATCTGCCGGACGTCATCGGGCACGGCATGCTGACGATGGCCTATCTCGGGCGGTTGCTCACGGCGCATTTCGACATCGCGGAGATCAAATCGCTGCAAACGCGGTTTCGCGCGCCGAGCCAAGTGGGCGACAAGGTTCTTTGCAGCGGCGTGGTCGAGACTGTCTCGAACGGCGACCGAGGCCGGACTGCGGAAATTGCGGTCGAAGCGAAGACGCCGGATGGGCGCGTCCTGGCGACCGGCTCGGCCGTCGTCGAGGTCGCGCGCTGAGCCGACGGGCGCGTCGATCAACGAGGGCGCTTCACCGGGCGCGGAGTTGGAGAAGAAAGATGGCGGACGCCGCCGACGAACAAGAGATCAACTGGAAGCTGTTTTCGAAAGCCGTGATCCATCAATGGCACCACGACCAATTCGGACACATGAACGTGCGCTGGTACGCGCATTTCTTTGACGACGCGGCGTTTTTCTTCTGGCCCGAATACGGCTATACGCTGGAGAAGATGCTCGAGCAATACGGGCTGCATACGGTCACGGCGAAGTCCACCACGACGTTCATCTGCGAGCTGAAGGCCGGCGACCTCGTCGCGATCGAGGGCGCGATCACGCGGGTCGGCGGCAAGAGCGTGACGGTCACCTTGCGGATGCGCCACGTCTTCACCGACGAGATCCACGCGACCTGCGAGATCGTCGAGGTGTTCTTCGATCCCGAGACGCGCTCGTCCGCCGAGATGCCGGCGGAGTTGAAACGGAGCCTCGAGGCGCAGGTCTATGGCGGGACGCGCTAAAACGCACTCGAACCCTTCGGAGCCGAAACGCTGGAGCTGAGCGGCGGCCGCCCCGCGGGTCGGTCGCCAGCCGGCCGGAGGCCGGCAGCTCGAGCCGACGACCAAGCTGGAGCAAGGCGGCTCCGAATGGTTCGAATGCGGTCTAGACCTGCACGCCGACGACCGACGTCGGGTCAGATGCGGTCGTCCGGCCAGTCGTAGATCGACCGTCCCGCGAGGCGCGCGCGGTCGGCGAGCGCGGCGATCATCGGCATATGTCGGTCGAAATAAAGCCGGGCCAGAAGCCGCCTCTCCGCCGACCTCTGAATCTGCTCGGCGTCGGCCGCGCCGACCTTCGCTGACGCGATGCGCAACCAAAACGCCGACATCGTGACGACGAAGACGATCGTCAGCACGTCGACGCCGCCGGCGGCGACCGTATCGCGATCCTCCTCGTCGACCGCCCAGGCCATCGCGTCCTTCATGACCAGCAGCGCGTCGCCGAAGCGCGCGCGCTCGGACGCCAGCTCGGGCGTATTCTCGGACTCGGCGGCCAGATCGCCCAGTAAGTCGAGATAGCGGCGCCACAGCCGCCCCTCTCGCCAGACCATCTTGCGTTCGAGCAAGTCCAGCGCCTGAACGCCGTTGGCCCCTTCCTGAATCAGCGCGATGCGGACGTCGCGGACCAGCTGCTCGACGCCGTTGTCTCGGATGTAGCCGTGCCCGCCATAGACCTGCATGCAGGCGTTGCAGACCTCGAAGCCGAATGCGCTTGCGCCGGCCTTGAACACCGGCGTCAGGAAGTGAACGAGATCGTCGGCCGCTTCGCGCTTCGCTTCGTCCGGATGCGCGGCGGCGATGTCGCATTGCAGGGCCAGGAAGAGCGCGAAGGCGCGCGCGCCTTCGGTGAACGCGCGGCTCTCGAGCAGCGTGCGGCGCACGTCGGCGTGCAGGATGATCGGATCCGCCTCGCGCTCGCCGGCGCCGCGGCGCGAGCGGCCCTGCCGGCGTTCGCGCGCATAGTCTGCCGCCGACTGCCGCGCCGTCTCCGCACAGGACAATCCCTGCAGGCCGACCATGATCCGCGCCGCGTTCACCATCGTGAACATGCGGACGAGCCCGCGATGCGGTTCGCCGATCAGCCATCCCCAGGCGCCGTCGAACCGCATCGCGCAGGTCGCGGAGGCGGCGTAGCCCATCTTGTGCTCGAGCCCGATCGGGCCGACCGCGTTGCGCGCCCCTAATCCGCCGTCCGCGCCGGGCATATGCTTGGGAACCAGGAACAGGCTGATGCCTCTCACGCCTTCGGGCGCGTCCGGCAGCCGCGCCAGCACAAGATGCGCGATCGTCTCGGTGAGATCGTGGTCGCCGCCCGAGATGAAGATCTTACTCCCTCGGATCCGGTATCCGCCGTCCTCGGCCGGCTCGGCGCGCGTTCGGATCAGACCGAGATCGGTGCCGCAATGCGGCTCGGTCATGCACATCGTCGCGCCGCATCGCCCCGACGCGATCGCCGGCAGGTAGCGCTCCTTGAGGTCGTCGGCCGCATGCGCGGCGATCGCTTGGCCGCCCATCGCGAACAGGCCGGCATAGTCGCTGAAGGAGAGGTTGGCGGAGCCGAACATCTCCATGAGCGGGATGTAGAGGCACTGCGGCAGCCCCTGACCGCCGTATTCGGGCGGCGCCGAGACGCCGGTCCAGCCGCTGGCGGCGAATTTGGCGAAGGCGGCGCGGAAGGCGTCCGGCGCCCGGACCTCGGCGCCGTCGAAGACGCATCCCTCCTCGTCGCCGAGGCGGTTGATGGGCGTGAGCTCGCTCTCGCAGAACCGCGCGGCTTCGGAGAGGATCTGGCTCATCAGCTCAGGCGTCGTCTCGCTATGCCGAGGCAGCTCGCGAAGCGCCGCCTCGACGCCGAAGACGTCGCGCAAAAGGAAATCGAACTCCGAAAGCGGCGGCAGGTAGGTCGCCATCGTCTCCTCCCAATTTTAGAGCAGGGTCTCTATAGGTGGATGCAACGCTGATGACGCCGTCATCCCGGGATGACGCCGTCATCCCGG
>CAZPTD010000043.1:0-20099 GCA_964588915.1 uncultured Neomegalonema sp. | reverse complement strand
AACATGCCCTCCATGCCGAAGGTGCGGCTCTCGTCGGGCACGATCGGCACCACGTGCTTGCCCAGCGTCTTGTCGCGCAGAAGCGTGTTCAGCACCCGAACGAACGCCATCGTGGTCGAGATCTCGCGATCGCCGGTGTCGGCGAGCTGCGCCGCGAATTTGTCCAGCGTCGGCACGGTCATCGATGTCGATTTCGTCCGACGCGCCGGCAGATAGCCGCCGAGCGCCTCGCGGCGCTTGCGGTAGTACCGCATCTCCTCGCTGTCCTCGGCGAAGGAGATGTATTCGAGGTTCTCGACCTGCGCGTCGGTCAGATCGAGCTTGAAGCGGTCCCGGAAGAGCTTGAGATCGTCATAGCCCATCTTCTTCTGCTGATGGGTGATGTTCTGCGCCTCGCCGGCGGCGCCCATGCCGTAGCCCTTGACCGTCTTGGCGAGGATCACCGTCGGCTGGCCCTTATGGTTCACCGCCGCGTGATAGGCGGCGAAGACCTTCTGCGGATCATGCCCGCCGCGGGTCAGCCGCCAGATGTCCTCGTCGCTCCAGCCCTCGATCAGCGCCGCGGTCTCGGGATAGCGGCCGAAGAAGTTCTTGCGGATGAACTCGCCGTCCTTCGACTTGAAGTTCTGATACTCGCCGTCGACGCATTCCTCCATCAGTTGCCTGAGCCGCCCGGTCACGTCTCGCGCCAACAGATCGTCCCACCCCGTGCCCCAGAGGCATTTGATCACGTTCCAACCGGAGCCGCGGAAATCGCCCTCGAGCTCCTGGACGATCTTGCCGTTGCCGCGCACCGGCCCGTCGAGCCGCTGCAGGTTGCAGTTGATGACGAAGACCAGGTTGTCCAAGTGCTCGCGGCCGGCGAGCGAGATCGCGCCCAAGGACTCCGGCTCGTCCATCTCGCCGTCGCCCATGAAGGCCCAGACCTTGCGGTCCTTCGTCTTGGCGAGCCCGCGATTGTCGAGATAGCGCAGGAAGCGCGCCTGATAGATCGCCATCAGCGGCCCGAGGCCCATCGAGACGGTCGGGAACTGCCAGAACTCCGGCATCAGCCAGGGATGCGGATAGGAGGAGAGGCCCTCGCCGTCGACCTCCTGGCGGAAATTGTCCATCTGCTCGGCGGAGAGCCGGCCCTCGAGGAACGCGCGGGCGTAGATGCCGGGCGAAGAGTGGCCCTGGACGTAGATGAGATCGCCGCCCGACGGATCGTCCTGGCCGCGCCAGAAATGCATGAAGCCCGTGTCGTAGAGAGTCGCCGCCGACTGGAAGCTGGCGATATGGCCGCCGAGCTCCGAGCTCTCCTTATTGGCGCGCAACACGATCATCGCCGCGTTCCAGCGGATCGCGGAGCGGATGCGATGCTCGACGGCGCGGTCGCCCGGATGAACGGGCTGCTCGGAAGGCGCGATCGTGTTGATGTAGGCGGTGTTGGCGGCGAAGGGCAGCCGGGCGCCGTGGCGCCGGGCCGTCTCGACCGCGGCGGAGAGAAGCTCGTCGGCGCGCGCCGGCCCTTCGAACGCGATCGTCGACGCGACCGCCTGGCTCCACTCCTTGGCCTCCTCCGGATTTCGGTCCGATCCCGCCGTCCCGTCGCTCCAATCCGTCATTTCGCGGTCCTTCCTTTGCGTTTTTGGGCGCCCCTGCGCCGCGGTCCGAGAAGATCGTTCGGACGCCTGAACCGTTTCTCTGAATGAACCGTTAAGCGAGCTGTTCCGCAACGTGAAGTCTTCGGCTCGACCCCTGACGGCTCGCAGGCGACGCAAAAGACGTTTCGCAAGATCCGATTGCGCCGCAACCGGGCCGCGTCTTCGCGTTGCGCGCGAACGGCGCCGGACGGCGAAATCCGCCGAGCGCGAAAACGACCGCAGGGTCGCTCGACGGCGTGCGTCGATCAGCCGCGACCGGAGAGCCAGCCGCGCGCCGCCAGAAGCTGCGGGCCGCGCGGATGATCGATCTTGGCGCGCAGAACCGGCGCCGCCTCCTCGCCGTCGGGCGACGGCTCGATGGCGAAGTCGAACGTCGCCAGCCGGATGGCGGCGTCGGTGCGCCGTCCCTCGTGGTCGATCAGCGCGACGGCGAGGCACCAGGTCTCGGATTTGGTCGCGAAGTCGTCGGTCATCAGCGGCAGCACGAATTCCGGTCGGACATGCCGCACCGAGCCGGCCTCGAGCAGGAAGGTCCGCTCCTCGAGCGCGGCGTCGAAGCTCTCGTCGCTCATGACGCAGCGCCGGACGTCGCGCGATCGGAACAACCGGAACTGCGTCGCCGCCACCGGCCGCGTGCCGCGGTTCGACAGAATGAGCGTCGGCGCGAAGATGACGCGGTAGCCGACGCTCTCGAGGCGCCCGCCCGCCCGGCTCGACGAGGTCTGCACGCTCGTCGGCGCGTCGGCGACGACCGCGACGGCGCGATAGCGCGCGTTGAAGATGGTCAAATACGTCGTCAGGCCCGACGCGACGATCGCGATGACCGACAGGACGATGCTCACGAGTCCGCCGTCGACGTCCACTGCGCCCCACTCTCTCCATCGGCCGCGCTCGGCCGCGCGCCTGCCGACGGCGCGCCACGGCGCCGCCCCGCCGGTTCTTCGCCGATCCCGGCGCCGCGCGGAAGCGAAAATTGCCGGCGCAAGGGCCTTTCCCGGCGAAAGCGCGGCGTCGTGATTCCATGCGCGCGACCCTCTTCACCTGAAACACACGCTATGCGAGAGTGAACCCATCAGGACACGCAACGAATCGTTTGGGCGGCGCTTTTCTTGCATCGCGCGCTCGGGCGGAAAACGGTTGAGACGAAGCGATGGGCGCAAGACCTTCGAGACTTCTCGCGGCTGCGGCGGCTGTCATTCTGTCGGCGGCCGTCGCGCCGCCGGCGCAGGCGCAGACGCCCGGCCTCGCTTACGCGGAATTCGTCATCGCGTCCTACGACGCCGACGGCGACGGCCAGATCTCTCGGCTCGAGTTCAGCGCCACCGGCCGCGCCAATTTCGACGAGATCGACCGCAATTTCGACGGCGTCGCCTCGGCCGAAGAGATCGCGGCGTGGTATGTGCGCTACATCAGCGGTTGAACCCGAGCGCGCGCGTCATCGATCGCAGCGCGCCGGCGGCGCCCTTCCGTCGCCGGCGATGACGGCCTCGATGTCGGCGAGACGGCAGCTGTTGTGCTCGACGAGAGCCGCCGCGCAATCCGCGCGCAGCGCCGGATCGGCGTCGAGACGCTCGCTCGACCGACAATCCATGAGCAGATCCGCCGCGTCCTCGCGCTCCTGCGCCGCGCCGGCGACCCAGTCCGCGTCGCCGATCGACGCGCCGATCAGGCGCGCGGCCGACGACGACAGCGTCCAGCCGAGCGGCAGCTCGAGCAGCTGATCGCCGATCCTGACCTCGTGGATCGTGATCGTGAGCGCGTCGCGGCCCTCGTTGGCGTCGGCGACGCGCTCATAGACCTGCAGAACCGCGACGTTCGAGATCAGCGCGCGCAGCTTCAGCACCGTCGAGATGATCGCGCCGCTGTCGCGCAGCCGCGTGCCGCTCGCGACGGCCGCGAGGTTGGACGGATTCGGCCGGTCGTCGGTCAGGATGATCAGATGAAACTCGACATCGGCCAATTCGACCGCGTCGAGCCTGGCGCAGTCGGCGCGGAAGCTCGGCGCCGGCGCGCCGGACAGGCAGCTGTCGAGAAAGTCCTGCAGCGCGACGACGATCTCCGAAGCGGTGATCGCGCCGGTGCTGTCGGAGTAGCCGCCGTCGACGAAGTTCCAGACGGGCGGACGCTCCGGATCGACGCCCGGGCCGCGGCGGCAGCGCACATGCGCCGGCAGCATCAGCGGAAACGCCGCGCTCGCCAGCGCCTGCTCCATGTCGCGGACGAATCCGACCTCATCGAGCCGCCGGTCGTCGAGCGCGATCGCCTCGCCGAAAAGATCGCCGTCGGCGCGCTCCTGGGTCGGGCACATCACGTCATAGGGCGCGAGCAAATCGGAGAGATCGTCGAAGCTGTAGAGCGTGTCGTCGCTGATCGGCTTCAAGCTGAAGTCGGCGTAGGCCACGCGAAAGCCCGTCTCGCTCCAGGTCGTATTGAGGACGAGATAGGGCCCGCGCGCCTCCGGATCGGTCGCCCAATCGCCGCCGCGCGCGTCGTACTGGGCGCCCATGAAGCTGCGCGCGAGGCCGCGGAAGCGCGAATAGTCGATCGCGCCGACATCGAAGGCGGCGTCGGCGATCTTGACGAGTTGGTCGGACGGCAACGCCGCCATCGACGCGCCGAGATGGTTCTCGGTCAGGAGGGCGAGCATCGTCGCGTCGAGCGGCGCGGCGTCTCCGCAAAGGTCCGACAGATGCGGCGAGCGGATCATGTCGCGGAACATCACCGCGCCGACCGAGCCGCCCGAGACCGAGCTGACGGCGAAGACGCGCTCATGGAAGCGATGCTCGGACGGCGCGCATTCGAGCCGCGCGAGCAGGGTCGAAGCGGCGGCCGCGGCGTAGGCGCCGCCGCCGCGCGCCGAGACGACGAAGACCGGGATCTTCTCGCCGGCGTCGTCGCGCGGCGCGTCGAGGAGCCAATCGGCGAAGACCGACTCGACGCGGCGCGGCGTCTCCGACGGCGGCTCGGACTCGGTTTCCGTCTCTGCGAGCGGCGCATCCTCGTCTTGGAGGGCGATCAAGACGCCGCCGGCGACGACGAGAACCGAGGCGCCGGCGACTGCGAGGATGGTCGTCTTCGGACCGAGGCCGAAGCCGTAGGCGATGAAGCCGAGCACGATCGCCGCGAGGACGCCGAAGAACGAGACGCCGATCCAGCCGAGCCAGTCGACCCAATCCACCTGCGACGAGACGAGAAGGACGACGAAGCCGAGCAGCACGATCGAATAGGGCTGCTCGAAATCGACACGCAGGAAGCCGAAGAGGATGAGCAGCGAGACCACGACATAGAGCGCGGTCAGGGACGCCGCGAAGGGGCCGACCGCGTGGAAGACGCCATAGGCGGTCACCGGCGAGAGCAGCGGCGCGACGACGAAGGCGAGGAGGCCGATCCCGATCAATCCGTAGGCCTGACGCTTGGCGCGGTCTTCGACGCGGAAGAAGGATCGGAGGCGGCGCGAGCCCTTGCGCAAGAGGACGGGCAGCGCCGCCGCGACGACGAGAACGCCGCAAAGCGTTCGAAACACCGACCGTAGGAGATCGGCCGCGAAGCCGCCGAGATCCTCTTGCCCGGGAAACCGCTCCGCCATCTTCTCGGCGGCGTCGATGCGGGCGTCGAGCGCCAGAAGCGCGCCGACGCCCGCCGCCAGAAGCCAAATCCAGGGCGTCGCGAAAAGAAGGGTCGAGACGTTCCGCCGAACCCATTCGACGACGTAGTCCGCGTCGTCGACCTTCTCCCAAAAACCGCGCCGCGCGCCGCCCGCCACCGGCCCGCCGGCGCCGCCCTCGGCCCGGACCGCGTCGAGATCCTCCTCCGCCTGGACCGCGACCGTGTCCGCGACCGCCTTTTCGGTGAAGGCCGCGTGGGTGTAGACGAGGAGACCGCTGAAGAGCGTCAACATGGCGAGGAGCGCGGCGGACTGCAGAAGCAGGGCGAGCGGCCCGCCCGCCGCCGCGTCGCCGAGCGTCGCGCTCGGCTCGCCGATGAGCGCGGTCCAGCTCTCCGCGAAGGCGATCAGCGCCTCATGCGTCTGCCCGACATTGAGAAACAGGACGAGGCCGATCGCGAGCACGAGCATCAGGAGGATCGGCTGCATGCAGACGAAGATGCGCCGGCGGACGCTGCGGCCGCGCAGGCTGCTCTGCTTGATCCGCTGGCGGAGCTTGGAGTCTCCGTTTCCGATCATCGTCCGGCCTCCGGAGCGCCGACCTGCTCGAAGCCGCCGGCGCGGCGCAGGCAGCGCATCGCCTCCTCGTAATGCGCGCTCGTGAAGCAGCTGAAGCCGATCTTGGAGATCGCGCTCTCGGCGTTCTTCGGATCGCTCCAATAGGCGCGGACGCCCTCGACGAGCCCGGCGGCCACGCGCTTCATGTCGCCGTCGGCGGTGCCGGCGCCGAAGAAGGGCAGGAGCACGGAGCCGAGCGGCTTCGTCGGTTGCAGGCGCAGCCAGCCCTCCGCGGCCTCGCGGCTCCAGGCGTCGATCCTCTCGAGCAGACGGACGACGAATTCCGCCGTCCGCTCGACATGCGCCTTCTGGCCGCCGCCGGGCAGGTTCTCGACCGCGACGACATGCGCGATGCGCCGAACGTCGTGGCTCAAGAGGAGATTGCCGGAGGTCGTCAGCAGCACGTCGCCGAGCTCTGGGTCGCGGCCGAGGCGGCGGCGCTCCTTGCGCTTCTCCTCGGCGAGGGCGAGCGCGATCGTGTCTTCGAGCAGGCGGACCCACTTCTCCTTGCCGTCGGTGCGAAACCAAATCGCGCCGTTGCGCCGGATGATCGAGGAGATGCTCCGCGCCGTCATCCGGTTCATCGCCAGCGTCGGGTCCTCGCTGTTGGCCCAGACGTCGAAGCCGCCGCGATACTGCTGAATGTCGCCCGGCCGGAGCTCGACCGTCCGCTCGGCCGCGCCGTCGAACCGCCAGACGCGCGGCGGCTCCTGGGTCTCCTTCCGGCGCAGCTCGAAATAGTGACGCAGGAGCAGCGCCGCCGCGTAGATCTTGCTGTCGCGGAAATGGCCGGCGTCGGCGAGCTCGAAGAACGTGTCGGTCGGGTAGCGGGCGATGCGGATGCGCTCGTTCTCCGCGACGCTGCCGGCGATCTCCGCTTTCGGGCCCTTGCCGCTGACGTCGGCGAGAAAGATGTGGATCTCCTCGGAGCTGCCGCCCGGCGACGGGAAGAAGCGCGCCCGGTCGCCGCCCTCGGTCTCGACCATCGGCCAGAGGCGCTCCGGATCGTCGCGGATGTCGATCTCGGTCTCTTCCATCAGCTCGCGCATCGCGCAGTTGCGCAAGCCGGTGAAATCGTCGCCCTCGACCGCGTCGTCCTCGCGCGGCATGCCGGCGACCGCCTCGATCAACCAGCCGCCGGCGCCCGCGGTCTTGTCGAGGACCGCGGGCCGCGCCTGCTCGACGAGGATCACTTCGTCCTTGAGCGAGTCGAAAGGCAGCACCGCGACGGCGTCGCCGCGCTCGAAATTGTAGTATCCTTCGAGCGAGACGCGCTCGCCCTCGAACTCGTACTCGTAGTCGGCCCGCTCGAGCTTGAAGAAGAGCCGACGCTGCTCGAACTCCGCCCGCGCCGCCTCGCGCTTGGCCGGATCCTCGATCATCCCGAGCACATGCTCGAAGCGCTTCTCCGGCAGCAGCTTCATATAGTCCGAAGACAGCTTCCTGACCGCGCGACGGCCTCTATCGCCGCCCTCGTCGGATGTCGACATCGGCAACCCTTCCCCAATGCGCCGCCAACGACGTTAACAGAGCCGCGCGGCTCAGGACCCGCGCGCCTGCCGCGCCGGCGTCTTTCCCTGGCGCTTTGCGCCGACGGCGCCACGCTTGCGCCGCGCGCCGCCCGTCTCCATCCGCCGGCGCAGCCACTGCGCGAGGATCATCAGCTTGGCGTCCTCGATCGCGCCCTTGTCCAGCATCCGAAACAGCTCCGACGGGCGCAGCGTCCGCCGACGCAGGCTGTCGCGCTCGGAGCCGACGCCCAGGGCCGACGCCTCCGGCGCGTCGGCGCGCTTGACCGGCGCGTAGAAGAGGAAGATCCGCTCGGAGGAGCCGCCGGGCGAGAGAAAGACGCCGCCGACGGCCTCGAGCTCCGTGGCGACGATCCCGAGCTCCTCCTCGAGTTCGCGCCGCGCCGCCGCCTCCGGCGTCTCGCCGGGCTCGATCATGCCGGCGGCGGGCTCGAGCAGCCAGCCCGGCCCTTTCTCGTAGGTGGCGAATCGGAACTGTTCGACGAGCAGGACCCGGCGCGCGCCGACGTCATGGACGAGCGTCGCGACGCTGTCGCCGCGCTCCAGCACCAGATAGCGATGCGGCTCGGAGAGCGCGCCGCCCGGCTGCTCGATCCGCACCTCGGCCTCGTCGAGCTTGAAGAAGCCGTCGAAGACGCGCTTGCGCTCGGAGATCTCGACCCTCGGGGCCGCATTTTCCGTCTCCGCCATCGCGCCGCTCCTTCGACCTTCTTGTTGGGCGACGACAGCATAGAGAACCGCGCCGCGCGAGGGAAGCGACGCCGCGGAGACGGCCCGAACAAGCGAGCGTCAGTCGAAGATATCGCCGAAGAGCTCGAAGATGCCGCCGTCGCGGTCACGGTCGCGCCGGCGGTCGCGGCGCCGATCGCGCCGGTCCTCGCGATAGTAGTCGTCGTTCCGATGCGCGTCGCGGTAGTCGTCCCGGCTGCGATAGCGCGGCTCCTGAGCCGGGGCCGAGGCGGCGCCGGCGTCGGCCGTCGCCAAGAGCTTCTCGAGCTCGCCGCCGTCGAGCCACACGCCGCGGCAGCTCGGACAGACGTCGACGAAGACGCCGCGGCGGCTGATCTCGGTCATGGCGGTCGTGCAATTCGGACAGACGGTGACGGGCATGCTGCGCTCCTTGATTGATACCGTCCGGCGAGATGGGGCGCGAGCGCGGGCGTGTCTAGTCGATCGTGATCCGCTTCTTGCCGCGATTCACCGCGAGATAGCGCCGTCCCATGTCGAGCCGCGGAAAGACGAGGCGCAGGACGTCGTCGCTGATCGTAACCGACACTTCGCCGCCGTGACGGTCGCAATAGGGAATGTTCGAGACGCTGGCGCTCTGCACCGAGACCGAGCCGATCAGCAGCTTCTCGTATTCGACCTTCTGCAGCTTCGCCTCTTCGTAGCGGGTCGGCGGCGCGCCGCAGGAGATGCATTCGTCCGGCCAGACGCCGTCACGGACGCAGGCGAACTCGAAGGGCGCGGCCCCGGCGGCGCCCGCCTCGACGGGCGAGATCGCGCGCAGAGCGCCGTTCTCGGCGACGAGCAGCTCGTGGCATTTCGGGCAGGCGACGCGCTCCGGCCCTTCGCCGAGAGCGATCGACTCCGAGGCGCCGCCGCCGATCCGCTCGCCGCAATAGGGACAGGCGGCGACCTTGCCGGCGAAGCCGAGAAAGACGCCGACCAGCGCGACGAAGATCGCGAAGCCGACGCCGACATCCTCGAGCCAGCCGACGTCGATCAACCAGCCGACGCCGTAGATGAGCGCGCCGAAAAAACCGCCGACGAACGCGTAGAACGCGATCTTCTTAACGACGACGAAGACGGGCGGCCCTTTGAGCCGCGTGCCGCCCTCGGCGAAAGGCGGCCTGAGCGCGCCCACATAGGCGATGTCGTCGGACATGAGGCTCCGCTCCCTCTTCGCGTCGACCTATCGTGCGAAACCTAGACTGAAATCACGACATTTTTTCGCGCGGCCGGCCGGCTCAGCGCGCCGCGACCAGATCCACCTCGACGCGCGCGCCGACCGCGCGGCCGGCGACGCCGATGCAGGTCCGCGCCGGCAGGCCGCCTTCGGGCAAATACGTCCGATAGACGCGCGCGAAGACGACGCGGTCGAAGCCGGAGCCGAGCCCGTCGAGCACGAGCTCGAGGTTGTCCATCACGCGCCGCGTCTGCTCCTCGATCCCGCCCGCGACGCGCTTGGCCGGGTCGTCGGGAAGGGTCGGCGTCCGCCCGGTGACGAAGTGACGATCGCCGGCGCTGACCGCGTGATGAAACGGGCCGACGCTCTTCGGGCCGATCGGCGCGAGACGCCGCGTGATCTCGAGCATGGTTCGCTCCGTCTCGCGATTAAGGCTGCGTCTCCGGCGCGTCGGCGGCGTCGGCCGGGCCGTCGGGCGACCGGGCGGCGACGAGATGATAGAGCGTCGCGCCGATCTCGTAATAGAGCCGCCGGGCGGTCTTCAGCCGCTCCGAGTAGCCGCCAAGCGCCGGCAACGGCAACGCGGCCTCGTCCTCGTCCGCGATCGCGTCGGCGACGGCCCGGCCGAAAAGCGTGCCCGGACCGATGCCGCGTCCCGAATAGCCGCCGACGGCGTAGGCGCTCGGGCCGAGGCGGAGGATCTTCGGCGCGTGATCGGCGGTCATCGCGATGCGGCCGAACCAGGCGCGCTCGAGCGGCGCGTCGGCCAGACGCGGGAAGAGCGCCGCGAGCTTTCGCCGCGCCCAAGCGCGATGCGCGCGCGCGCCGACATGGTCGAGCGCGCCGACGGCCCCGATGAGCAGCCGGCCGCGCGCGTCGAGACGAAAGGACGACATCACCTTGGCCGTGTCCCAGGCGCCCTCGCCGCCCGGCAGCACGCTGGCGCGCAGGTTCGGGCTGAGCGGCGCGGTGGCGATCTGGAAATAGGAGACCGTCGTCGCCGCGATCGGCGCCGCGCCGGCGATCGGCAGGTGGTAGGCGCCGGTCGCCTGCAGCAGCGCGCTCGCCGTCGCCGCGCCCTTCGCCGTCTCGACGCGCCAGGCGCCGTTCGCGCGCGCGGCGGCGCGGACCGGGCTCTTCTCGAAGATCCGCGCGCCGGCCGTTTCGGCGGCGGCGGCGAGGCCGCGGCAATAGGCGAGCGGCTGGATGACGCCGGCCCTCGGATCGAAGAGCGCGCCGTGGAGCGTCTCGGCGCCGGTGCGCGCCGCCGTCTCTTCGGCCGAGAGCCGCCGCACCGGCGCGCCGCGGAGCCGAAGCTGCCGCTCCCTCTCCTCGAGCTCGGCGACGCCGGAGCGCGCGTGCGCGCAATGGAGCGTGCCGGCGCGAACCGCGGCGCAGTCGATTCCGCGCCGCTCGATCAGCTCGAAGACGAGATCGGGCGCGCCGGCGAGCGCCTTCGTCAGCTTCTCGCCGGTCGCCGCGCCGAGCGCGCGGTTGATCGCCTCGGGCGGCAACCAGAGCCCGGCGTTGACGAGGCCGACATTGCGCCCGGAGCCGCCATGGCCGATCTCCTCGGCCTCCAGAAGGATCGTCGAGAGCCCGCGCTCGGCGGCGCGCAGCGCGGCCGCGCAGCCGGTGAAGCCGCCGCCGATGATGATCAAGTCCGCCGCCGCCGCGCCGTCGAGAGGCGGCCGCGCCCGCCTCGCCGGCGCCGTCTCGCGCCAAAGATTGCCGTCCGCTCGCGCCCGCAGCGCCATCCGACCCGCCTTCACGTCCTCAGAGCCCAGCGACGCATCAAATGCGCGCGGCGCGCGACGCGCAAGCGGGGATCATGGCGGCGGGCGCTTCTCCCGAGAGCGCCTATTCCGACACCGCTCTTTCGACGCAGCTCGCATCGAGCGCTTCCTCGGCGTCGCCGGCGTAGTGGTCGATCGAGACGATATCGGTCCCGTTCACGTAGACGCGGTGTTCAGATCGCCAGACGACGACCTCGGAGCGCCGCACGGGCTCAAGCCAACTCGTTCCGCCGATATGATGGAAGTCGGAAGGATCCGAGAACACGCGCCCAGTAAAGATCGTCGCCCGAGCGGCGGGCTTGGCGAAGACTGGAGCCCCGCCTGCAAAAACGCGCGCCCGCAGGCGACCGAGCGTTGCGCGCCACAAATCGCGATGCAGATATTTTCCAAAGAAGACGGATAAGAGTCGGCGTCGGGAACCTGTATTATTTACTGGCGCATCGCGCCATGCATGCAATCCACATCGCCAAACATCAGAGATTGCAGCGTCGATGGCGGTCGACGGCGATCGATGCGCTTGGGCGTGCAGAGTCGAACCGGCAGGCCGATGCGGGCGCGGTGATCCCTGACCAACTCGCTTTTTGGCGGCAGTCGACCGCCGCCCTTTTCCTGGATGAAGGCGGCGCCGAACACCGGACCACTCCCCTATCGGCGTCTTTCGCGTCGCCGCACCTGCAGCCGGCCGCCGCGCGCCGAGCGGGCCTTCACACCCGGCTCGGCTCCACGAGCCCGTCGTCGATCGGATCGAACTCGTAGTCGTAGAGCGGCGGGCGGTCCGGGTCGATCGGGCCGCCGCAGCCGGCGAGCCCGACGAGAAGCGCGAGCGCGAGAAGAGGGCGTTTCAGAGACATCGGCGGCTCCAACTTGGCTCTCGGCGCGTCGGCGCGCGGATCTTCCGCGGCGCTCAGGCTTTGCGCGCGCAGATCATCAGATAGCGCATCGCGCCGGCGTTGTAGAGGCGCTCCAACGCCAGGCCGCCGATCTCGCCGTCGAGGAGCGCGCGGCGGTTGCGGCCGAGGGCGCGGCGCCGTCGGGAAGCGACCGCCGCCGCCCGCTTGGCGAGGGCGAGATCCGATCGCGGCCGCATCAGCGGCGTCAAATCGTCGATCCGCGCGACGATCAGCCCGGCGTCGGCGAGCGCCTCTCGCCAGGCCGCCTCGTCGGGCGCGCTCGGCGCGAGCCAGCCGGTCTGGAACGCCGCCATCGCCTCGACGATCTGCGGCCCCTGCGGCGACGCGTCGGCGGCGACGTCGTCGACGATCGCGAGCGTCGCGCCCGGCTTCAGCCCTGCGGCGACGTTGCGCAAGGTCGCCCTCTTGTCGGCGCTGTGAATCAGGCTCTCCACGGCGATCGCGACGTCGAAGCGCTCCTCGGACGAAAACGGCGCGTCGTAGCTGCGCACGACGAACCGCGCCCTTTGCTCGAGCCGCCGCCGCCGCGCCGCCTGCGAGGCCCGCGCCGCCTGGACCGGCGAGAGCGTCAGCCCGAGCCAAGCGCCGCCGCGCCGCGCCGAGAGCCGGAGCGCGAGGCCGCCATAGCCGCAGCCGAGATCGACGGCGCGGAACGGCGCGCCGTCCGGCGGCCAGTCGATCGCGTCCTCGATCAGGCGCTCCAAGGTGAGCTGGCTCGGCGGACCGTCCGGCCGCTCGGGATCGACGAGCGCGCGGTGCATGGTGAGATGCTCGGCGCCCTCGCCGGCGCCGAGACGCCGACGGAAGAGCAGGCGCCGCGACAGCGCGTCGTAATAGCGTCGAAGGGCGTCGCTCGCCAGTTCGGACATCTCCGCCTCGCATGATCGGCTGCGCTCACCAGGCGGTGATTCGCTCCGGAGCGGCACTCAGCGTTACTCATCAGGCGAAAAGAAGGAGGCGAGGAGTCGCATGTCGGCATTCGCGGGAATCGGCTTTCGACGCGTCGGACGCGCGGCGCGGCTCGCCGCGGCGCTCGCGACGCTGGGATTCGCGGCGACGGCGCAGGAGCTCGAGCCGCGCAGGATCGTGGTCGAGCTCTTCACCAGCCAAGGCTGCAGCTCCTGCCCGCCGGCGGACGCGCTGCTCGCCGAGCTCGCCGAACGGGACGACGTCATCGCCCTCTCCTTGCATGTCGACTACTGGGACCATCTCGGCTGGAAGGATCCCTTCGGCTCGCCGGCCTTCTCCGAACGGCAGCGCGGCTATATGCGCGAGCTCGGCGTGCCCGGCCGCGGCGTGACGCCGCAGATGGTGGTGCAGGGCTCCGTCGGACATGCGGGCAGCCGTCCGAGCGTGATCGAGATGTCGATCGAGCGGCTCACGACCCAGTCGGATCTCGTCTCCGTCGGCCTCGCGCGCGACGGCGACGCTTTGACGATCCGCCTCGAGCCGACGCGCGCCGGGCGGACGATCCGCTTGTCGGAGCCGCTGCCCGTGGTCGTCGTCGGTTATGACGGTCCGCACAGCGTCGAGATTCCGTCCGGCGAGAACGGCGGCGCGACCCTCGTCTACGCCAATGTCGCGCGCGACTATCGGACGGTCGGCGCGTGGTCGGGCGGAACCCAGACGCTGACGACCGAGATCGACGCCGGCCTCGTCGGCTACGCCGTGATCGTCCAGTTTCCCGGCCCCGGCCGGATCGTCGGCGCCGACGCGGTCGAGTTCTAAGAACCCGACGCGCGCGACGCGTCCAGCTCCGGAGCCGCCGCCTCGCCCTCCTCCGCGCCGCCCTCCTGGCGGGCGCCGAATTTCCGCAGACGCGTCGTTTGACGCACCTTCCAGCGCCGATGCATCCAGAGCCATTGCTCCGGCGCCTCCTCGACCCAGCCCTCGATCCGCCGGTTGACCTCGGCCATCATCTCGTCCGGCCGTCCGGGCGGCACCGGCGGGTCGAAGCGGACGACGAAATTGTCGTCCTCGAGCCGGAGCGCCGAGGCGGTCAAGAGCGGCGCCTTCAGCGTCCGCGCCAGCTGCGCCGCGGCGATCGACGTCTCCGCCGGCCGGCCCATGAAGTCGATGATCGGCGCGCCGCCGAGACGCTGGTCGACCAGGATGAGCGCGCCCTGGCCCGAGCGCACATGCTTGAAGAGCTGCCGCCCGCCGACCTGCCCCTTGCGGAAGGCCGGCCAACCGAGCTCCGTCATCTTGCGATGAATGTGCTGGTCGACGAGCTTGTTGTTGAAGGCGCGATAGATGATCGCCAAAGGCGCGCCGCGGCTCGCGGTGAACGCGCGGATCGCCTCCCAATTGCCGAAATGCGCCGAGGCGACGACGACGCGGCCGCCGGCCGCCTCTCGCGCCGCGAGAAAATGCTCCAGCCCCTCGACGCGCCATCCCTCGGCCGCGCGCGTCAGCTTGTCGAGAAACGCGTATTCGAAAGCGGTTCGCGCGAAATTGGAGCACACGCCGTCGATGATCCGACGCTGCTCGGCCGCGCCGAGCTCCGGCTTGACGAGCTCGAGATTGCCGCGCGCGCGCCGTTTGAGGCCGAGAAGCCCGGCCGACAACGTCCCGAGACGGCTGAAGACGGCCGCCGCCCCGCGCCGGCCGATCAGCCGCGCGATCCAATAGGAGACGATGTAGGCGGTGAAATGCAGCCGCTCGAGAAACCAGTGCGGCCGCGCGCGGTACGCGACGATCGGCTCGGCGGTCGCGCCCGCCGCCGACGGTTCGGCCGCCGGCTTATCGCTCCCGGGCTCGAGTTTCGGGCCGTCGGGCTGAAGGGTGTCTGTCATCGGGCGTCCAAGCGTTCCATCGCGCCCCAGCTACCGCGTGAGGCGCGCCGAGCCAAGGAGTTCACGCAATTCTTGCGCCCGAAGCGCGTCCGGCGCGCCGTCTGACGCCCGAATTCGACAGTGTCAGGCCGCGCCCCCGGCGGCTGTCCGCGCCTCGAGCGCGGCGATGACCGCGCCGACTTCCTCGTTGTTCATCGAGAACGACTTGTCCGTGACGATGACGCTCTTGCGGCCGCCCGGCCGGACCCGCATCAGCTTCGCGCGGCCGCCCGGCTCTCGCTCGACCGCGAGTTCCGCCATCGGCGTCAGCCGCAGCCGCATGCCGAGCAGGTTGTAGGCCTCGAAGCCTTCCGTCGTGAGCCAATAGATCGGCCGATTGTAGGAGCGCGCGCCGATGAAGATCAGCAACGGTCCGAGAATGACGTTGGCGTAGTCGGTGATCGGTCGCGGACCGTACGGCGCCGGCAGGCTGACGAGCCAGAGCCCGAGCCCGAGCAGCACGACGCCCATGACGCCGAACAAGATCGAGAACCAAGTCTTTATCGCCACGCCCGCCAATCTCGTCGCCATCGCGTCCCTCGCCCGTTGAACGACCCGGACGGTTCAATAATGGCGAAATGTGACCCGATCGCGGCGCGGCGAAGCGCCTTCAAGCGCTCTCGCCGCGGGCCTTGCGCAGCGCCGCCGCCAAGGCGCCGTCGGCCGCGCCGTCCTTCGGCCCCGCCCGCGCCGGCCCGGAAGAGGCGAATTTGCCGCCGCCGCCCTGCTCGCGCCGTCCGCCCCGCGCCCCGCCGCGCGATTCTTGCGCGCCCGGCTCGTCGGACATCCGCATGCTGAGCCCGATCCGCTTGCGCGGCGCGTCGACGTCGAGGACCTTGACCTTCACCACCTGGCCCGGCCGCACGATCTCGCGCGGATCCTCGACGAAGCGGTCGGCGAGCGCCGATATGTGGACGAGCCCGTCCTGATGCACGCCGATATCGACTCAGGCGCCGAACTTGGCGACGTTGGTCACCACGCCCTCGAGGATCATGCCGGGCCGGAGATCCGAGATCGCCTCGACGCCGTCCTTGAACTCGGCGGTCTTGAAGGCCGGGCGCGGGTCCCGGCCCGGCTTCTCGAGCTCGGCGAGGATGTCGCGCACCGTCGGCGCGCCGAACTGCTCGTCGACGAAGTCTTCCGGACGCAAGGCCTTCAGCGTCTTGGCGTCGCCGATCAGCTCCTTGATCGGCTTCTTGGCCTTCTCGGCGATCCGGCGCGCGACCGGATAGGCCTCGGGATGCACCGCGGACGCGTCGAGCGGCTCGGGCCCGCGCATCACGCGCAGGAAGCCGGCCGACTGCTCGAACGCCTTCGGGCCGAGTCGCGGCACCTTTTTGAGCTCGCTGCGTTTCGAGAAGGCGCCGTTCTGGTCGCGAAAGGCGACGATCTGCTCGGCGAGCGCCGAAGAGAGCCCGGAGACCCGCGCGAGCAGCGGCGCCGAGGCGGTGTTGAGGTCGACGCCGACCGCGTTCACGCAATCCTCGACCACCGCGTCGAGCGAACGCGCGAGCTTGGTCTCGCCGACATCGTGCTGATACTGGCCGACGCCGATCGATTTCGGATCGATCTTGACGAGCTCGGCCAACGGATCCTGAACGCGCCGCGCGATCGAGACGGCGCCGCGCAAGCTGACGTCGAGATCCGGAAACTCCTTCGCCGCCGCCTCGGAGGCCGAATAGACGGAGGCGCCGGCCTCGGACACCATCGCCTTGGCGAGCGGCCTTCCGGCCTTGCCGGCCAGCGCGACGATCTCGCCGGCGAGCTTGTCGGTCTCGCGGCTGGCGGTGCCGTTGCCGACGGCGATGAGCTCGACCTCGTGCTTGGCGACCAGCGCCGCCAGGATCCCGAGCGCCTCGCGCCATTGCCGTCGCGGCTCGTGCGGATAGACCGTCGCCGTGTCGAGGAGCTTGCCGGTCGGGTCGACGACCGCGACCTTGCAGCCGGTGCGAAAGCCCGGATCGAGGGCGAGCACCGCTTTCGGGCCGGCCGGCGCCGCGAGCAGCAGGTCGCGCAGATTGGCGGCGAAGACCTTGATCGATTCGTCCTCGGAGCGCTCGAAGACCTCGGCGAAGAGCTCGGTTTCGATCTTGTGCGCGAGCTTCACCTTCCAGGTCCAGCGCGCGGTCTCGAGGAGCCATTTGTCCGCTTTCCGGCCCTTGTCGGCGATCCCGGCCTCGGCGGCGATCATCGCGGCCTGCGGCGGCGCCGCGCGCGGATCGTCGGCCTCGATCTCCTCCGGCAGCTTGACCGTGATGTCGAGCGCCTCCTCGCGCCGGCCGCGGAAGAGCGCCAGCGCGCGATGCGGCGGCGCCTTGGTGATCGGCTCGTCGAAGTCGAAATAGTCGGAGAACTTGGCGCCGGCCTGCTCCTTGCCCGGAACCACCTTCGAGACGATCCGCGCCTCGGCCTGCATGCGCGAGCGCACGCGCTTGACGATCTCCGGCGTCTCGGCGAAGCGCTCCATCAGGATGTGCCGCGCGCCCTCGAGGGCCTTGGCGCCGTCGGCGACGTCCTTGCCCGCGTCGACATACTCCTCGGCGAGCGCGGCCGGATCGAGGCTCGGATCGGCGAGAAGGCGGTCGGCGAGCGGCTCGAGGCCGGCCTCGCGCGCGATCATCGCCTTGGTGCGCCGCTTCGGCTTGAAGGGCAGGTAGAGGTCTTCCAGATCCGCCTTGGTGTCGGCGGTCAGGAACTTCGCGCGGAGCTCGTCCGTCAGCTTGCCCTGCTCGGCGACGCTTTTCAGGATCGCGGCGCGGCGCTCCTCCATCTCGCGGCGATAGCGCAGGCGCTCCTCGAGGTTTCGGAGCTGCGTGTCGTCGAGCCCGTCCGTCGCCTCCTTCCGGTAGCGCGCGATGAAGGGCACGGTCGAGCCTTCGTCGAGCAGCTTGACGGCGGCGAAGACCTGGGCGTCGCGCGCGCCGATCTCGGCGGCGACCTTGGCGATGATGAGGCCGCTCGTTTGGACGTCTTCCTTCATGGCGCGCTCCTGCTCGTCTCGCCCACCGCTCTTGGGGCGATGTGTAGCCCGTTTCTCTAGCGAAACCGCAAGATCTGGGCAAGCGAGCTGAGCCGTCGGCGGCGCGGCGCGAGAGCGGCGAAGCTCGCCGCAGAAGGCGCCGCGCCGTCCGCCGCCTCCGCTTCGCCGGTCGGCGTCGCACAGACGTGACCGCGCCGCGCCAAGCGCGTATGGTAGAAAAAACGCTGAGAGGTCGGTTGGACTTCGCTCGAACGCCTGGACATTGGGCCGAAGTCCGGCGGCCGGAATGCGTATTTCGCAACCGGAGATGTTCGCAATGTCCAAGTTAATCGGTAATCCAAGCACCTGGATCGCTCGATTCGTCGGTTCGGCCAGCGCTCACGCGGCGAACGCCGCGACCGAATTCGGCGGCGCCGAGGCGGCGGCGCCGGTCACGGCCGACCAAATCAACAAGCTCACCTTCGAAGATCTCCGCATCGCGTTGCGCAAAGGCGTCGACGACTTGGGCGCGGCCCGAGCCGACGTTATCTTCTTGTGCTTGATCTATCCTCTCATCGGCTTGCTCTTGGCGGCGTTCGCGCTGAACCTGGATCTGGTGCCGCTGGTGTTTCCGCTCGCGTCCGGATTCGCGTTGTTCGGACCGATGGCGGCCGTGGGCTTGTACGAGATCAGTCGCCGCCGCGAGGAGGGGCTGCCCTTCGGCTGGTTCCAGGCGCTCGGCGTCGTCAACTCGCCGTCCTTCGGATCGATCGTGATCTTGGGCCTCTATCTGCTGGCGGTCTTCGGCGTCTGGATGCTGGCGGCCAACGCGATCTTCGCCTTGACGATCGGACCGGAGGCGCCGGAGTCTATCGAAGCGTTTGTGAGCGACGTGCTGACGACGCCGGAGGGCTGGACGATGATCGTCGTCGGCGTCTCCGTCGGCTTCGTCTTCGCGCTGATCGTGTTGGCGACGAGCGTCGTGTCGTTCCCGTTGCTCGTTCATCGGAAGGTGGGCGTTCCGAACGCGATCGTCACGTCGATACGGGTCACGCTGAAGAACCCGAGGATCATCGGCGCTTGGGGGCTGATCGTGGCTTTCGGACTGCTGTTGGGCTCGATCCCCGCGTTGATCGGTCTCGTCGTGGTGATGCCGATCCTGGGACACGCGACCTGGCATCTCTATCGCCGCGCCATCGCGGCGTAGCGAGCGGACCGCCGGGGCGCCGGCCGCTCTTGCGTCGCGGCCGCATCGACGCTTGGATGCGGCTCGGGGCGACAACGCGGAGGCGCGGCGGATGCGGACCAACCCTCGGTTTCTCGACGACGCCGCGCTCCGGGCGCTCGGCGTCTCCACGTTCGAGGTCGTCGACGCGATCGAAGCCGCGATCCGCGCGGAGGCCGCCGGCGCGCTTTTGACCGCGCCGAAATCGGCGCTGCTGCCCGGCGACGGGCGCTACGTCATGGCGACGCTGTCGACCTCGGACGCGCCCTCGGTCACGGTCGTCAAATGCGTCACCGTCGCGCCCGACAATCCGAAGAAGGGCCTCGCCGGGATCGAGGGCGCGATCATGGTCCTCGACAGCGCGACGGGCGTCCTGAGAGCGGTGATGGACGCCGGCTGGGTCACCGCGGTTCGCACCGCCGGGCTCAGCATGGTCGCGGCCAAGCGGCTCGCGAACCCGATGGCGGCGCGCGTCGGCTTCGTCGGCTGCGGCGTCCAGGCGCGCAGCCATCTCGACGCGTTCAACGAGCACTTTCCCTTGACGGAGGTCCGCGCCTTCGGCCGCGGCGCCGCCAATCGCGACGCGCTCCTCGCCTACGCGCGCGGCAAGGGCCTCGCCGCCAGCGCCGCGGCGACGCCGCAGGAGGCGCTCGACGGCGCGGACCTCGTCGTCAGCTCGATCACGCTCGACTATTCGGTCGCGCCTTTCCTCGACGCGCGCTGGCTGAAGCCGGGCGCCTTCGCCGCGATCACCGATCTCGCCATTCCCTGGGCGCCGGAGAGCCTCGGCGCCTTCGACGCCGTCGTGATCGACGATCTCGCGCAGGAAGCGGCGAGCCCGAAGAAGATGGTCGCGCCCGAGCTCGTTCGCGGCGACCTCGAGGGCCTGGTCGCGGGCGACCCGCCGCTCGCCTTCGATCCCGCGTCGCGGACGGCCTTCGTCTTCCGCGGCCTCGCGCTCGGCGATTTCGCCGTCGCCGCCCTCGCGCTCGAACGCGCCTAGAGCAGGATCGGCAACGCCGATGACGCCGTCATCCCGGGATGACGCCGTCATCCCGGAAAGCCGCA
>CAZPTD010000042.1:0-20106 GCA_964588915.1 uncultured Neomegalonema sp. | reverse complement strand
CCGGATAAGCCTGCGGCGTTCCGGGATGACGGCGTCATCGGCGTTGCATTCACCTGAACAGATCCTGCTCTGAGCGCGTGATCGCGCCTTCTTCCGGCCGCCGGCGCCGTCTCTCACACGCACTCTCTCTTGCGCCTCGCGCCGCGGAGGAGTCCGCTGCTCGGCGTCAATCTCGAACCCGTCGAAGGCGATGACGCGGTCGTCCTTCGGATCCGTGGGGCGAGACGAGCGCGCCATCCGGCGCTCCCTCGAGAAAAACGGACGGAGGCCGGACGCGTTCCGGACGCCGGCCTCACGCGATCCCGCGCCGCAAGCGCCGAGGTTCGATCACCGCCGAGAAGGCGAAGATCGAACCGGGAGCGCGAAGATGATGACGCCGCGCGACGCGTATGATCTCCCGCACGCGGCCGAGAGCGCGGAACGAAAGATCCGATCGGCGCGGCGCCTTCGAGCGCAGGAGCTGTCGCGCCTGGCGGGCGCGTTGGCGCTTCCCGAGAAGCGGCTGCGCCTCCGGCCCTGGCGGTTTCGCCGGCCGTCGACGGCGACGGCCGACCCGGACCTGGCGCAGCCCCGAGCCGCGAACGCAAGCGGCTCGCCCGGCGCTCAGCCGGACGCGAGGGCCTTCGTCGAGACGCGCCCGCTCGCAATCCAGCCGTCGAGCACCCTGAGAACCGCCTCGGAGAACGCGACGTCGTTGATATGCGCGTCGACCCGCGTGAGCTCGATCGGCGGCCGGATCGCGGCGCCGAATTCGTCGAGCATCGCCGCGAGCGCCTCCGGATCATGGGCGGGCTCGCCTTCGCGGTCCCATTCCTCGACGCCTTGCGTCGGCAGGAGGACATGAACCGGGCCCTTTGCCCGCCCGAGGCGCGCCGCGACGTCGCGGGCGAGCTCGCGGCGCTCCTCCGAGGTCAGCGCGGCCGAGGCGATGAGGCGGTTATGGGCGTGGAACGGCCGATCGCGGAAGCGCTCCGGGATCTCCTGCCACGCCGCGAAATCGATGAGGTCGGCGCAGCCCGGCGACACGATCTGCGGCACGCCCGCCTCGCCGGCGCCGGTGAGCCGGTCGGGTCCGCTGTTGACGACCGAGCCGACCATCAGATTGCCGAGCTCGGGCAGCGCGAGATCGAGCGCGCAGGCGAAGAAGCCCTCGCGCGCCAGCCGCTCGTAAGCCATGCCGCCCATGCCGGTCGCGTGGAAGACGGCGAGCGAGAAGCCGCGCTCCTCGAGCGGCGCTTTCAGATGCTTCATGTAGCGCAGGCAGGACGAGCCGAGGCTGGTCATGCCGATGACGGGACGCGCGCGCCGCGGCGGCTCGGCCGCCCGCGCCGCGCCGAGCACGGCGCCGGCCGCTTGCGCGAGCGAGGACTTGCAGATGTCGTTGAGGCCGTAGAGGCCGCCCGCCCAGAGGATCATCTGGATGTCCGGCGCCAGCCGGTGCGGCGGGATGAGCGGCGAGAAGGAGACGGTCGAGACGACGTATTTCGGAACGCCGATGGGCAGGGCGCGGGCGCAATCGAGCGCGAGATCGGTGCCCATCGTGCCGCCGAGGGCGATCATGCCGTCGATCCGGCCCTCGGCGTGGAGCCGCGCCGTCAAGGTCGCGGCGCCGTCGGCCATGATTTGCATCGCGGTGTTCTCGTCGCCGGAGTCGATGGCGGCCTGGATGGACGAGCCGGCGGCCTCGGCCACCTCGCGCTTCGAGACGTCGGTCGGCTCGGACGGATCGCCGAGCACGCTGACGTCCATCGCAAGCACGCCGCCGCCGAGCGACCGGATCCGCTCCGAGATGAATTTCAGCTCGTCGTCCTTGGTGTCGTAGGTGCCGATGACGAGGATCGTCTTCTTGTCGTCGTCGTCCTTCTTGCGGCTCCAGATCATCGCGTTTCCTCCATTGTCGCGCTCTCAGCCGCGCATCCGCGCGCCCTTGGGATCATAGAGCGGCGCGAGCGAGAGCTCCGCCGGACGATCCTCGCCGGCGATGCGCAAGCTGAAGCCGCCCTCCTCGATCCAGTCCTTGCTCACGCCCTCGGGCCGGTGGAGCGCCGCGAGGCCGATCATCTTGCCGAGCCGCCAGCCCCAGCCGCCCGAGGTCGCATGCCCGACGAGCGCGCCGGCCTTCCAGAGCGTCTCGTTATGGGCGAGACGCGGACCGTCCTCGGCGAGCGTCGGCGCGGCGAGGACGGCGAGGCGGCGCGGCGTCGCCGGGCCGTGCGCCGCCTTCTGCGCGGCGAGCGCGTCGCGGCCGAGAAACTCGGGCTTCGAGAGATCGACCGCGAAGCCGAGCCCGGCCTCGAAGGGCGTGTCGTCCTCGCCGATGTCGTGGCCGAAATGGCGGAAGGCCTTCTCGAGGCGACAGGCGTTCATCGCGAACATGCCGGCGTGGCGGAGCCCATGCGGCGCGCCGGCCTCGATAAGCGCCTCGTAGATATGCGATGAGAACTCCGTCGGCAGGAGGAGCTCGTAGCCGAGCTCGCCGAGGAAGGACCGGCGGATCGCCCAGGCGCGGGCGTAGCCGAGATCGATCTCGCGCGCCGCGCCGAAGGGAAAGGCGTCGTTCGAGAGATCGTCGCCCGAGATCGCGGCGAGGATCTCGCGCGCTCTCGGGCCGTGGAGCGTGAGCAGCGAATAGGAAGAGGTCGCGTCGAAGATCTCGAACCGCCAAGCGGGATCGGCGTGGGCGCGGATCCAGGCGGGGTCGCGGATCTGGCTCGGATGGCCGGTGACCACGAGAAACCGCTCCGGGCCGAGCCGGGTCGCGGTCACGTCCGCCTCGACGCCGCCGCGCGCGTTCAGGAACTGCGCATAGACCGAGACGCCGATTTCCACGTCCATGCGCGCGCCCGAGACATGGTCGAGCGCGCGGACCGCGTCCGGGCCTTGCACGAGGATCTTGGCGTACATCGACTGGTCGAGCAGGACGGCGGCGTCGCGCGCGGCGAGGCACTCGGCCTCGACGAAAGGCGACCAGGCCTGACGCCGAATGGACGGCGCCTCGGGCCAGCCGGCGCCCGACGGATCGAAATACATCGGAACCTCCCAGCCGATCCGCTCGGCGAAGACGGCGCCGGCCGCGGCGAGGCGGTCATGGAGCGGAACGCGCCGCACGCCCCGCGCCGTCTCGACCTGCCGGCCCGGCCAATGCAGTCCGTAATGAAAGCCGATCGACTCGGCGCCGCGCTCGGCGAGATACGCGGCGTTCGATTGGAAGGGATGGGCGCGCGCAGCGAGCAGGCCGCCCATGCCGCGGCTCGGCGCGCCGTCGACGATCCACTCGGCCATGGTGAGCCCGACGCCGCCGGAGTTCAGAATGCCGTTCGAGTTCATGCCGGCGGCGACGAAGAGCCCGGAGAGCTCCGGCGCCGGGCCGAGATAGGGGCGGCCGTCCGGCGTGAAGCTCTCCGGCCCGTTGAAGAAGGTCTGGACGCCGAGTTCGGCGAGGATCGGCAGGCGGGCGAAGATCGCCTCGAGCATCGGCTCCTGATGCTCCATGTCGAAGGGCAGCTCGTCGAACTCGAAGCTCTCGGGCACGCCGTCGCGCGCCCAGGGCTTGCCGCGCGCCTCGAAGCCGCCGATCAAGAGCTTGCCCGCATCCTCCTTGAAATAGATCCGCTCCTCGGCGACGACGAAGCCGGGCAACGTCCGAGGCAGCCCGTCGATCGGCTCGGTGACGATGTAGAAATGCTCGACCGCCTGGAGCGGCAGCGCGACGCCATGGGCCTTGGCGAAGCGGCTCGACCACATGCCGCCGGCGAGCAGCACCTTCTCTGTCTCGATGACGCCGGCCGGCGTCTCGACGCCGACGACGCGGCCCTTCCGCGTCAGAATCCGCGTCGCCGCCGTGTTCTCGAAGATGAGCGCGCCGTTCTGCTTGGCGCCTTTGGCCAGCGCCTGCGTCACGTCGAGCGGGTTCGCCTGGCCGTTCGACCGCGCGAAGAGGCCGCCGAGCACGTCGTCATAGGCGAGATGCGGAAAGACGTCTCGGAGCGCGTCGCGGTCGAGGAGCCGCGTCTCGACCGCCATCCGCTCCGCGTGATCATGCGTGCGCCGGAGCTGCTCCATCCGAATCTCGCTGAGCGCGACATTGACGGTGCCGTTCTGCTTGTAGCCGGTCGCCTGGCCGGTCTCGGCTTCGAGCTCCTCGAAGAGCCGCGTCGTGTATTTGGCGAGCTCGGTCTGCGCGCCGGACTCGCGCAGCTGCCCGACGATGCCCGCCGCGTGCCAGGTGGTTCCTGAGGCGAGCCGCTTGCGTTCGACGAGCGCGGGCGCGTCGACGCCGCGCTTGGCGAGATGGTAGAGGCTCGAGACGCCGATGATCCCGCCGCCGACGACGACGACGGGCGCCGAGGCGGGCGGGACGGAGGCGGTCATGGCTTTCTCCTGGTCGTCGCCGCGGCGTGCTCGAAGAAGCGGGCGAGCCCTTCAGCGAAGACGCCGCGATCGGCCTTGTCGCGGAGCGATCGGCGCGCGGCTTCGGTCGCCTCGGCGCCGACATAGTCGGCGTGCTCCTCGACGAGGTCGGTGATGAACTGATGCGTCATCTCCGGATGATGCTGGACCGTGTAGACACGCTCGCCGACGCGAAAACCGGCGACCGGGCAGCCTTCGCCGCGCCAAAGCAGCTCGGCGCCCTCCGGCAGCCGGTCGGCCTGCTCGGAATGCGAGCCGTAGAGCCGGATCCGCGCCGGCGCGCCGTCGAGCCATGGCGCGTCGCCGACGCGCTCGACTTCTAAGAGACCGTGGCCCCAACCGGACGGATTGCGGACGATCTCGGCGCCGAACGCCTCGGCGATCAGCTGATGGCCGAAGCAGGCGCCGAAGAGCGGGACTTGGCGCGCGATCAGGTCGAGAACCAACGCCCGCGCTCTGGCGATCCAGCCGGCGCCGTCATGAACCGAGGCCGGGCTGCCGGTGATCAGGACGCCGTCGAAGCGCTCGATGTCCGACGGAAACGCGTCATTGCGGATCCAGAACCAGTCGCAGCGCCAATCGGGCCGCGCGAGATGGATCAGCTCGGCGAATTTCTCGCCGTCATGCGGCCGCGCCTTGGCGAAGGCGCTGTCGTCGGTGTTGGCGATCAGGATGGCGATCCGCATCGCGCGCCTCAAACGAACCAGACGTAGAAATCGAGCAGCGCGCTGGTCTCGAGATCTTTCGTCTTGCGGAACTCGCGCTCCTTCATGAAGGCGTGGTTCGCGACCAGCTCGGGACCGACCGCCTCGACGAGATCGACATCGGCGACGAGATCGCGCACCGCCTGGCGCAGATTGCCGGCGACGCCTTCGCGCGCGTCGGTCTTCTCGAAGCCGTCGCCGGTCTCGATCGGCGGCAACGCCGTCTTTTTCTCGAAGCCGAGCCGCGCCGCGTGCAGCACCGCCGCCGTCGCGGTGTAGGGATTGGCGCTGGCGTCGGCCATGCGGTGCTCGAGCCGCGCCTTGGGCCCGCCCTCGGTCGAGACGCGGGTGGTCACGTTGCGATGATCGCCGCCCCAGTTGCGCCAATAGCCCGAGAGCGCGCCGGGCTGGAGCCGGAGATAGGACTGCGCCGTCGGCGCGATCAGGCCGGCGAGCCCCTTGTGGTGGTGGATCAGGCCGGCGAGGCAGCCGCGCGCGAGATCGTTGAGATGGTCCGGCCCGCCCACCGGACCGGTCGAGAGCGCGTTGCCGCCGGCGGCGTCGGCGAAGGAGAAGTTGATATGCAGGCCCGATCCGCCGGCCTCGGAGATCGGCTTCGGAAGGAAAGTCAGGATGACGCCGTATTCGAGCGCGATCTCGCGCGCCATCAGCCGGAAAAGGACGATGTCGTCGATCACCGGCACGGCGTCGCCGAAGGCGAGCGTGTATTCGAACTGCGGCGTGTCGTACTCGGCGGTGATCATCTCGAGCTCGAAGCCGAGCCGCTCCGCCATCTCCCAGATCTTGTCGTTGATCCGCATCGGATCGGAGAACGGCCCGGTGCCGTAGACGACGCCGCCCGGCGCGTCATAGGGGCGGAGCGAGCCCTTGTCGTCGGCGACCAGCATATAGGCTTCCAGTTCGACGCCGATCTTCGGCGTCAGCCCGTGGGCGCGCCACGCCTCGACCGCCCGTCGGAGCGCGCCGCGCGGGCAGAGCGGCAGCGGCGCGCCCTCGGCGTCGAAGAGGTCTCCGAGCACGACCTTGGTCGCCGGCTGCCAGCCGTCGCGGATCTCCTCGCCGCGCCAGCGCAGCAGCATGTCGGGAATGCCCTGCATCACCATCGAGCCCGGCGCGTCGAGGAGGTCGCGGTCGTAATGCGTCCCGAAGACGCCGCGGGCGAAGCGGCTCGATCCGTCGCCGATCTTGCCGTGCGGCAGATATTTGCCGCGCATGATCGAGAGGTGATCGCAGAAGAGGATGCGAAGGCGGTCTTTCATCGGCGGGCCTAGTGGAGCGTCACGCGAACGGGCAGACGCTTGACGCCGTTCACGAAATTCGAGCGCACGAAAGCCTGCTCGCCGTCGGGCTCGATCGATTTGACGCGCTTGGCGAGCTCCTGGAAGAGCACCCTGACCTCGACCCGCGCGAGATGCATGCCGAGGCAGACATGCGGCCCGCCCTGGCCCCAGGCCATGTGCTTGTTCGGCTTGCGATAGAGGTCGAGCTCGTAAGGCTCGTGGAAAACTTCTTCGTCGCGGTTGGCCGAGACGAACCAGTAGAGCACCTTGTCGCCCTCGCGGATGGTCCGCCCGTCGACCTCGACGTCGCGGGTCGCCGTGCGGCGGAAATAGGTCGCCGGCGACGCCCAGCGGACGATTTCGTCGGCCGCCGTGTCCCAGACGGACGAATCGTCCTGCATCTGCTTGAGCAAGGCCGGCCGATGCGCCAGCGCCTGAACGCCGGCGGCGATCGAATAGCGCGTCGTGTCGTTGCCGGCGGCGACGAGCAGGCAGAAGAAGTTGCGGAACTCGGTCTCCGTCATCAGCTCGCCGTTCTCGTCCGGCTGCAGCACGAGATGCAGGACGCCCTCCGTGTCGCCTTCGGCGTTCTTCCGCGCCATGAGGTCCTTGGCGTATTCGTAGAGCTCGGCGCCGGCGGGCGAGTTGAACGGCATCAGCCGGTAGGCGTCGGTCTCGAGCTTGTCGACGACGAAGTCGGTGAAGTCCGGGTCCGAGTTGGCCATCAGCGCGTCGCCCTTCTCGACGAGCCAGGGCAGGTCCTCATCGGGCGTTCCGAGGATCTGGCCGAGCATGCGCATCGGCAGCTCGCGGGCGATCTCGCGCGTGGCGCAGAACGAACCCTTGGCGAGCGCGGCGTCGAGGATCGGATGGCAGAGATCGCGAATCGCCTGCTCGAAGCCGGCGACGACGGGCGCCGAGAACGCCTTGGCCACCTTCATCCGGACGCGCCGATGCGCCATGCCGTCGGTCTCCTGGAAGGTGCGGCGCGCCAGATACTCCTCGTAGGTCTGATCCTCCATGCGGATGCCGCGGGCGGAGGTGAAGGTCTCGGTGTCGCGGATCATCTTGGCGATGTCGGCGTGGCGCGTGATCGACCAGTAGCCGGCGCCGCGGTCCCACTCCGTCCAGTGAACCGGATCCTCGCGCCGGAGCCGCGCGAAGGTGTTGTAGGGCGCGCCGGCGCTGAACGCGTCGTGGCTGCCGAGATCCGCGTGGCCGTCGTCGTTAGGAGCCCAGATGGTCATACCACCTCCTCTTGCGGAATTCCTTGCGGCGATAGCCGTGGAAGCGAAGGCCGCGCTTGTAGAGCCGCCGCCCGAAGCGCCGCGCCGTCTTCTTCGGCAGCTTCTCGCGATCGACCGGCGCCCATTCGCGGACGACGCGCCAGAAATGGCTGACGAGCAGAATCACGATGAGCGCGAACAGGATGAAGGCGATCGGCCGGTCGATGAAGTCGAGCGGCTCGCGCACGCGCGCCATCGCCGAGCGCAGCTTCACCAGCATGATGTCGCCGAGCACGAAGCCGAGAATGATCGGCACGATCGGCAGGTTGAGCCGCTTCAAGAGATAGCCGATCAGCCCGAAGACCGCCGCCATCGCGCAATCCACGGTCGAGTTGCGGATCGAGTAGACGCCGACGAAGCTCAGCACGAGGATGCAGACGCCCATGAAGCGGTTCGGGATCTTCGTCAGCCGCGTCAGCCAGTTGGTCGAGAAGAGCAAGAAGATCACGACCAGGATGTTGAGGACGAAGAGCGCGAGGTAGAGCGCGAGCACGAAGTCGAACTGGTCGGTGAACAGCCTTGGCCCGGGCACGACGCTGTGCACGTAGAAAACCGACAGCATCATCGCCGTCAGCGCCTCGCCCGGGATGCCGAGCGCGAGGAGCGGGATCATCGCCGCGCCGGGCACGGCGTTGTTGGACGCCTCCGACGCGATGAGGCCTTCGGACGAGCCGTGGCCGAAGGCGTTCGGCGTCCTCGAGAGCTTACGCGCCGAATTGTAGCTCATGAACTGCGCCGTGAACTCGCCGACGCCCGGGATCATGCCCATCATCACGCCGAAGCCGGCGGAGATCGACGCGACGCGCGGATGGCGCGCGAGCTCGCGAAAGCCCTGGAAGAGGCTGCCGCGCGTCTTGGTCACGCGGATCTTCTCGTCCTCGCCGGAGAGCAGCACGAAGGCCTGGCTGAGCGCGAAGAGGCCGAGGACGATGACGATCAGGTTGAAGCCGCCGGAGAGCCAGCCCTGACCGAAGGTGAAGATCGGCTCGCGGCTCACCGTGTCGAACTTCACGGTCGTGAGCAGGATGCCGAAGCCGACCAGCGCCGCGGCGATCAAGGTTTGGCCGCGATGGGCGAGGATCACGAGAATGACGCCGAGAAGGGCGGCGAGGAAGATCTCGCGCGAGCCGAACATCGGCGCGATCGCCGCGAGCGCCGGCGCCAGGAGCACGAGACAGACGACCGAGAAGACGCCGCCGAAGAAGCTCGACGAGTAGGCCAGCGCCAGCGCGCGCCGCCCTTCGCCGCGCTGCGTCATCGGGAAGCCTTCATAGGTCGTCAGCGCGTTGACCGCGGTGCCGGGCGTGTTGATCAGGATCGCCGGGATCGCGCCGCCATACATGCTCGATCCGTAGATGCCGAGAAGCGCCGTCAGCCCGACGATCGGCTCGAGCGAAAAGGTCGCCGGCAACAGGATCGCGATGGCGACCGCCGGCCCGACGCCCGGGATCGCGCCGATGATCACGCCGCCGATCGAGCCGACGAGCAGCGCGATCCCGACGGCGGGATCCAGCAGGATGTCGATGGCGCCGCCGAAATCTTCCATGGATCAGAGATACGTTATGAAGAAGTTGCGGAGGCCGCCGGGCAGGAACTGGTAGATCTCGCCGCCCGGAATGTTGACGCCGAGCAGCGACTTGAAGACGACCACCGACGCCGCGCCGACGCCGAGCGCGCCGAGCATGAAGCGGCGCGCGCGATAGCCGCAGCGCCAGGTCAGCGCCGGCGCGAAGAGCAGCGTCGTCGGCAGGAAGCCGAGAACCGGCGTGACGAACACGTAGGCCATGAACCACGCCGCGTATTCGATCGGCCCGAGCCAGAGCCGCGCCTCGACCGCGTCGGCGCGGTTCGGCCGGCGCCGGCGCATGCGGAGCCAATGGACGGCGAAGCCGAAGACCATGAGCCCGAGCCCGATCGCCGGCCAGAAGCGCGGCTGCGACACGAGATCCTTGACCCGCTGGCCCCAGGCCTCCTCCTCGCCGCGCGGCTCGATCCAGGGCGTCTCCGACCAGAGCTGCGACAGCAGCGACAGGCTGAGGACGAGCGATCCGATGACGAAGAGCGCCTGGCCCGGGATGCGCGTCTTCGCGACGATCTCTTGTTCTTTGCTCACGACGGACTCGGGCTGAGGGCGGGCGGCGACGCGCGCCCGGTCGATCCGGTCGGCCGAGAGGCGCAGCCGCCCCTCGGCCGGGCGCGTCACTCGCCGAGCGTCTCGGCGATGCGGTCGAGCGTCGCGCTGTCGCGGGCGATCAGCTCGGCGCTCGCCTCCGCGTCGAGCCAGTAGACGAGCGCGCCGGTGTCCGCCGCCACGGCCTGAGCCCGCTCCGACATCACCGTCTCGCGCGCGACCTCCGCGATCGCCTCGCGCACGTCGGCCGGCGTGTCCTTCACGACGAAGAGGCCGTTCCAAAGCGCGATGTCGAGCTCCGGGTCGACCTCGCCGATCGTCGGCGCGTCCGGCGCGAGCGAGATGCGCTCGCCGGTGATCGAGACGAGGATCGTCACCTCGTCGAGGCAGGGCAGGATCAGCTGCAAGGTCGTGTTGATGACGTCCGCGTCGCCCGAGGCGAGGGTGTTGCAGTCGAGCGCGTCGAACGCCGCGTCGGAGCCCCATTCGAAGCCCATCCGGATCGCGAGCGCCTTCGTCACCTGCGTCGGCGCGAGCACGTCGCCGAAATGGCCGAGGACGACGATCTCGTCCTTGGCGTAGGCGGCGAGCTCCTCGATCGTCTGATAGGGCGCGTCGCCCGAGGTCGCGATCACGAACGGATAGGTCAGGAAGATGCCGATCGGATCGAACTTCTCGGGCTCGAGCTCGGGAATGCCGATCTTATGGCCGAGAAGCGGCACGCCCGGCACGAAGGAGCCGATGGTGTAGCCGTCGGCCGGCGCGTTGGCGACCTCGATCGCGCCAGGGAACGGCCCGCCGCCGCCGCCCGGCCGGTTCACCACCGCCGCCGCGACGCCGTACTTCTCCTGGAAGTCCTCGGCGATCATCCGTGTCAGCACGTCCTCGAGATCGCCCGGAGGCCACGGCACGACGAAGGTCACCGGACGCTCCGGATACTGCGCGAGCGCTCCGCCCGCGCCGGCGACGGCCGTCAACGCCGCCGCGACGGCGGCTGCAACAAGTTTTTTCATCGAGCGTTTCCCCTTCAGCGATGGTCCATTATGTGGACCGTTGGTTTCAAAAAATAGTTTGAAACCTGAATCGAATCCTGTCAACAACTTGATTGCGCCAAACGCCGGGAACGCGAAAGAAATGGGAACGATCGGTAAGACGCTCAGCCTCCTGGAGCACTTCTCGGCCGAGAGGCCGGAGATCGGCCTGAGCGAGTTTCAGCGCCTGACCGGCTTCAGCAAGGCGACGACGCATCGCCATCTCATCGCGCTGACCGAGGCCGAATTCCTCGAGAAAGTCGAAGAAAACCAAGCCTATCGTCTCGGGCCGGCGCTCACGCGGCTCGCCAAGCGGCGCGAGGAGACCGCGCCGGCCGAGATGCTGGTCAAGCCGCTCGTCGAGCGGCTGTCGCGCGCGCTCGGCGAGCTCGCGCATCATTCGGCGCTCGTCGGCGACCGGATGAAGGTCGTCGCATTCGCGGACCGCAGCGAGCACGGCTTGCGAATCAGTTTCGACCTCGACGAGGACGTGCCGTTCCACGCGACCTCGTCCGGCAAGGCCGCGCTCGCCTATATGCCGCCGGAGCGCCGCGCGGCGCTGCTCGACGGACCGTTGCCGGCCTACACCGACAGGACGGTCACCGATCGGGACCGCCTTCTCGAAGCGCTCGAGGAGACGCGAAGGCGCGGCTTCGCCCATTGCGACGAGACGCGCGAGATCGGCGTCTGCTCCTTCGCCGTGCCGATCTTCGACGGCGTCGAGCGCGTGTCCGGCGCGCTCGCCGTCGCCTATCCGGCCTCGCGCGACTCCGCCGACCGCCGCGCCAGGATCGTCGCGGCGCTGAAGGAGGCCGGCGCCGAGGCGACGCATCTGCTCGGCGGCGCCCTTCCGGACGAGACGCGGAGGCTTTGGGAGCGATGAGCGGGCGAGCGCGCGTCGAGGCGCTGATCTTCGATTTCGGCGGCGTGATCAGCCGCACGCTCTTCGAGACCCATCGCGAGACGGAAGCGGCGCTCGGCCTGGCGCCCGGAGCCTTGAGATGGCGCGGGCCGTTCGCGCCGGAGACAGATCCGCTCTGGCGCCGGATGCAAGCGGACGAGATCTCGGAGCGCGAATACTGGCGACTGCGGACCGTGGAGGTCGCCGAACTCGTCGGCGCCGACTGGACCGAGATGTCCGAGTTCGTCCGGGCCGCCCGCGGCGCGGCGCCGACCGAGATCATCCGGCCGGAGTTCCTGGAGACGCTCGACGCGGCGAAGGCCGCCGGCCTGCGCTTGGCGATCCTCTCGAACGAGCTCGACCTCTTCTACGGCGCCGATTTCCGCGACAAGCTGCCCTTCCTCGCCGATTTCGAGGTCGTCCACGACGCGACCTACACCAAGACGCTGAAGCCCGCTTCCGAGGCCTATCGCGCCTGCCTTGCGGCGCTCGATTCGCCGGCCGACGCCTGCCTCTTCATCGACGACCAGGCGCGCAACGTCGCCGGGGCCGAGGCGGTCGGGCTCCACACCGTTCATTTCGACGTTCGCGCGCCGCGCGACAGCTACGACCGCGTCCGAGCGATCGCGGGCCTCAGGGAGGAGGCGACATGAAAGACGACAACTTCCTCAAGGAGCACAACGCGCGTCATTTCTGGCATCCGATGACGCATCCGGCGGACAGCCTGGCCAATCCGCCGACGATCGTCACCAAGGGCGAGGGCGTCCGCATCACCGACATCGACGGCCACGAGGCGATCGACGCGGTCGGCGGGCTCTGGAACGTCAATCTCGGCTACTCCTGCCGGCCGGTGATCGAGGCGATCACGCGGCAGCTGGAGACGCTGCCCTACTATTCCTGTTTCCGCGGCACGACCAACGACGCGGCGATCGAGCTCTCGGCGATGCTGGCCGAGTTCTTCGCGCCGGACGGCCTCTCGCGCGCCTTCTTCACCTCGGGCGGCTCCGACGGCATGGAGACGTCGATGCGGCTCGCGCGGCAATATCACAAGCTCCGCGGCGAGGCCGGACGCGTGAAGTTCATCAGCCTGCAGAAGGGCTATCACGGCACCCATTTCGGCGCCGCCTCGGTCACCGGCGACGCCAAGTTCCGAGCCGCCTACGAGCCGCTTCTCGCCGGCTGCCATCACATTCCTGGCCCCTATCTCTACCGCAACCCGTTCGGCGCCGCGACGGAAGAGGAGCTGGCGCGCTTCTCCTTGAAGGCGCTCGAATCCGAGATCGCGATGCAGGGCGCCGACACCGTCGCCGCTTTCGTCATGGAGCCGATCCTCGGCGCCGGCGGCGTGATCCCGCCGCATCCGAGCTTCATGCCGGGCGCGCGCGAGATCTGCTCGAAGCACGGAATTCTGCTCATCGCCGACGAGGTCGTCACCGCTTTCGGCCGCACGGGCGACTGGACCGGCTCGCGGCTTTGGGGCGTCAAGCCCGACATCGCGTCGACGGCGAAGGCGATCACCAACGGCTATTTTCCCTTCGGCGCCGTGATGATTTCCGACGCGATCGCCGAGGTGTTCGAGAAGGACGCGACCGGCCGCGGCGCGATCGGGCACGGCTACACCTATTCCGGCCATCCGGTCGGCGCGGCTGCGGCGATCGCCTGTCTTCAAGAGACGCAGCGGCTCGACGTGCGCAAGAACGCCGCCGCCCGCGGCGCGGAACTCTATGACGGCCTGCTCGCACTCCAGCGAAAGCACGAAGCCCTCGGCGACGTGCGCGGCGGTTTCGGCCTGATGTGCGCGCTCGAGCTCGTCAGCGACCGCGCGACGAAGGCGCCGGCGAAGGACGCCGCGCTGCGCGTCCAGACCGAAGCCTACAAGAACGGCGTCATGATCCGCGCCTCCGGACCGAACATCATCCTCTCGCCGCCGCTGGTCGTCACGGAAGACGACGTCGCGTCGATCGTCTCGGCGCTCGATGTCGGCCTCAGCGCGCTCTGACGGAAGCGGGCCGATGAGCGCTTCGACCGAGACCCTGCTCGAGCGCCGCGCGCGGCTGCTCGGGCCGAATCTGCCGACCTTCTACGAGGAGCCGGTTCACCTCGTGCGCGGCGAAGGCGTCTGGGTCTGGGACGCCGACGGGCGGCGTTACCTCGACTGCTACAACAACGTGCCGCATGTCGGGCATTGCCATCCGCATGTCGTCGAGGCGCTGCATCGCCAGGCGGCGACGCTGAACACGCATACGCGCTACCTGCATGAAGGCATTCTCGACTATGTCGAGCGCCTGACCGCGACCTTCGACGCGCCGGGCCTCTCGACGGCGATCCTCACCTGCACCGGCTCCGAGGCCAACGACATCGCGCTCCGGATGGCCGAAGCCGCGACGGGAAAGCGCGGGATCATCGCCACCGACAACACCTATCACGGCAACACCACCGCGGTGTTTCCGCTCTCGCGCTACGCGCCCGGCGGAAGCGTCCACGGCGCGCATATCCGCCATGTTCCGGCGCCGGACAGCTATCGGCCGCTCGGCGGCGCGGGCGGCGCGCCCTTCGCCCAAGCCTTCGCCGACGCCGTCGCCGAGAAGATCGCCGAATTGGAGGCGAGCCCGCACGGCTTCGCCGGCCTCATCCTCTGCTGCGGCTTCGTCAATGAGGGCTTCCCGAGCTTGGCGCCCGGCTGGCTCGACCGGGCGGTCGAGGCGGCGCGCAAGGCCGGCGGCGTGATCATCGCCGACGAGGTCCAGCCCGGCTTCGGCCGCGTCGGCGCGCATTGGTGGGGCTGGCAAAGGATCGGCGCGACGCCGGACATCGTCACGATGGGCAAGCCGATGGGCGCCGGCCATCCGCTCGCCGGGCTGGTCACGTCGATGGAGATCATGACCGCCTTCCGCGAGCGTTTCCGCTACTTCAACACCTTCGGCGGCAATCCGGTGTCCTGCGCCGTCGGCATGGCGGTGCTCGACGTCATCGAGCGCGAGAAGCTGATCGAGAACGCGCGCCGCGTCGGCGCATTCGCGCGCGCCGGCCTTCGCGAGCTGGCCGAGAAATACGAGTGGATCGGCGACGTGCGCGGCTACGGCCTCTTCTTCGGCGCGGAGATGGTCCTCGACCGCGCGGCCAAGACGCCGGCGCCCGCCTACGCCAACGCGGTCGCGAACGAGATGCGCCGGCGCGGGATCCTCATCAATCGGCTCGGGATCCATAAGAACACGCTGAAGATCCGACCGCCGATGCCCTTCAGCGAGGAGAACGCCGGTCATCTTCTCGAGACGCTCGACGCCGTCCTCGCGGCGCTCGGACCGCCCGAGGCGTGAGCCGGCCCATGCGCGACGTCGTCGTCGACAAAGCCCTCGCCCATTGGCGCCTCGACGGCGCGCGCGCCGATCTCGTCGCCGCGCGCGAGAACGCCGTCTTTCGCGTCGAGACGGAAGACGGCGCCTTCGCGCTGCGCCTGCATCGCGTCGGCTATCGCAGCGAGGCCGAGCTCGCCTCGGAGCTTCTTTGGATGCGGGCCGCCGTCGACGCCGGCGTCGACGCGCCGCGCCCGATCCCGGCGCCGGACGGCGCGGCGCTCGCCATGATCGACGGCGTCGCGGTCGATCTCCTGAGCTGGCTCGACGGCGCGCCGATGGGCCGAAACGGCGACCTGGTCATGCGCGACGGCGTCGAAGAGAGGGCGCGCGATCTCGGCGTCGCGATGGCGCGGCTCCATGTCGCCTCGGACGCCTGGACGCCGCCGCCCGGCTTCGCGCGACCGCGCTGGGACCGCGCCGGCCTCCTCGGCGAGGCGCCGCTCTGGGGCCGCTTCTGGGACAACCCGCGCCTGACCCGAGCGGAGCGCGCGCTGCTGACCGAGACGCGGCGCGCCGCCGACGCCCGCCTCGCCGCCGTCGAGGACGCGCTCGATGTCGGCCTCATCCACGCCGACCTCATCCCGGACAACGTCATCATCCGCGGCGACGGCGTCGCGCTTCTCGATTTCGACGACGGCGGCTCCGGCTTCCGCCTCTTCGACCTCGCGACCAGCCTTAACCGCCTCGAGGAGAGCGATCGCGGCGCCGCGCTCTCGGCCGCCCTTCTCGACGGCTACCGCTCCGTCCGCGCGATCGATCTCGCCGAGCTGCCGCTCTTCCAGACGATCCGCGCCCTCAGCTATGTCGGCTGGATCGCCGACCGCCTGTCCGAGCCCGGCGCCGAGGCGCGCTCGGCCCGCGCGATCGCGCGCGCCGTCGCTCGGGCCCAACGCTTTCTCGAACGCATCTGACGCGCCCGGAGGAGAACCGATGCTCGACCAAACGAAGATCGACGCGCTGCGCGCGGAGCCGATCGCGCCGCAGAGGCTCTTCATCGACGGCGCCTGGCGCGAGGCGACAGGCGGCGCGCGCGACGTCACGAGCCCGATCGACGGCGCGAAGCTCACGACGATCGGCGAGGCGTCGGCCGAAGATGTCGACGCCGCCGTCGCCGCGGCGCGGCGCGCGTTTGACAAAGGCGTCTGGTCGCGGGCCGCGCCCGGCTTGCGCAAGAGCGTGCTCGTCAAGATCGCCGGCCTCATCGAGGCGCGCGCGCTCGAGCTCGCGGTGCTCGGCGTGCGCGACAACGGCACCGAGATCGGCATGGCGATCAAGGCGGAGCCTCTCTCCGCCGCCGGCACCTTCGCCCATGCCGGCGAGAGCGCCGACAAGCTCTATGGCGAGATCGCGCCGACGAAGCCGGACGTCCTGGCGCTCGTCCATCGCGAGCCGGTCGGCGTCGTCGGCGCGATCGTGCCCTGGAACTTCCCGCTGATGATCGGCGCCTGGAAGGTCGCGGCCGCGCTCGCGATGGGCAATTCGGTGGTGCTGAAGCCCTCCGAGGAGGCGTCGCTCTCGCTCTTGCGCCTGGCCGAGCTCTGCGCCGAGGCCGGGCTGCCCGAGGGCGTCCTCAACGTCGTGACCGGCGGCGGCGGCGTCGCCGGCGACGCGCTGGCGCGGCATCGGGACGTCGACGTCCTCGCCTTCACCGGCTCCGGCCGCACCGGACGGCGGCTCCTCGAGGCCTCGGCCGCCTCGAACCTCAAGCGCGTCTATCTCGAGCTCGGCGGCAAGTCGCCGAACGTCGTCTTCGCCGACGCGCCCGATCTCGACCAGGCGGCGAAGGTGGCGGCGACGGCGATGTTCCGCAACTCGGGCCAGGTCTGCGTCGCGCCGTCTCGGCTCCTGGTCGAGGCCTCGATCGCCGAGGACTTCGCCGCGGCGGTGGCGAAGGCGGCGGAAGCGATGAAAGTCGGCGATCCGCTCGATCTCGCGAACGATCTCGGCGCTTTGACGACGGAGCCGCAGCTCGCGACGATCGACCGCGCGGTCGGCGCCGCGGTCGAGGGCGGCGCCCTGCTCCTGACCGGCGGAAGGCGCCTACTGGCGGAGACCGGCGGGCGCTATCTCGCGCCGACGGTGGTCGCCAATGTCGCGCCGGAGATGGATCTCTTCCGTCACGAGGTCTTCGGCCCGGCGCTCGCGGTCACGCCCTTCGAGACCGAGGACGAGGCCGTGCGTCTCGCCAACGCCACCGATTACGGCCTCGCCGCGGCGGTCTGGACCGGCGACCTCTCGCGCGCCCATCGGATGGTCCGGCGCGTCGCGGCCGGCGTCGTGCATGTCAACACCTATGGCGGCGCCGACGTCACCGTGCCGCTCGGCGGCGTCAAGCAGTCCGGCAACGGCGTCGACAAGTCGCTGCACGCCTTCGAGAAGTTCTCGAACCTCAAGACGGCCTGGATCGCGCTCTGAGCGAAAGCGCCCGATCCGGCGCGCCAACAGATCGAGGACAGCGCCGAAAAAATACGCGCTGCGATGAGGATCTGCATCGCTCATGTGCGCATGCCGGCTGAATGCGAAAAACGCTTGCACGTCCTCTCGCGCCGCATAAGCATTGACTGATTGGTCAAATCGCGAAGGCGCGAGGGCGGCTCTGTGTTGGATCTCATCATCCGCGACATTCAGCTGCCGGACGGCCGGATCGGCCAGGACATCGGCGTCAAGGACGGCAAGATCGTCGAGATCCGCGCCAAGCTCGACGCCGCGGCCGAGCGCGAAATCGAGGCCGCCGGCCGGCTCGCCGCGCCGCCCTTCGTCGATCCGCATTTCCATATGGACGCGACGCTCAGCCTCGGCCTGCCGCGGCTGAACGTCTCCGGCACGCTCCTCGAGGGCATCGCGCTTTGGGGCGAGCTGAAGCCGCTCCTCACCCACGAGGCGGTGATGGAGCGGGCGCTCCGCTATTGCGACCTCGCCGCCGCGCAGGGCCTTCTCGCCATCCGCAGCCATGTCGACGTCTGCGACGACCGGCTGACCGCGGTCGAGGCGCTCCTCGAAGTCCGCAAGCGCGTCGCGCCTTGCATCGATCTGCAGCTCGTCGCCTTCCCGCAGGACGGGCTCCACCGCTCGCCGACCGCCGAGAAGAACCTGCTGCGCGCGCTCGATATGGGCGTCGACGTCGTCGGCGGCATTCCGCATTTCGAGCGCACGATGGAAGACGGCGCGCGCTCCGTCCGGCGCCTCTGCGAGATCGCCGCCGAGCGCGGGCTCCGCGTCGACCTCCATTGCGACGAGAGCGACGATCCGATGTCGCGCCATGTCGAGACGCTCGCAGCCGAGACGACGCGGCTCGGCCTCGGCGACCGCGTCGTCGCGAGCCACGTCACGTCGATGCATTCGATGGACAACTACTACGTCTCGAAGCTGATCCCGCTGATCGCCGAGTCCGGTCTCAACGTCGTTCCGAACCCGCTCATCAACATCACGTTGCAGGGCCGCTCGGACGCGTATCCGAAGCGCCGCGGCCTGACCCGGATCCCCGAGCTCCGCGCCGCCGGCGTGAATGTCGCGCTCGGCCAGGATTGCTGCATGGACCCTTGGTATCCGCTCGGCTCGGGCGACATGCTCGAGGTCGCGCATATGGCGGTCCACGCCGCGCCGATGACCTCGCGCGAGGAGATGCGCTGGTGCTTCGACGCGGTGACGGTGAACGGCTCGAAGGCGATGGGCCTGCCCGATCCGAGCTTGCGCGTCGGCGGACCGGCCGATCTCGTCGTCCTGCAGGCCAAAGACCCGATCGAGGCGATCCGCCTCAAGGCGACGCGGCTCTTCGTCATCCGCGAGGGCCGCGTCGTCGCCGAGACGCCGGCCCGCAAGGCGCGCCTCGCGCTCGACGGGCGCCCGGCCGAGATCGACCCGTCGGAGTACGCGCCGGCCGCGGAGGGCGGCGAAAAGGCGGCCCGAGAGATCGCTCAGGCGGCGCCGAAGAGCCGCCGGAAGCGCGCGCAGCGAACCAGCAACCGTCAAGCCAACCGGGAAGGGACAAGCACATGACGTTCAAAACCAATCGCCGCCAGCTTCTGGCCGGAGGCGCCGCGACCTTGGCTTTGCCGGCGCTCGTGAAGAGCGCCCGCGCCCAGAGCGTGATCCGCGTCGCCGGCGTCCACGCCTCGCCGGTCGAGAACGCCTGGAACTCGCGCATCCATCTCGCGTTCCAAGAGGCGGCGGCGGCCGGCCAGATCTCTTACGAGTTCTCCGAAGGCGTCGCCGCGGCCGACTATCCGCGGGCGATGCGCGAATACGCCGAAGCCGGCGCGCAGCTCATCTGGGGCGAGGCCTACGCCGTCGAGCGCGAGGCGCGCGAGGTCGCCGGCGACTATCCGGACACCGCCTTTCTGATGGGCTCGTCGGGCGGGCCGGCCGGCGCCAATTTCGGCGTCTTCGGCACGCGCAATCACGAGGCCGCCTATCTCGCCGGCATGCTCGCCGGCAGAATGTCGAGCTCGAACGTCTACGGCTCGGTCGGCGGCTATCCGATCCCGGAAGTGAACCTTCTGATCAACGCCTTCCGCTTCGGCGTCGCGGCCGTCAATCCGGAGGCGCGCTTCCTCAACGGCTTCATCGGCGCCTGGTTCGATCCGGCCAAGGCCAAGGAGGCCGCGATCGCGCAGATCGACGCCGGCGCCGACATCCTCTTCGGCGAGCGCATCGGCACGGCGGACGCGGCGCAGGAGCGCGGCGTCAAGGCGATCGGCTCGCTGATCGACTACACGCCGCGCTATCCGGACACGATCTTCGCCAACGCGATCTGGAACTACGGCCCGACGATCGACGCGGTCGTCGCCGACATCGCCGCCGGCGCGTCGGTCGGCAAGGACTACACCGAGTTCTCGTTCATGAAATACGGCGGCAACGAGCTGATCTTCGTGCCGGAGATGGTGCCGGCCGAGGCGCTCCCGCCGATGGAGGCCGAGCAGGCGGCGATCCAGTCCGGCGCGTTCGAGGTGCCGATCGATCCGTCGGAGCCGGCCTGATCGACGCGCC
>CAZPTD010000041.1:0-20255 GCA_964588915.1 uncultured Neomegalonema sp. | reverse complement strand
CGAATGTCGTCTTCGGCCAGGCGGAGCTGCATCGCGCTTATGGCGGCGTCGTGCCGGAGATCGCGGCGCGGGCGCATGTCGAGCGGCTCGACGTCGCCGTCGAGGCGGCGCTCGAGGCGGCGGGCGTCGGGCTCGACGCCATCGACGCCGTCGCCGTCGCCGCCGGGCCGGGGCTCATCGGCGGCGTCTCGACGGGGCTGGTCTTCGCCAAGGCGGTCGCGCTCGGCCGCGGCCTGCCCTTCTATGCGGTCAACCATCTCGAGGCGCATGCTCTCAGCCCGCGCCTCGCCGCCGAGCCGGACGGACCGGTCGGCTTTCCCTATCTGCTGCTCCTCGCCTCGGGCGGGCATTGCCAGCTGATCGCCGTCCGAGGATACGGCCGCTATCGCCGCCTCGGCGGCACGATCGACGACGCGCCCGGCGAGGCCTTCGACAAGATCGCCCAGCATCTCGGCCTGCCCTTTCCGGGCGGTCCCGAGGTCGAGCGCGCCGCGGCGTCGGGCGATCCCGAGCGGTTCGATCTGCCGCGTCCCTTGAGCGACCGGCCGGGCTGCGACATGTCGTTCTCGGGCCTCAAGACGGCGCTCCGCCTCGAGGCCGACGCGCTCGTCGAGGCCCAGGGCGGGCTCGCCGAGCGCGACGTCGCCGATCTCTGCGCCTCGTTCCAAGCGGCGGTCTGCGACGCGCTGGCGCTCAAGACCGCGCGGGCGGCGACGATCTTCCGGCGGTCCACGGACCGGCCGGCCGCCCTGGCGGTCGCCGGCGGCGTCGCCGCGAACGGGGCTCTGCGCGCGCGGCTCCGGCGCGTCGCCGAGGAGGCCGGCCTCGCCTTCGCGGCGCCGCCGCTCTCGATTTGCACCGACAACGGCGCGATGACCGCCTGGGCGGCGCTCGAGCGCATCCGGGCCGGCGGCGCGCCCGACGCGCCCGACGCGCCGGCGCGCGCGCGCTGGCCGCTCGACCCGGAGGCGGCGCCGATGCTCGGCGGCGGCAAGAACGGCGCCAAGGCCTGAGCCTGTCCTGTCTCGACGGCGCCATCGCACGACGGGCTTGGTCGTCCGGCCGGGCCGCCGGAACGGCGACCGCCGAGCGTGCGCGCGGCGCGTAGGAAGGCGGCTATCGCGTCACGTTCGGCAGCAGATCGAGCATCCGCAGATATACAGGCCAGATATCCGCCTCGCGGCCACTCAGCAGAGTGTGTGTTTTCTTTCCCGCGACAACTCTCAGCGCGACGTCTGTCGCGGGATGCGTTTGCTTTTGTCGACGCGTCCCTTCGTCATCGACGAGAAACATCGCTTTGACGTCGTCGGCGCGAATCGTCGCGTGCGCAACGCGCGCGCCTTTACGGTTGAACGCCGTCGTCTCGAGCGCCTTGGCCGCAGGATCGTAGGTGAGAAAGTGCTCCACCGGCGCCGCGCGATGTCCGTACAGCAATCCGAGACCAATCACGGCGAGCACCCCTGAGAGAGCCCAGGAGAGCGTCGGGCCGAGATTGCCTTCTTCCACTTCGACGACGTCCGGAAACTGGCTGAGCGCGAACGCCACGATCGGAGAGAAGATCGCCATATAGGCGAGCGCGTGGACCATGACGTCGCTGAAAGCGCTGTGCGCGAAAAACGAGTGCGCCTGAAGGCGTTCGGCCTCGATCACGACCTTCGCCCAGCTCGGACTTGTTTTTCGGTCTTTTTCCAGAGCGAACATGCTTGCCTGTCGGATGATCGCGGCTGGCGCGCTCTTTATCATTCCTCGGTGAAATCTTCGTAACGCGGCGTCCGCCGAGCGGCCGGTAGAGCAAGCGCCTGCGGACAGGTCCGCCCTATCCGCCGGCGCTCGAGCCGACCATGCGCCAGCGGGTCCGCGAGACTGCGCTGGCGTCGGCTAGGAACCGACCGTGAGATCCCTCGCATCGAGGGCTGGCCGCCGTCGCCGTCGCAGCTCGCGCAGCGATCGAGACCTCCTCGAGACCGACGGCGGCGCGCCCTTCGTCACGCGGGATCCGCGCGGCAATCGCCGCCTCGACCGTCTCGATCCGGACGTCGATTTGACGGAGGCGGGCTCTTGCCTGGCGCTTCACGGGTCCCCAAGGAGAACGTCGCCGCGCCGGTTCACGTCCGCTGGGCGCGCTTGCGCCGCTGAAAGTCCTTGCCGAGAAACCCGCGCGCGCGGATGAGGGTCAGCAGCTCCTCGAGCGAGCTCTGCAGCGGCTTGCCGGAGGTGTCGAGCGCCGCCCCGGCCTGCTCGTAAAGCGCCTCGCGGCTCCTCAGGATCGATTTCAGCTGCGCCATCGCCTCGGGATTGCCGGCCATGGGCCGGGTGTCGCCCTGGGCGAGCACCCGCGTCATATGCTCGTCGGGCCGCGCCTTCAGCCAGATCGTGTGGAAATGCGCGAGCAGCGTCTTGTAGGTGTCGGGCTCCGAGACGATGCCGCCCGCCACCGCGAGGATGAGCGCGTCATAGGTCGCGATCACGCGGCTCACCGCCTGCGCCTCGAGCTTGCGGTAGCCCTCCTGGCCGTAGAGCGCCAGGAGCTCGGTCACCGGCATGCCGGACTGCTCCTCGATCTCGCGGTTGAGCTCGACGAAGGGCACGCGCAGCGCTTGGCTGGCCATCGCGCCCAAGGTGGACTTGCCGGCGCCGCGCAGGCCGATCAGGCAGATCCGGTGCGCGCGCAGGCTCTCGGGCGGCGCCGGGCTCAGCATCGCCAGCACCTTCTGGCGCGTCTCCGTCGGCGACGCGCGATAGAGATCGGCGACGCGAACCGCCTCGGAGGTCCAGGGATCCTCTTCGCCGACCAGCCACTCGATGCGATGATCGAGCGCGATCGCGAGCCGCTGCAGGAGGCCGATCGAGATGTTGCCCTCGCCCGCCTCGAGCTGCGCGAGATAGCGCGGCGAGACGCCGGACATCTCCGAGACGACCCGCCGCGGCAGGCCCTTGAGCTCGCGCGCCTTGCGCACCCGCTCGCCGACGCGCGCCATCAGCTCCTCGACTTCCCGCTCGATCGCGCTGCCCGGATCCGCGGCCGTCGCCTCGCCTCGGAAGTTGGTGATCTCCGCCATCAATGCACCGCTTATGAATTATAGTGCATAATTCTACTGCGTTAACGGCCGAGCTTCAAAGAAAATCCGACAGATCGCCATCCAGCGCGCATTATCTTACGCGTTGTTGACGAGATGCGCCTCCACGATCGCGCGCAGGCGCTCCGGCGGCGGGCATTTGCGAAACTCCTTGGCGACGACGAAGACGCAGACGAAGTCGCCCTCGAAGCAGAGCGCGCCGTCCTGCAGCCCCTCGACATGGAAGCCGACCGACGTCTCGCCGAGGCGGTTCGGCCAGACCCGGCAGATCAGCCGCCGCCGCGGCGTGACCGGCGCGCGAAGATCGACCTCCATGCGCACGAACGGCGTGTTGAAGCCGACATCGAACTCGAGCGTGAAAAAATCGACGCCGGCATGCGCCTCCCACCAGGCGTTGATCGCGTCGAGCGCGAACCACGGGATCCGCGCCGTATAGACGATCTGCGCCGGATCGCAGTCGGCCCAGGTCACTCGGATCTCGTACTCGAACGGCGTCCGCGGCGCCTGGGACGCCATCAATAGGTCTCCACGTGATATCGCCCTTCCTCGCGCATCGCGTCGCGCGTCGTCGCCCAATCGACGCCACGGCTCTCGGCGACGGAGGCGAGCGCCCGGTCGACGCCTTCCTCCATGCCGCGCAGGCCGCAGATATAGATATGCGTCTTCGGATCGCCAAGCATCTCGGCGACCGTCTCCGCCTCCGCCCGCATCCGGTCCTGCACATACTCCTTCGGCGCGTCGGAGAGGCGGCTGAAGACGAGATGCTTCTTCAGAAGCGAGTCCGGCACCTTCTTGAGCGGCCCGAAATAGGGCAGGCTGTCCGGCGTCCGCGCGCCGAAGAAGAGCACCATGTCGCCGGCCGCGCCGCGCGTCGCGCGCTGCCGGCGCATGGTGAAGGCGCGGAACGGCGCCGATCCGGTGCCGGTGCAGATCATCAGGAGCCGCGCCGAGGGATCGTCCGGCATCAGGAAGGTCGCGCCGAACGGCCCGGTCACGCGCACCTCGTCGCCAATCTTGAGGTCGCAGACGTAGTTCGAGCAGAGGCCGCGCTCCTCGCGCTTCACGGTGAGCGAGACGTTGTTCCAGCCCGGCCGCTCGCCGTCGCGCGGGCTCGAGACCGAGTAGAGCCGCGGCAGATGCGGCTTGCCGTCGGCGTCGACGCCCGGCGGGATGATCCCGATCGACTGGCCTTCGAGCGCCGGGAAGGGCTGAGCGCCGAGATCGAGGATGACGTGCCGCACGTCCGAATCGGCGTCCTCGGCGGTCAGCCGGTAGCAGCCCTGGACCTTGGCGACGGCCGGCTTGGCGAGCGTGTAGAGATTGACCGTCGGCTTCGACGCGCTCGCCGGCGCGCGCGACTTGCCGCCGGCGCCCTTATGCGCGTCCGCGAGAAGCGCCGCCACCGCCTCGTCGAGCGCCTCGATCCCCTCGTCGTCGTCGCCGTCGAGCTCCTCCTGCGGCGGCAGCTCGCTCCAGGAGAACTGCTCCTCGAGCGAGTAGGGCTTCATGACGACGCGCCATTCGTCGATCGAGCCGGTCGGGCAGACCGGAATGCAGTCCATGCAGAAATTGCAGATCGACGCGTCGACGACGACGTTCTCGTCGTCATGCGTGATCGCGTTGATCGGACACGTCATCTCGCAGGTGTAGCAGCGGATGCAGATTTCCGGGTCGATCAGGTGCTGCTTTATCGGTCCGCTCATCGGCCTCGTCTCGCGGTTCGCAGGTCAGGCGCGGCGGCGCGCGCGGGCTGATGGAAAGGCGCGGCGCCCCGCTCGCCCGCCTCCCGAGCGCGTCGCGCCCGGGAGGTCGGACCGGTTCGACGCCGATCGCCCGCCTTCGCCGGCCGTCACGCCATATGCAGCTTCACATATTCGAAGTCGCCCGGCTTATTGTCGATCCCGACCTTCGGCGGCGCGATCCAGCCGGCGAATTGGCCCGGCTCGTAGACCGGCTTCATCAGCGACTGGATGAAGTCGCCGTCGGCGCGGCTCGGCAGCCAGTCCTTGACCTTGGCGTCGTACTCTTCGCCCGAGAGATGGTTGCCGTCCGGGTCGAAGGTCTTGCCGGAGAAGACGCCGATCTGACGATGGAACGCCTCGTGCGGCAGCTTCATCTCGAATTGGACGCCGGTCTTCTCGATGATCTTGTTCCAGCGGCCGACGCCGCCGGCCGCGTCGCGGGTGTAGTCGTCGCGCAGCCGCTGGTTGATCGCCGTCAGCGCCGGCACCTCCTTGCGCACGACCGCGTCGCCTTCGAGATCGCAGACCTCGTAGGTGTCGTTCTGAAGCTTGTGGTCGTCCTCGATCTTGTGCTCGTGGAAGCGGCCCTTGACGCCGGCGTTGAACGCGTTGGCGGCGTTGGTCGAGACCTCCTGGCCGAAGAGGTCGAGCGACAGCGTGTAGTGCAGGTTCAGCTTCTTCTGGATCGTCGGCAGGTCGATCACGCCGAGCGCGCGGATGCGGTCGACGTCATAGGGATCCTCGATCCCGGCCTCGACCATCGCCTCGCAGGTGCGCTGGATGGTGCGGCCGACGCCGGGCTCGCCGACGAACATGTGATGCGCCTCTTCGGTGAGCATGAAGCGGCAGGTGCGCGAGAGCGGGTCGAAGCCCGACTGCGCCAGCGCCTCGAGCTGCATCTTGCCGTCGCGGTCGGTGAAGTAGGTGAACATGAAGAAGGAGAGCCAGTCCGGCGTCTCCTCGTTGAAGGCGCCGAGCATCCGCGGCGCCTCTTCCGAACCCGAGGAGCGGCGCAAAAGATCGTCGGCCTCCTCGCGGCCGTCGGCCCCGAAATACTTGTGCAGCAGATAGACCATCGCCCAGAGATGCCGGCCTTCCTCGACATTAACCTGAAAGAGGTTGCGCATGTCGTAGAGCGACGGGGCCGAGAGCGCGAGGAAGCGCTGCTGCTCGACCGAGGCCGGCTCGGTGTCGCCCTGGATGACGATCAAGCGCTTCAGCATGTTGCGGTATTCGCCGGGCACCTCCTGCCAGGCCGGCGCGCCCGCATGCTCGCCGCACGGGATCGCGCGGTCGTCGACCTGCGGCGCCAGGAGGACGCCCCAGCGGTATTCCGGCATCTTCACATAGTCGAACTTGGCCCAACCCTTCGGGTCGACCGAGACCGCGGTGCGCAGATAGACGAGCGACTGCTGGAACTGCTGCGGAATGAGGTCGTTCCACCAGTTGATGTAGCCCGGATGCCATTTCTCCAGCGCTTTCAGCACCCGCTTGTCGGACGACAAGCCGACATTGTTCGGAATCTGCGTGTCGTAGCTGACGTTGATGAGGCCGCTCATCGCGTCTCCTCCCTTTGATTATCAGAAACGGTAGAGTTCAAACCTGCTCGCGGCGCCGCGCCGCCCGCGATGCGGCCCAGAACGTTCGCCTCTGGGACGTCCGTCTCGACGTTCAGGCGCGGCGGTTCGGATTTCGCCGCACCGGGGCGACGCTGCGTCTTCGCACACTCTGGCGGCTCCGCTGACCATGTCGCGCTCTACACTCGCTTCATATCGAACTCGCCGCGCAGGCCGGTGCCGTAGCGCTGGAGCGCGCCGCTCTCGCCGACGGCGTTGGGGCGCTGGAAGATCCAGTTCTGCCAAGCGGTCAGCCGCCCGAAGATCCGCGTCTCCATCGTCTCCGGGCCGGCGAAGCGCAGATTGGCCTCCATGCCGGTCATCGCGTCCGGGCTGAAGGAGGCGCGCTCCTCCATGAAGATCCGGATCTCGTCTTCCCAGTCGATATCGTCGTAGACGAAGGTGACGAGGCCGAGCTCGGACGCCTCCTCGGCGGCGATCGCGGCGCCGATCTTGCCCTCGAGCGCGGTGACGCGCTCCGGCTCGGCGAGAAAGCGCGTCTCGAGCCGCGAAAGGTCGTTGCTCATCGGGTACTGGCCGAAATTGGAGCGCGCGAGCCGGATGGCGGCGAGCGGCCGGTTGTCGCCCTCGAACTCGCCTTCCATCATGTAGCTGCGGTCGACGGCCCATAGGAGCTCGGCGAGGACGCCGGCGAAGCAGGAGCCGTGCTCGACGAGCGCCACCAGCGAGCGCGCGGTCATGTCGACGCGCTTCAGGACGCGCTTCCAATAGGCGAGGATCTCGTTGGCGAGCCAATGGTCCTTATGCTCGAGCAGCGCCTTCTCCTGCGCCAGCACCGCCTCGGGGTCGCCCTGGCTGCGGAAGACGAGAAGGCCGAGCTCCATCTCGTTGAGCCTCAGATGCAGGATGGCGTCGTCAAGCTCGCGCGCGAGGCGGAGGAGATAGGCGCGGTCGCCCTGCGCGACGAGCTCGCCCGGCGAGGCGGGCGCGCCGCCGTCAGGGCCGCTCAGCGTGATCGTCGCCTTGCGTCCGGCGCGGTCGACGGCGACCTCGACGAGCGAGTAGGCGATCGAGCCGTCCTCGCCGACGCTTCGCTCGAGCGGGCCGAGGACGATCCCTTTCTCCGCGGCGGGCTTGGTCGAGGCGGCGGCGAACGCCTTGGCGCGCTCGGCGACCGTCGCGTCGAATTTCGAGTTCGGGATCACCTCGTCGACGAGGCGCCAGTCCTTGGCGCGCTTGCCTCTGACGCCTTCCTCGGTCGAGCAGAAGACGTCGGCGAGGTCGCGGCGGACCTTGCGCTTGTCGGTGACGCGGGTCAGCCCGCCGGTGCCGGGCAGCACGGCGAGGAGCGGCACCTCGGGCAGCGCCACGCTCGACGAGCTGTCGTCGGTCAGCATGATGTGGTTGCAGGCGAGCGCCAGCTCGTAGCCGCCGCCGGCGCAGGCGCCTTTGACGGCGGCGATGTATTTCTGACCCGACTCCGCCTCGGCCGCCTCGAACGTGTTGCGCGTCTCGTTGGTGAACTTGCAGAAATTGACCTTATGCGCATGCGGCGCGCCGCCGAGCATGCGGATGTTCGCGCCGGCGCAGAACACCTTGTCCTTGCCCGAGCGCATCACCACGACCTTCACCTCGGGATGCTCGAAGCGCATGCGCTGGACGATGTCGGCGAGTTCGATGTCGACGCCGAGATCGTAGGAGTTGAGCTTGAGCTGATAGCCCTCGAACAGGCCGCCATTCTCGTCGACGTCCATGAAGAGGTTGGCGACGTCGCCGTCATACTCGACCCGCCAATGGCGATACTTCGACGGATCGGTCTGGAAATCGATGATCTTGGTCATCGGACGCCTCCTCCCCGCATGGGGCTCGTTGGGTTGCAAGATGGCGCCATTCTCACGGCGCGTAAAGCTCTGACATGCAAAATTTCGCTTCAGCAGCCCTCCGAAATGAAGAATACAAAGCGAACACCGGCCTGAAGATTGCAATCTTATGCATTATATCGCCGAAACGCGCCGATCAGCTGCGGCGATCTCCAGCCGAGCGACGTCGGACCGCGACAGACCCATCAGCGCCGCGCGGCCGCCGCGAAAAGCCTCCGTCAGCGCGGCCTCGGCGCGCTCGAAGATGCGGGCGGCGGCGCCGGCGAGATCCATGCGCCGCTTGAGCGCGCCGTTCGCCAGCTGGATGAGCCCCTGCAGCAGCCGCCGCTCCGCCGACGCCGGCGGCAGCCGCATCCAGACCGCCTCCCAGAACTCGTGCGCCTCCCAGTAGTAGCCGCGGCGGAAGGCCTCCAACCCGGCCGCGAAGGCCGCGCTCGCGGCGAGCTCCTTGATCGAGGCGTTCTCGGGCAGCGCCTCCTTGATCGGCTCGAACCAGCTCTCGGCGGGCCGCTCGCCGCGACCGGGCGTGTAGGGCGCTTGCGGCAGCGCGAGGGTCTGGCCCGGCTCGGTCACAGCGTCGCTTCCGCCGCGGTCTCGGCGAGCCGGCCGACGAGAGTCGGCCCGCCCTGGATCGCGGTCCGCTGCATATGAAGGCGCAGGCCGCGCAATCCGCCGAGCTCCTCGCCGCCGCCGGCGCGGCCGGGACCGCCATGGACGCATTGCGGCATGACGATCGCGTGGCCGGTATGCGCCTTGCCGACCTCCTCGTCGACGACGAGCGCGCGGCCGTGCCAAGGCGCCAGCGCGCCGATGATCTCGGCTTGAACCGCCGGATCGTTCGAGAACAGGCTGAGCGCCAGCGATCCCTCGGCGCGCGCGCCGAGCGCAGCCGCCTCGGCGAGGTCGCGATAGGGCATGATCGTCGCGCAGGGTCCGAAGACCTCGACCCGATGCGCGATCTTCGCCTCGGCCGGCGCGCCGCAGAAGAGCAGCGTCGGCGCGACGAAGCCGGTTCCCTCCGGCGCCTCCGCCGAGGCCTGCGAGACCACCTTCGCCTCGCTCATGAGCTCGGAAATCTTCTGCTCGGCGTCCCGGCGCTGAGCGGCGTTGACGAGCGGCCCGACCCGCGTCGCCTCGTCCGCCGGATCGCCGACCACAAGCTTGGCCACCTTCTCTGAAAGCGCCTCGGCGAAGGCGTCGGCGATCGCGGCGGGCGCGAAGATCCGGCGGATGTTGGTGCAGAGCTGGCCGGCCTTGACCGAGAGCGCCTTCAGCGCCTCGCGCGCCGCGAGATCGAAGACCGCCGAGCCCGGCGCGGCGTCCGGCCCGAGAATGGTCGCGTTGACGCTGTCCGCCTCGACGGTGAGCCGCGGCGCCGCCTCGATCTCGGCGCATTGCCGGCGGATCACCGTCGCCGTGGCCGCCGAGCCGGTGAAGGCGACCGAATCCATCGGCCCGAGCGCGTCCACGAGCCCTTCGCCGCCGCCGCAGATGAGCGACAGGACGCCCTCCGGGACGACGCCGGACGCGATCGCGTCGCGCGCCATCCGCTCGGAGAGGAGCGCCGTCGCCGTCGCCGGCTTCGCGACGCTCGGGACGCCGGCGAGCGTCGCCTGCGCGACCTTCTCCCAGAGGCCCCAGCTCGGGAAGTTGAAGGCGTTGATCTGGACGGCGACGCCCGGCCGCGTCGTCCAGAGATGGTGGGCGAAGAACACGGGATCGCGCGCGAGCTGGTCCTGACCGGGCTCGAGGATCGCCTTGGCGTCGCCGAGCGTCTGACCGAGCCGCGCATAGGTCTTCAGCGTGAAGATCCCGCCGTCGATGTCGACGGACGCGTCGGCGGCGGTGTTGCCCGAGTTCTCGCGCGCGATCGCCTCGTAGTCGGCGCGCTTGGCCTGGAGCGCGTCGGCCATCGCCCGGAGCAACGCGCCGCGTTCGGCGAAGCTCATCGCGCGCAACGCGCCGCCGCCCTTCTCGCGCGCATGCTCGAGCGCCGCGGCGAGATCGAGCCCGCCCGCGTCGGCGCGCGCGATCTCGGCGCCGGTGGTCGGATTGACGAGCGGCCTGCCCTCGCCGGCGCCGGAACGCCAGGTCCCGCCGACATAGCTCTCCAGTCTCATGCGACCTCCACTTCGGCTTGCTCGATCGCCACCAGCCGGCGCGTGAACTCGGCGATGGCCGCGAGCGTCTTCTCCGGCTGATCGGCGTGCGGCGCGTGGCGGCACGCGTCCAGAATCTCGACGTCGACCGGCGCATAGGAGCGCGTCTCGACCTCCTCGACTTGGGCGAGCGTGCCGTACTGGTCCTGCCGTCCCTGGATGACGAGCGCCGGAACGCGCAGATAGTCGATCACTTCCGCGACGTTCCACGCCTCGAATCCCGGATCGAGCCAGGCGTCGTTCCAGCCGCGGAAGGTCGCCTCGGGATCGCGGTGATACTTCGCCATCCGCGCCCTCAGATCGCCGGTCTCGTAGACCTGTTTGGCCTTGGCGATCTCGGCCAGGCCCATCGGCTCGGTGAAGAAATGCGGCGCCATCAGCACCAGGCCGCGCACGCGGAAATCCTCGACGCTGCCGGCGTAGATCGCCGAGATCGTCGCGCCGTCGGAATGGCCGAGCAGCACGTAGCGCTCGGCGCCGACCTGATCGAGGATCTCCGGCAGCGGCCCGAGCGCCTCGCGCGTCATGTAGTCGAGCGGCCGCGGAAGCTCCGTCGGATCGGACTGACCGTAGCCGGCGCGCGAATAGGCGAAGACCGGCAAGCCCGTCGCCGCGGCGAGCCGCTCGGGAAAGTCGCGCCAGAGCGCCAGGCAGCCGAGACCCTCATGCAGCGTCACGATCACCGGCGCGCCGGCGCGTCGCTCGCCGAAGCTCGCCCATTCGAGCGATTTGCCGCCCGCCGCGGCGCGTCCCGAGCCTTTGGACCAATCGATCGTCGTCATGCGCCCTCCCTCTCGCGCAGCTTGAAGCGCTGGATCTTGCCGGTCGCGGTCTTCGGCAGCTCGTCGACCACCTCGATCCAGCGCGGATACTTCCACATGCCGATCTTGGCCTTGACGAACTCCTTGAGCTCGCCGGCCTCGCAGGGCTGCGCGCCTTGCTTGAGGACGATGAACGCCGCCGGTTTCAGGAGCTTGTCCTCGTCCTCGCGCGCGACCACCGCCGCCTCGAGCACCGACGGATGCTCGACGATCGCCTGCTCGACCTCGAAGGGCGAGACCCAGATGCCGGAGACCTTGAACATGTCGTCGGTGCGGCCGCAGTAGACGAAGCGGCCCTCCGGCGTGCGCTCGTATTTGTCGCCGGTGCGCGTCCAGTGCCCGGCGAAGGTGTCGCGCGACTTGCTGCGCCGGTTCCAATAGCCCTCGGCGCTCGACGGCCCGCGCACCAGGAGCTCGCCGACCTCGCCCTGTTCGACGTCCTCGTCATGCTCGTCGACGAGCCGCACCTCGTAGCCCGGCACCGGCGTGCCGGACGTGCCGTAGACGACCTCGCCCGGCCGGTTCGAGAGGAAGATGTGCAGCATCTCGGTCGAGCCGACGCCGTCGATGATCTCGGCGCCCCAGAACCGCTGCCAGCGCTCGCCGATCTCGCGCGGCAGCGCCTCGCCGGCCGAGGTGCAGAGCCGGATCGCGTGCTCGGGCGGCGCGCCCTTCCGCTCCTGGGCCGCGAGGAGCGCGGCGAAGAGCGTCGGCACGCCGCAGAAGATCGTCGGCCGCTCCCGCGCGAAGATGTCGAGCACGGCGTCCGGCGTCGGCCGGCCCGAGAACAGCACGGTCGTCGCGCCGACCGACATCGGGAAGGACATGGCGTTGCCGAGCCCGTAGGCGAAGAAGAGCTTCGCCGCCGAGAAGACGACGTCGCTCTCGCGGACGCCGAGCACCTGCGCCGCGAAGGTGTCGCAGGTCGCCTTCAGCGACGAGTGGACATGCCGCACGCCCTTGGGCGCGCCGGTCGAGCCCGAGGAGTAGAGCCAGAACGCGAGCTCGTCGCCGAGCGCGTCGACCGTCTGCGCCGGCCGCGCGCCATGCATGAACTCGCGCCAGCTCTCGGCGCCGGCCTCGGCCTGTCCGATGATGACGATCGTGCGCAAGAAGCGGGCGCCGTCGACCGCCGGCTTGACGGTCGGCCAAAGCGCCTCCGAGACGATCAGGACGGACGCGCGCGAGTCGCTCAGGATCGTCTCGTAAACGGGCGCCGCCAGCAGCGTGTTGATCGGCACGGGAATCGCGCCGGCCTTGAGCGCGCCCCAGAACGCGATCGGAAACTCGATCGTGTCGAGCGCGATCATCGCCACGCGCTCCTCGCGCCTCACGCCGCGGCGGTAGAGCGCGCCGGCGAAGCGCGCCGCCTCCTCCGAGAGCTGGCGATAGCTCAGGCCGCGCCGGGCGCCGTCCGCCTCGCGAAAGGCGATCTTGTCGCCGCGCCCTTCGGCGAGATGGCGGTCGACGAAATAAAGAGCTGCGTTCTCGCTCACGAGTTCCTTCCTCCCGGTCGGCCCGTCGGCGCGCGCGCGCCGCGCGTCGTCGTTATTTGCCGGTGAATTCGATCGCGCCCTGCGGCAGCAGGTAGAGGACGTAGGCGTCGCCGCCCGTCACCGTCGGGTGATGATCGGTTCCCGGACCGTAAACGTACCAGCCTTCCGGAAACGCGTCGAATTTCGGCGCGCCCTCGAGCGCCATCACCGCGCCGATCTCGCCGTTCGGATGGACGTGATGCGGACCCTTCACGTCCTTCATGCGGACGACGTCGACGCTGAAGGCGCCGGCCTCGGCGCCCGGCTTCACCGCGCGGCCGTACTTGATTCCGCCGGCCTCGCGCGCCATCAGCCAGCCCTCGCGCTCGCCGGCCGCGCAGAGCCGTTTCAACTCGGCGAAACGCTCGCCATCGGCCGGGAAACTGGCGTTAAGATGATCCGCAAGCGCGCCGTCGAGCGGACGGTCGCCGATCGCCTCGGCCAGCTCGCCGACCAGCGCGTTGAAGCGTTCTCGGGTCATGGGCTTTCCTCACCTCTGCGCGCCGGATTCGGCCCGGCGCTTTATGCGCTATAATGCAAAGTTGGCGTCATAGTGCAATATCCGACTTTACGTGTCGCATTTTTCTGCATAATGCTGAACCCGATCCGGGCCTTCGACGCGCCGGACGCCAAACTGGGAGGATTGAATGAGAAAGTCGCTCTGGACGGCCGCGACGGCCGCCCTCGTTTCGCTCGGCGTCGCCGGCCAAGCGGCGGCGGAGATCACCATCGGGCTGCTGCTGCCGAAGACGGGCACCTACGCCGCCCTCGGCGAAGAGATCGAGCGCGGCTTCATGCTGGCGCTCGAAGAGGCCGGCCGCGCCGGCGAGTTCACGATCGTCTCCGAGGACACCGAGGTGAAGCCGCCGGTCGGTCTCGCCAACGCCCGCAAGCTCGTGCTCGAGGACGAGGTCGACGTCATCGTCGGCATCGTCTCCTCGGGCGTGCTCGGCGCGGTGCGCGACTTCGTCGACGGCTCCGAGGTGCCGCTGATCGTCGCCAACGCCGGCAACGACGCCGCGACCGGCGACGCCTGCTCGCCCTTCATCGTGCGCGTCTCCTTCTCCAACGGCCAGATCAACCGGCCGATGGGCGACTGGATGGCGGCGCAAGGGATCGAGACCGCCTACACGCTCGCGCCGGACTACGCCGCCGGCCGGCAGATGATCGAGGCGTTCACGGGCACCTTCACCGCCGCCGGCGGCGAGGTCGTCGGCGGCGAGTTCACGCCCTTCGGCCAGACCCAGGATTTCGGCCCGTATCTGACCAACGCCGCCGCCTCGGGCGCCGACGCGCTCTTCGTCTTCTACGCCGGCGGCGAGGCGATCAGCTTCGTCAAGCAGTATGACAGCTTCGGCCTCGCCGAGTCGCTGCCGCTCTACGGCTCGGGCTTCCTCACCTCGCCGCTCTACGTCGCGGCCGAAGGCGAGGCCGCGATCGGCGTGATCGCGTCGCTCCACTATCTGCCGACGCTCGACACGCCCGAGAACGCGGCCTTCGTCGAGGCCTACCGCTCGCGCTACGACGGCACGCCGTCGGAATACACGGTCCAAGGCTACGACGCCGCCCGGCTGCTCTTGGGCGCCGTCGACGCCGGCGCGACCGACCGCGCCTCGATCGCCGCGGCGCTGCCGAATGTCAGCTATGTCGGTCCGCGCGGCCCGCTCGAGATCGATCCGGCGACCAACAACGTCGTCCAGAACATCTACATCTTCGAGACGGTCGCCGACGGCGACGGGCTGACCCAAAGCATCATCGGCGTGGTCGAAGGCGTGCGCGACGCCCCGAACGGCTGCTCGCTCAACTAAACCTATTCGGCTCTTTCCGCGTGGCGGCGGAAAGAGCCCTTTGGTTTATTCAGCGGTAAGGAATTGAGATGGACGTCAATTTCTGGGCGCTGCAGTTGCTCAACGCCTTGCAGTACTCGATGCTGCTGTTTTTGCTTTCGATCGGCCTGACCGTCATTTTCGGCCTCTTGCATTTCGTCAATCTCGCCCATGGCGCGTTCTATATGCTCGGCGCCTATCTCGGCATCTCGCTCGCCTTGGAGACCGGCAGCTACTGGGCCGCGTTCGTCGTCGCGCCGCTGGCGGTTATGCTCATCGGAGCCTTCCTCTATTTCACGCTCGTGCAGCGGCTGCAGAACGCCGGCCCGATGAACCAGGTGCTGGTGACCTTCGGCCTCATCTTCGTCATTCTCGACCTTACGCGGATCGGCTGGGGCGACATTCCGCTCAGCCTCGACGCGCCCGAGGCGTTCTCCGGCGCGATCGACCTCTTCGGCTTTCCCTATCCGGCCTATCGCTTCTTCATCATCGTCCTCGGCGCCGCGGTGATGATCGGGCTCTGGCTCGTCCTCTCGCGCACGCAGATCGGCGCGATGATCCGCGCCAGCGTCGAGAACGGCGACATGGCGGCGGCGACCGGCGTCAACGTCGCGCGGCTCTTCTTCGTCGTCTTCTGCGTCGGCTGCGGGCTTGCGGGCCTCGCCGGCGTCGTCGCCGCGCCGATCTTCTCGGCGACGACCGGCATGGGCGTCTCGATCCTGATCCCGACGCTCATCGTGGTCGTGGTCGGCGGCCTCGGCAGTCTGCAGGGCGCGATCGTCGGCTCTCTCGTCGTCGGCTTCATCGAGACGATCGGCGCCGCGGTCATCCCGGAAGTCGCCGCGATCTTGACCTACGTCTTGCTCGCGGTCGTTCTCGTCTATCGGCCGCAGGGCCTCGTTCCGGCTCGGGGCTGAGAAGATGTTCCATCAGACGACGCCGCGCACGCTTCTTCTGGCCGCGATCATCGTCGGGCTCGCCGCCTATGCGGTCTTCGGCGGCTATTTCTCGCGCGAGATCATCATCGAGATCGCGATCCTCGCCATTCTCGCCATCAGCCTCGACGTGGTCGCCGGCTTCGGCGGCATTGTCTCGCTCTGCCACGGCGCGATCATGGGCGTCGCCGCCTATTCCTACGCCATCCTTACCGTGAAATGGGGCCTGCCGACGCTGCCCTCGGCCGTCGCCGCCGTCGCCGCCTCGGCGGTCTTCGGCACGCTGGTCGGCTGGATCACCGGGCGGACGACCGGCATCTTCTTCATCATGGCGACGCTCGCCTTCGGGCAGATGGTCTACACCGTCATCTTCAAGTCGCGCTGGCTCGGCGGCGACGACGGCATGGGCGGCGTCGAGCGCTTCGATCTCTCCGCGATCGGGATCGACCTGAACGAGTCGCTCACCTTCGCGCTCTACGCGATCCTGCTCGTTCTGCTCGTCTATGTCGCCGCGGCCTGGGTGCTCCGATCCGCCTTCGGACGGACGCTCTGCGGCATCCATTCGAACGAGGCGCGGATGCGCGCGATCGGCGTCAACACGTCGCTCCATCGCGCCCGCTCGATGGGCTTCTCGGCGCTCCTGGCCGGCGTCGCCGGCGTCCTCGCGGCCCAGCACACGCTCTACATCTCGCCCGAGCTTCTGCTTTGGGTCGTCTCCGGCGAGGTCTTGATCGTCGTCATTCTCGGCGGACTCGGAACGCTGGTCGGACCGCTGCTCGGCGCGACCGTGTTCGTGCTCCTCAAACACGAGGCGTCGAGCTACACCGATCATTGGCACATCATCGTCGGCGTCCTCTTGATCGCGACGGTGGTCGCGGGCGGACGCGGCCTCTTCGGCCAGGCCGAGCATATGTGGTCGAGAAGGCTGCGCGGCCTCGGCGCCGCCAAGACGGAGGATCGCCGTGCTTGAGGTGCGCGATCTCAGGAAGTCGTTCGGCGGCATTCACGTCACCAAGAACGTGTCGCTCGCGCTCGAGCAGGGCGAGCGCCGGGTCATCCTCGGCCCGAACGGCGCCGGCAAGACGACGCTCTTCAACCTGCTCGTCGGCGTGCTCAAGGCCGACGCCGGCGACATCCTGCTCGACGGCGTCTCGATCGCCGGGCTCTCCGTCGAGCGGCGCACGCGTCTCGGCCTCTCGCGGAGCTATCAGAAGAACAACCTCTTCGAAGACCTGACCGTGCGCGACAATCTGATGCTCGCCGCCGCCGCCGGCCGCGGCAAGACGACCTCGCTCTGGCGCGACTGCTTCCGCGATCCCGAGCTCGAGGCGATCGTCGCGGAGACGGCCGAGCTCGTCTCCTTGACCGACGCGCTCGAGAAGCCGGTGCGGACCGCCTCCTACGGCAATCGCCGCCAGCTCGAGGTCGGCGTCGCGCTCGCGACCAAGCCGAAGATCCTGCTGATGGACGAGCCGACCTCGGGCGTCGGCCCGGCGATGATCGAGGGCTTTCATCGGCTGTTGAAGTCGCTGCCGCGCGAGCTGACGGTGCTGATCATCGAGCACGACATGGATCTCGCCTTCGACGTCGCCGACCGGATCACGGTGCTCAACTATGGCGAGGTCGTCTTCGAGGGCGCGCCGGAGGAGACGCGCGGCAACCCGGTCGTGCGCGAGATCTATCTGGGAGACTGGCGCGCCGATGCTTGAGCTGAGCGGGGTCGAGACCGGCTATGGCGAGACGCGGGTCGTGCACGGGCTCGACCTGGCGGTGCGCGAAGGCTCCGTTCACGCGCTGCTCGGCCGCAACGGCGCCGGCAAGTCGACGACGCTGAAGGCGGTGATCGGCCATCGGCCGCTCAGCGCGGGCCGCATCTCGCTGGCCGACCGGGTCGTCTCCGGCCTCAAGCCGCACGCCGTCGCCCGGCTCGGCGTCGCCTATGTGCCGGAGACGCGCGACGTCTTCGGCTCGCTGACGGTGCGCGAGAACCTCGAGCTCGCCGGCCGGCTGGCGCCGCCGGGCGCCGAGTGGACGATCGAGCGGATCGCGGCGTTCTTTCCGAATCTGGCCGAGCGGATGACGAATGGCGGTCACGAGCTCTCCGGCGGCGAGCAGCAGATGCTCGCGATCGGCCGCGCGCTGATGTCGGCGCCGCGCATCCTGCTCCTCGACGAGCCGACGGAAGGGCTGGCGCCGATCATCATCCAGCAGATCTTCGCGAAGCTGAAAGAGCTCAAGCAGGCCGGCCTCACCATCCTCCTCGTCGAGCAGAACCTCAATTTCGCCCTCGGCCTCGCCGACGAGGTGAGCGTGATGAGCCGCGGCCGGATCGTCTGGCGCGGCGACGCCGGGGCGCTGAGGTCCGACGAGGAGGCGCAGGTGCGCTGGCTCGGCGTCTGAGAGGAGCGCGTCATGACCCGGAAGGACGTCTTTCAAGAGCCCGACGACGCGGCGCGGCGGCAGGCGAAGACGCTGATCCGCGCCGAACGCTCCGGCGCGCTCGCGACCCTCGAGCCCGAGACCGGTTGGCCGATGGCGAGCCGCGTCAGCCTCGCGACTGACGGCGCCGGCGCGCCGGTCTTTCTCATCTCCGAGCTCTCGGCGCATTTTCCGGCGCTCGTCGCCGATCCGCGCGCCTCGCTGCTCCTCGGCTTGCCCGGCAAGGGCGACCCGCTGGCGCATCCGAGGATCACGGTCGTCGGCCGCGCCGAGCGGCTCGCCGGCGACGCGGCCGCGCCGGTGCGCGCGCGCTTCCTGGCGCGGCATCCGAAGGCGGCGCTCTACGCCGATTTCGCGGATTTCGCCTTCTGGCGGCTCGCGCCCGAGCGCGCGCAGTTGAACGGCGGCTTCGCCAAGGCCTATCGGCTCGCCGCCGAGGACGTCCTCAGCCCGACCGACGCGGCGCTCGCGGCGATGGAGGCCGAGGCGGTCGCGCATATGAACGCCGACCACGCCGACGCGGTGAAGCTCTACGCCGAGGCGCTCCTCGGCCGCGAGACGGGCGACTGGCGCCTCGTCGGCCTGGACACGGAAGGGCTCGACCTCGCCGCCGGCGACGCGACGGCGCGGCTCTGGTTCGATCCGCCGCTCGCCGGCGCCGAGGAGCTCCGGCGGCGGCTCGCCGCGCTCGCCAAAGAAGCGCGGGGCGAGAGTTGAGCCTCAGGCGCCGCCGTCGCGCTCGGCGATCGCCTGCTCCGCCTCCTCGATATTGTCCCGCATCATCGAGGGATCGGCGCCGTTCGCCAGCGCGCGCTCGTAGTAGTCGATGGCCGTCTCGTAGTCCTTGAGGAAGAAATACGCGGCGCCGATCTGGCCCTCGCAATCGGCGGTCGTCTCCGGATGCAGGCGCATGATCTCCTCATAGGCGGCGATCGCCTCGCGGAAGGCGCCGCCGACCAGGAGCCGCGCCGCCGCGTTGATCTTCTGCGAGACCGGCAGGTCCGAATCGTCGATCCGCGCCATCGCCTCGCGCTGGAGCGCCGCCGCCTCCTCGAGGTTGACGCCCTGCGACGGATCGGACGAGACGAAGACCGACGCGCTCGCCGTCTCTCCGGACGCCTCGGCTCGAGCCCGGCTCTCCGCGCGCGCCTGCGCCTCGGCCGAGCGGCCGCCGAACAGTCGCTTGAGAAAACCGAACATGCCTCGCCCTCGCTCGTTCTCGCCGACTCCACACCCGCAATCGTGAACCTAGACGAGAACGACGGTCCGAGAAAGACGCCGGCGACGTCACGACGGGGCGCCGCCTCGGGCCTTTCTCCGCTCGCGTCGGACGATCTCCATCGGCCGCGTGAGCTCCGGCTGCGCGTCGCGGAGCGCCGCGTCGAGCCGGCGCGCCGCGCGGCGGCCGAGCCCGTTCAGGCTGACGGCGACCTCCCAGCGGCCCGAGACGCCCGCGACGAGGCGAAGCCAGCGGCGATACGCGCCGCGACGCCGCCAGAAGTCCGCCTCGGGCTTGACGCTGAGAACGAGCTCGAGCGTATCGGCCGGTATCACGTAGAAGATCCGCGCCCTCCGGCGCCGAAGCCGGAGCGCGTCGATCTCGCCCCATTCGACGACGCCGGCCAGCTGGCGCGCATAGACGCCCTCCGGTCGGATCTCGATCGCCGGGCTTCGGTCGAAGGCCTTGCGCAGGAAGAGGACGACGCACGCCGCCGCGAGCAGCGCCGCCGCCCAGGCGCCGATCTCGGTGATCGGGTCGTAGGTCTCGACCGCGAAATACACGGACGCGAGCGCGAGCGCCGAGGCGACGACCGCATGAAAGATCGACCGCGCCCTGCCGTAGCGAAAAGCGAGCGCCATCCTCCGAACCCTTGACGAACGCGACGTGATGCGCGGCTCAGGGCGCGCCTTGGCGCCTCTCGCCGCGCAGTCTACGCTCGCGGCCCCGCCATTGAAAGGAGCGCCCGATGGCCCGGACCGGCAACGCCCTCTTCGACCGCTTCCTCGCCGAGCGCGCCGACGATCCGCGGCCGCTCCTGCGGCTTCAGGGCGGCGCCGTCCTCTCCTACGCCGACGCGGCGGCGGCGGCGCTGCGCATGGCCGGCGCGCTTCGCGAACTCGGGCTCGCGCCCGGCGACCGCGTGCTCGTCCAGGCGGCGAAATCGCCCGACAACCTCTTTCTCTATCTCGCGACCGCCGCCGCCGGCGCCGTCTTCCTGCCGCTCAACACCGCCTACACGCCGGCCGAGGTCGCCTATTTCGCC